>JAJZPY010000133.1 GCA_021811005.1 Pseudomonadota bacterium
TCTTGCTGTTCGCCACCGCCTCGGTGGTGGCGCTGGTGTTCCTGGCGCTCGGCCGGCGCGAAGCCGCCATCGTGGGCACGGCCGTGATCCTGACCCTGACCGTCACCCTGTTCGCGTCCTGGGCCTGGGGTTTCACGCTCAACCGGGTGTCGCTGTTCGCGCTCATTTTCTCCATCGGGATTCTGGTGGATGACGCCATCGTGGTGGTGGAGAACATCCACCGCCACCAGCAGCTCCATCCGGGCAAAAGCCTGCGCGAGCTGATCCCGGGTGCCGTGGACGAAGTGGGCGGTCCCACCATCCTGGCCACCCTCACGGTGATCGCGGCGCTGCTGCCCATGGCTTTCGTGAGCGGCCTCATGGGGCCCTACATGAGCCCCATTCCCATCAACGCCAGCATGGGCATGCTGCTATCCCTGGCCGTCGCCTTCGTGGTCACGCCCTGGCTGGCACGCCTGTGGATGAAACCCGCCCATGCCGGCGCGGAAGCCGCGGATCACTCCGGAGCCATCACCAAACGGCTGGCGCCCTGGTTTGAAAAAGTCTTCGCGCCGCTGCTCGACTCGCAGCGCGGACGCCGCAACCGCAACCTGCTGGGGCTTGCGGTGGCCGGCCTGATTGCGCTCTCCCTGGTGCTGCCCGCCACCGGGCTGGTGCTGCTCAAGATGCTGCCTTTCGACAACAAGTCGGAGTTCCAGGTGGTGGTGGACATGCCGGCCGGCACGCCGCTGGAACAAACCGCCGCCGTGCTGCATGAACTGGGGGCCTTTGTCGCCACCGACCCGGAAGTGGTCAACTACCAGGCTTACGCGGGCACGGCCGCGCCCATCAATTTCAACGGCCTGGTGCGCCAGTACTACCTGCGCAGCGGCGGTGACGTGGGCGACCTGCAGGTCAACCTGGTGGACAAGCACCATCGCAAGGAACAAAGCCACGCCATCGCCACCCGCCTGCGGCCCCAGCTGCAGGCCATCGGCCGGCGTTTCGGCGCCAACGTGAAAGTGATCGAAGTGCCTCCCGGTCCGCCCGTGCTGTCGCCCATCGTGGCCGAAATCTACGGTCCGGACGCGGAAGGGCGGCGCAGCGTGGCCCATGCGGTGCGCGCCGTGTTCGAAAAGACCCCGGGCGTGGTGGACGTGGACGACAGCAGCATTGCCGATGCCCCCAAGAAACTGCTGCGCGTGGACCGGCGCAAGGCGGCCCTGCTCGGGATTTCCCAGCAGACCATCGCCACCACGCTGCAGACTGCGCTTTCCGGCGATGCCGTGACCTGGCTGCACGACCAGACCAAGTTCCCGGCTTCCGCCTGGGTGCAGCTGCCGGACAACCTGCAGGGCGACCTCAACGCGTTGCTGCAGCTGGGCGTGAAAGGGGCGCAGGGGCAACTGGTGCCGCTGCGCGAGCTGGTGACGCTGACCGACACGGTGCGCGAGCAGCCGGTCTATCACAAGGACCTGCTGGCGGTGAACTACGTGGTGGGCGACATGGCCGGCAAGGTGGACAGCCCGCTCTACGGCATGTTTGAGATGCGCCAGGCCATTTTGCAAATCAGGACGCCGGGCGGCGGGCACCTGACCGACTATTTCATCAGCCAGCCGGAAGATCCTTACCGCGGCTATTCCCTCAAGTGGGACGGCGAATGGCAGGTGACCTACGAAACCTTCCGCGACATGGGCGCCGCTTATGCCGTGGGCCTCGTGCTCATCTACCTGCTGGTGGTGGCCCAGTTCGGCTCCTACCTGGTGCCGCTCATCATCATGGCCCCGATTCCGCTCACCATCATCGGCGTGATGCCGGGACACGCGCTGCTGCGCGCCCAGTTCACGGCCACCAGCATGATCGGCATGATCGCGCTGGCCGGCATCATCGTGCGCAATTCCATCCTGCTGGTGGATTTCATCAACCTGCAGGTGCGGGCCGGCGTGCCGTTCAAGGAAGCCATCGTGCGTTCGGCCATCACCCGTTCGCAGCCGATCCTGCTGACCGGTCTGGCAGCCATGCTGGGCGCGTTTTTCATCCTGGACGACCCGATTTTCAACGGGCTCGCCATCTCCCTGATTTTCGGGATTTTCGTATCGACGGTGCTGACCCTGGTGGTGATTCCCACCCTGTATTTTTCAGCCTACCAGCACCGCCTGTCTTCCATTGCCAAACCTGACGAAGGAGAACACTCATGACTTCATGGCGACTGGTGCGCGTGATTGCGGGCACCTTTATACTGCTTTCACTGGCCCTGGGCATTCCGGGCAGCCCCCTGTTCGCAAGCACCTGGTGGCTGGCCTTCACCGCCTTCGTGGGCCTCAACCTGCTGCAAAGCGGACTGACCCGCTGGTGCCTGATGGAATCGTTGCTGCGCAAATTCGGCGTGCCCCCCGGGTGCTGATGGCCATGGGACGCAGACGCCTTCCGCCGACCTTTTCCGCCGGGATGTTGCGCGCGCTGCTGGCGGCTGCCCTGGGCGGCGCGCTGTGCGTGCCGGCCGTGCAGGCCGCCGACCTGATGCAGGCCTGGAAGTCGGCCCAACAGCACGATGCCGATTTCCAGGCGGCGCAGGCGACGTATGAAGCCGGCCTCACCCAGCGCGAGCAGGCGAGCGCGCTGTGGCGTCCCACGGTGCAGGCCACCGGCACGGCGGGGCGCATGACCAACGAAACCCAGACCCAGGGCGCCCAGTTCTACGCGCCCGGCTTTCCCCTCACCAACAGCGCGGTGTTCAACACTTCCATCGTCAACGGCAACATGGACCGCTGGGCGCTTTCCGCGCGCCAGCCCCTGGTGAGCGGCGAGCGCCTGGCGCAAAGCCGCCAGCTCGACCTCAAGGCGGAAATCGCCGACCTGGAATGGAAAAACGCGCGCCAGGATCTCATGCTGCGCACCGCGCAGCGTTATTTCGACGTGGCACTGGCGCAGGAAGCCCTGCGCGTGGCGCGGAGCCAGGAACAGTCGGTGGAAAAGGCGCTGGGCGAAGTGAAAGCGCGCTACAAGCTGGGCGACGTGCCCATCACCGACACCCATGAGGCCGAAGCGCGGGTGGAAGCCATCCGCGCCCAGATCATGGCGGCCGAAACCGACCTGCAGCTCAAGCAGGCCGCGCTGGCGGACGCCACCGGGCTGCCCGGTGCCTCGCTGGACGTGCTGGAACCCACGCGTGGCGACGTGCCGCCTCCCGGGGGCCCGCTCGAGCAGTGGATGAACGAGGCGACGGCCGGCAACCCGGGCCTGCGCATGCGCGAGCTGCAGGTGGACGTGGCACGCCGCGAATCGGACCGTTACGGCGTGCTGTCCTCCTCTTCGGTGGACCTGGTGGGGGAGATGACGCGTGACCACCTGTCCGGCAGCGGTGACTACGGCCCGGCCAGCAACACCCTACGCACCAGCCTGCTGGGCGTGCAGCTCACCATTCCCCTGTACAGCGGCGGTTCGCGCAGTGCCCGGCGCGAAGAAGCGCAGCACCTGACGGACAAGGCCCTGAGCGAAACCCAGCGCTCGCGCCAGCAGGTGGGACTGCAGACGCGCGCCGCCTGGCTCGGCCTGACCGCCGGTGAGCGCCGGGTGCAGGCCCTGGCGGCTGCGCTCAAGGCGAGCGATGCGCGCCTGGCGGCAACCCGCCTGGGACACCAGGTGGGCGATCGCAGCACGCTCGACCTGCTGTCGGCCGAAAGCGATGCCGCCAATGCGCGCTTGTCCTGGCTGCAAGGGCGGGTGGGACAGGTCATGAACCGGCTGCAGCTGGAAGCATTGGCTGGTAAGCTGGATGAATCGCAGTTGCAGACCGTGAACGCGCTGCTGGAAGTGCCTTCCGAAGGCGCCGCGCCATCCGATTCACGACACTGATCATTTCTACGAGGGAGGAAACGCCATGGCACATATCGTCGTACTGGGCGCAGGGACTGGCGGAATGCCTGCAGCCTATGAATTGCGGGACAAGCTCGACAAGTCACACCGCGTCACGGTGGTCAACGCCGTGGACTATTTCCAGTTCGTGCCGTCCAACCCGTGGCTGGCGGTGGGCTGGCGCGAACGCGAGGCCATCACGTTTCCCATCCGTCCTTACCTGGCCAAGAAAGGCATCGATTTCGTGGGGCAGCCGGTCAGCCGCATCGACGCGGAAGCCAATGCCCTCGACTTTCCGGACGGCAGCCGGCTCACCTACGATTACCTGGTGATCGCCACGGGACCCAAGCTCGCCTTCGAGGAAGTGGAAGGTTCCGGCCCGGGGGGACACACCCATTCCATCTGCACGGTGGACCATGCCGAACACACGTACCAGGGTTACCAGGAACTGCTCAAGTCGCCCGGCCCCGTGATCATCGGCGCGTTCCAGGGCGCTTCCTGCTTTGGTCCGGCCTACGAGTTTTCCTTCATCGTCAACCGCGACCTGCGCAACCGCAAGGTCCGCAATAAGATCCCCATGACCTACA
>JAJZPY010000017.1 GCA_021811005.1 Pseudomonadota bacterium
TCCGTAAATGGAACGGCGGTTGAACAGCTCCACCAGCAACATCATGAGCAGGGCACCCACCACCACCATCAGTTCCATCGGCAATACATTGGCGCCGAAGATATGGATCGGCGCCGTCGGAAGGGGCGACGGGAAGGGCATGTCATCCCGCCCCCAGATGTTCTCAGCCACGTTCCGGAAAATGATGCCCAAGGCGATGGTGGACATGATCCAGCCAAACTCCGACTTGGTCTTGATGGCCGGGCGCACGCCCACGAATTCCACCACCATCCCCTGCAGGGCACCAAAAAGCAAAACCAGGGGAATCATCAGCCAGTAGTTCATGTAAGGCCCGCCCAACACGTCACCACTGAAGGACAGACCGACCATGGCGCCCAGCATGAGCGCTTCCCCTTGGCCGAAGTTCAATGTGCCTGATGTGGCAAAGGTGGATTGGTAGCCGAAAGCGATGACGGCATAAATCATGCCGAGTGCAATGCCGCTCATCAGCAGCTGCATCAGGATATCCATGGAAAATCCCAGTCGAAAATTGGACGGTTGTTCAAGAGGCCTTCAAAGACAGCGTCCCGCCTTGCGGCGGGACGCCAAGTCACTTACCGGGTGTGAAACGGGTTCTTGCGGTCTTCCTCGTAGGCATAAACCACATGCCCATCCTTCACTTCCCCCATCACCGGAATGTTGGCCGTGATGGCTTCATGGTTGTCATGAGAATACGGCTTGTTGTAGTTGGTCACAACACCTTCCACGGGCTGTTTCAGGTCTTCCAGTGCCGCCCGTACCGCAGGGCCGTCGGTGGTTCCAGCCTGCTTGATGGCTGCGGCCAGCAGATACATGGAGTCATATCCCTGTGCTGCGGAAACCGGCGAAGGGATGCGTCCGTTGGCCGGATGGTAGGCTTTCACGTAAGCATCGATGAAAGCTTTCCGTTTCGGCGTATTGGGTTCCTGAATGAACGTTTGCGGCATGCGGGCTCCATTGCTGTTGGCACCGGCATTGTCGATGAAGTTGGCCATGGAGAGCGTCCAACTGCCGATCATCGGTACTTTCCAGCCCAGTTTGGCCATGCCGTTGGCGATTTGCGCCAGTTCAGGCCCGATGCCATAGGTCAAAATGGCCTGGGCGCCGGCTTCCTTGGCCCGCAGCAACTGGGCCGTCATGTCGGTGTCCTTGATGTTGAACTTTTCAACGGCAACCGCCTTGACGCCTTTGGCCGCCAGAGCTTTCTCCAGGTCTTCGCGGCCCAGCTGGCCATAATTGGTGGAGTCCGCAAGAATCGCCACTTTGGTGAACTTGCGTTTGGTTATCGCCTCTTCCACGATCATGTGGGACTGGATGCCGTCATTGGCCGAAGTACGGAAAACGTAGTTGTCCTTGTATTCGGGGGGGAGAAACTGTTTGGTAATCAGGGAGCCGGTCGCCACGTTGTTGATGACCGGAATTTTGGCTTCCTCATAGAAACGTTGGGAAGCCAGCGCAACGCCGGTATTGATGTAGCCCACGTCGGCCACCACTTTTTCGCGACTGATGAGTTCCTGCGTCACCTGCACGCCGCGTTCGTTCTTGGCTTCGTCATCGCGCTCGATCAGCTGGATCTTGCGGCCCAGCACGCCGCCGGCCTTGTTGATTTCTTCGGTCGCCAGGCGCACGCCATCGCGCATCGACAGCCCCATCGGAGAAGAACCGCCTGTAAAGGGGCCTGAAACACCGATCTTGATCGGTTCTGCAGCCGTGGCACCCAGTGCCAGAGCAACCAGCGAAACGCCCAATACCGGGGCAGCCCATTTGGGAAGTGCAAAATGCATGGTCATCTCCTCTCGTCTTTTAGGTTCGAGTATTCGGAACTGTGCCGAAGCCTGTGTGCCGCGGATTCTAGCATGCTGCAAAAAGCAGCGTACAAGCAGCACTTGAGGCCTAAAAGGCCTTAAGCTTCCCTTAAGATTCCGGCTTCCGACATCCGACTCGAATCGGAAACTGACAAAGTTTGGCACAATACGTGTTTTTAGCAAAGTCTTTAGGAGAATGATGATTTACGAACTGGCCGGACAAGCTCCGGCGATAGACACCAGCTGTTATGTGGACCCCAGTGCCATGGTCGTTGGGCAAGTGCGGTTGGGCGCCCAAACCAGCATCTGGTGCAATGCCGTGCTGAGGGGAGACAATGACCTGATCGCCGTCGGCGAACGCTGCAACATCCAGGATGGCGCCGTGCTCCATTCCGACCCCGGCATCCCACTGGACATCGGAAACGATGTCAGCGTGGGGCATATGGCCATGCTGCACGGGTGCACGGTGGGCGACGGCAGCCTGATCGGCATTAAAGCCGTGATTCTCAACCGCGCCGTCATCGGAAAAAATTGCCTGATCGGGGCCAACACCCTCATTACGGAAAACAAGGTCATCCCGGACGGCTCACTGGTGGTGGGCAGCCCGGGGCGGATCCTGCGCACCCTCACTCCGGACGAAATCGCTTCCCTCAAACTCAACGCGGACAGCTACGTGGAACGAGCACGGCGCTTCCGGAGCGAATTGCGCCCCCTGCCCTGGCCCAATTCCGAATAGAATGAAAGTTTTTCCAGGGTCCCCTTTCCTTCAACCATGTACCCCCAGCACAATGCTCTCCTGATCGACGGCCCCGCCGGCAAGCTGGAAACCGTGATTGCGCTCCCCAACGGAGAGGTTCGGGGGCTGGCGCTGGTTGCCCACCCTCACCCGCTGTATGGCGGAACAATGGACAACAAGGTGGTGCAAACCCTGGCCAACACATTCGTGCAACTGGGGCATGTCGCCGTGCGCATGAATTTCCGCGGCGTGGGAAACAGCGAAGGAACGCACGACGGCGGGCGCGGAGAAACCGAAGATTGGCTCGCGGTGCATGAGTACATGCGCGCCTACTACCCTGAAGCTCCGCTTTTTCTGGCCGGGTTTTCCTTTGGGGCCTTTGTGCAAAGCGAGGTGGCCCGTCAGTTGCCCTGCCGCAAGCTGGTGCTGGTGGGCCCGGCCGTCGGCACGTGCCCCATGGGGTTGGTCCCCGCCCGGGACACACTGGTCATCCATGGAGAACGGGACGAAACCATTCCGCTCTCCCAGGTGCTGGACTGGGCCAGACCCCAGGATCTGCCCATCGTCGTGGTCCCGGGCTCCGACCACTTTTTCCACCGCAGGCTGCACCTCATTCGCGAATGGGTCAGCATGGCCTGCGGACCTCAGACCTGAAGGCGTTTCATGATCCTCTACATCAAAGCATTTCATGTGATTTTCATGGTGACGTGGTTTGCCGGGCTGTTCTATTTGCCGCGCCTTTTTGTCTATCACGCCCTCTGTCCGGACACCGATGCCGTGGGAAGAGAACGTTTCAAGGTCATGGAACGCAAGCTCTACTGGGGCATCATGACCCCCGGCGGACTCCTGACCGTCGCATCGGGGCTCTTCATGGCTTTTGGCCTGGGAGATCGCGGCGGCTGGCTGGACGCAAAAATGGCCATCGTTCTGCTGCTCGTCGGCTACCATGTCTGGTGCGGACGTCTCCTGCTGGAATTCAAACACGACCGGAACCGGCACAGCCATGTCTGGTATCGCTGGTTCAATGAAGCCCCGGTGCTGGCCCTGATCCCCATTGTCATTCTGGCTGTCGCAAAGCCCTTCTGAACTATGACCGAATATTTTTTTGCTTCCTGTCCCCGGGGCCTGGAAACCGTTCTGGGCCACGAACTGGCCGGACTGGGAGCCGACAGAGTGCAGCCGGCCGATGCCGGTGTCGCCTTTCAGGGGGACTTTGCGCTGGCCATGCGAGTCAATCTGGAAAGCCGTGTGGCCAGCCGGGTGCTGTGGCAGATTGGCACCGGAACTTACCGTACCGAACAGGACCTCTACGACGCAGCCCACAAGCTGCCCTGGTCGCGCTGGATGCACGTGGAACAGACGCTGCGCGTGGAAACCCGGGCCAACCGCTGCCCCCTGAAAAGCCTGGATTTCGTCACCCTGCGGATAAAAGACGCCCTGTGCGATCATTTCCGGGAAAAAACCGGACAGCGCCCGTCCGTGGACACACGGGATCCTGCCATCCGGGTTCATGCCTTCCTTACGGAAAACACTTATTTCCTTTACCTGGATACCTCGGGCGAAGCGCTGTTCAAGCGCGGCGCCCGGATCGAATCCGGACAGGCCCCGCTCAAAAAGAACCTGGCCGCAGGCATTCTGAAACTGGCAGGGTGGCAGCCTGGCCTGCCTTTGCTGGACCCTTTTTGCGGGGCCGGGACTTTTTTGCAGGAAGCGGCCGAGCAAAGCCTGGGGCGCGCCCCCGGCCTGGGGCGAACGTTCGGTTTTGAGTCTCTTTCCGGATGGGACCTGTCTTCATGGCCCGGAATTTGTGCCCAAGCCGCAGCCCGCGCACAACCTCCGGCCCCGCTTCCCATCTGGGGCTACGACCTGAAAGGCGATGCCCTGGATGCCGCCCGGGCCAACCTCGATGCGGCCGGACTGGCGGACAGCGTGCAGCTCAAGCAGGTCAATGTCCTGGAATCCACGCCACCCGCCCCTTCCGGCCTGATCGTCACCAACCCCCCCTATGGCGTGCGCATGGGGGAACAAGCCGCGCTGGCCGAACTCTACCCCCGTCTGGGCGATACCCTGAAACAACGCTATGCCGGATGGACAGCTTATTTTTTCACCGCCGACATGCAGCTCCCAAAGCTCATCCGGCTCAAGACGTCCCGTCGAACGCCCCTCTACAACGGGGCTCTGGAATGCCGGCTGTTTGAAATCAAGGTCATTTCGGGGTCAAATCGCTGACCGGACATGCCGTGCCGGTTTGGTTGCTGTAACATTCCCGTCATACCTTGTGGGTATAAGACGCAACCATGGAAGCGACTTATCAAATCCCCACTACCCACCCGGAGGTCCATTTGGGAGCCAGCATACTGGTCGTCGAAGACGAGGCGGCCATTCAGGAAATGATCGCCCTGAATCTGAACCAGGCAGGGCACGAGCCGCTGCTGGCAGCCAATGCGCAAGAAGCCCTGGACCAGGTGCGCGAGTCATTGCCTGACCTCATGCTGGTGGACTGGATGTTGCCCGGCCTGAGTGGCGTTGATCTCGTCAGACGCCTGCGGGCCAGTGAACGGACCCAAAATATTCCCATCATCATGCTGACCGCTCGCGCCGAGGAAGCGGACAAGCTGATGGGGCTGGAATCCGGCGCGGATGACTACATCACCAAGCCCTTTTCCATCCGCGAGCTCAATGCGCGCATCAAGGCCGTTCTGCGGCGCCGCGCCCCCCAGATGACGGAAGATCCGGTCCGGTTCAAGGATCTGCTGCTGGATCCAGGCACCCACCGGGTCAGCATCCAGGGCGAGGAAATCAGCCTGGGGCCGACCGAGTTCAAGCTGCTGCACTTTTTCATGACGCATCCCGAGCGGGTTTATTCCCGCACCCAGATACTGGACCATGTCTGGGGCGACCATGTCTTCATCGAAGAACGGACCGTGGATGTGCACATCCGCCGCTTGCGGGCTGCCCTTGAGCCCAGCGGCTCCGACGAAATCCTGCAAACCGTTCGCGGCTCGGGTTATCGTCTCACCGCACTCCCCTGAATCCTCCAGGCTCTGGTACTCTCAGGGGTAGAAATCTCCTGAGACCATGAAACAGTTCCTTAAATATGTCCTGGGGGCCCTGCTGGCCACCCTGATTTTCAGTACGCTGATCTCCCTGGCTTTTGGCTGGATATGGGGCATCGCATCGCTGGCGCTTTTCATGGCTGCGGCGGCGGCCCGGGATTCCTGGCAACTGTTGACGCTCAACCGTTGGCTGACCCGGCATCAGGCCAGCGCCGGCTACCAGCCGGGCGGCATCTGGAGCCAGGTTTTCGGCAGGCTGCACGGACTGGAAAAACACGCCGAACAAACCCAGCAAAAACTGCGCGATGCGCTGGAACGCTTCCAGCATGCCGGGGCCGCCCTTCCGAATGGCGTCATCGTGATCGACCGGTCGGACCGCATTCTCTGGTGCAATCCCAGCGCTGAACGTCATTTTGGCATTGCCTTGAAGCAGGACCGGGGCCAAAGCCTGACCTACCTGATCCGCCATGCAGATTTTGCGGACTACCTTCAGTCCCAGCCTTCCCCATCCTCCTTTATCCTGCGGCGCCGTGTCCGCGGCACCGACCTGTCCCTTTCCCTTGAAGTCGTACCGCTGAGCGAGGACGAGCGGATGCTGGTCACGCATGACATCACGCAGATGGAGCGGGACGAGCAAGTCCGTCGCGATTTTGTCGCCAACGTGTCCCATGAGTTGCGCACGCCGTTAACGGTCGTTGGGGGCTACATCGAAACACTGCTCGACGGCGATTCCCTTGATGTGCCGACGCATCAGCGCGTGCTTTCCACCATGCGCTCGCAGACCCAGCGCATGCAAAACCTCGTGGAGGAGTTACTGTCCCTGTCGCGCCTGGAAAGCCAGCATGCGCCGGCGCCGGATTTACCCGTACCGGTTGCCCCTCTGATGCAACAGCTGTTTCAGATGGCCCGTCACCTCAGCGAAGGCCAACATGACATCGAGTGCCTGTGTGACAGCACCGACAGCATCCTGGGCTCCGAATCGGAACTTCTGAGCGCTTTCAGCAACCTGGTCACCAATGCCGTGCGCTACACGCCGCCGGGCGGCAAGATCATCCTGCAATGGCGCCGCGAACGAGGAGACGGAGTATTCGCGGTACAGGATTCGGGCATCGGCATTGCCGCCGAACATTTGCCTCGCCTGACCGAACGCTTTTACCGGGTGGATCGCGCCCGCTCTCGCGAGACGGGGGGTACCGGGCTGGGGCTTGCCATTGTCAAACAGGTCGCAATGCACCATGATTCAAAGCTGGAAATCGCAAGCGAACCCGGAAAGGGCAGCACTTTTGCGTTTCGTGTCCCGTCCGGCCGCATCGGACCGGGCCACCCGGCCCATGCCACGGAAAAAGAAAACCCACACCTTTCAGAATCCTGATCCATGCCTGTGCGACAAATCGAAATCATCAACAAATTGGGGCTTCATGCCCGAGCTTCCGCAAAACTGACCCAAACGGCTTCCGCCTTCCCGTGCGATGTCACGGTGTCGCGCAATGGGCGCCGGGTCAATGCCAAAAGCATCATGGGCGTCATGATGCTCGCAGCAACGCGTGGCACCACCGTGACCCTCGAAGCCGAAGGTCCGGAAGCCGAAGCCGCGCTGGACGCCCTGACCACTCTCATCAACAACCGTTTCGACGAACCGGAGTAGGCATGAGCTTTTCGATGCATGGCATCGCAGTCGCTCAGGGAATCGCCATCGGGCGAGCCCATCTGTTCCTGCAAACCTCGCTCGAGGTGACGCATTACGCGGTTCCCGCGGAACGCCTGGACGCCGAAGTGCAACGTTTCGACCGGGCCGTCAGCACGGTGCGTGACGAACTGCGAGAGCTGGAAAAACATGTCCCCGCAGGAGCTCCGCCGGAATTTGCCGCCTTCCTGCAACTGCATCTGATGATCCTGAACGACGAAACGCTGTCAGGCATCCCGCGCCGGCTCATTCTCCAGCAAGGCTGCAATGCAGAATGGGCGCTCAAGCAGCAAATGGATTCGCTCATCTCCCAGTTCGAAGCCATCGAGGACAGCTACCTGCGTGAACGAAAGGAAGACGTGGTGCAGGTGGTGGAACGCGTCCTCAAGGCATTGAGCGGGCAGCCCACGACGCTCGAGGCGGATCACAAGGCGGACGGCGAAAGCATCCTGGTCGCGCACGACCTGAGCCCGGCCGACATGATGGTCTTCAAGCAGCACGCCTTCCAGGCTTTCGTCACGGACATGGGAGGAGCCACTTCCCACATGGCCATTGTTGCACGCAGCCTGGGCATTCCCTCCGTGGTTGCCCTGCACCATGCATGGGCCATGATCAGGGAAGGCGAACTCATCATTGTGGATGGCATGGCCGGGGTGATCATCGTGAACCCCGACCCGCTGATTCTTTCCGAATACCGGCTGCGCCAGGAACAATGGCACATCGAGCGCCAGAAACTCAAAAGGCTGCGTACCACCCGCCCCACCACCCTGGACGGAACCGACATCTCCCTGCTGGCCAACATCGAGTTGCCCGAAGATGTGGATGGCGTCAAGAAAAGCGGCGCCACCGGCATCGGACTGTATCGCAGCGAGTTTCTTTTCATGAATCGCAGCGACCTGCCTGGCGAAGAAGAACAGTTCAACGCGTATCGAAGGGTTGCCGAACAATTGCGAGGCCAGGTGGTCACGATCCGGACGCTGGACATCGGCGCCGACAAGCAGATTGAACAGGCCCCGAAAACGCACACCCTGAACCCGGCGCTGGGGTTGCGGGCCATTCGTTATTGCCTGTCGGAGCCGCGGATTTTCCTCACGCAATTGCGCGCGATACTGCGCGCATCCCGCTTCGGAAACGTGCATTTGCTTCTGCCCATGCTGTCCACGGGCACTGAGCTGACCCAGGCGCTGGCTTTGCTCGAACAGGCCAAGGCGGAACTGCGTGTGGAAGGCATTCCCTTCAAGGAAGACATGCCGGTGGGCGGGATGATCGAAGTTCCGGCCGCCGCGCTCGCCTTGCCCGTCTTCATCGGGAAGCTGGATTTCCTTTCCATTGGCACCAACGACCTGATCCAGTACACCCTGGCCATTGATCGCGCCGACGACAGCGTAGCCCATCTCTACAACCCGATGCATCCGGCCGTGCTTTACCTGGTGGCCAATACCATCCGGACGGCGCAAAAGGCCGGCATTCCGGTTGCCGTATGTGGTGAAATGGCGGGAAACCCCGCGCTTACGCGGCTGCTGCTGGGGTTTGGGCTGCGTGAATTTTCCATGCATCCGGCGCATCTGCCGGAGGTCAAGCAGATCATCCTCAAGACCAGCCTGCCGGATCTCAAGCCCTGGATCCGGAAAATCCTGCAGACCTACGATACGGACCGTCTGGAAGAATTGATGCTGCGGCTCAATCTGCAGAGTTGCTAGCTGCTGACGCCTTCTCCGTAGCATGCCCGGTATTCCGCCATGCGTTGCCGTTCCCCGGCCAGCGCCGGATCTTGTGCAAGATAATCCATGAGGTGGTCGAGCGTGGCAATGCTGAACACCGGCATTCCGAATTGCGCCGTCACTTCCTGCGCGGCCGATAGCGGCGTGTTGCCCCGCTCCATGCGGTCCAGCGCCGTGACGACGCCGACCGGCGTGGCTCCGGCCGCCCGCAGCAGCGCCACGGATTCGCGCACGGAAGTTCCCGCGGAAATCACGTCATCCACAATCAGCGCGCGCCCCACCGGATTGGCGCCGACCAGCGACCCGCCTTCGCCATGGTCCTTGGCTTCCTTGCGGTTGAAGCAGAAAGGCGTATCCCGCCCCCGTTGGGCCAGCGCGATGGCGATGGCTGCCGCCAGCGGAATACCCTTGTAGGCAGGCCCGAAGAGAAAATCGAAAGAGATGCCGGAAGCCAGAACCGCATCCGCATAAAACTCCGACAGCGCGTGCAGCGAACCACCCGTATTGAAAAGCCCGGCATTAAAAAAGTAAGGCGAAACCCTGCCCGCCTTGGTCTTGAAACTGCCAAAACGAATCACCTGGTGCTCTATGGCAAAGGCAATGAAACGGGCGTGAAAATCGTTCATGGGAATGGTCCGGCTGAAGTGGGGGGGAGCATACCACGTCCGGGCTTGCGTCGGCATTCCCTCGCGGGGCATGATGCGACATGCCGTTCGACAGCATGCGCAAACACCTGCCCCTTCTTTCCAGCAGACACCTGAGAACCGTCCTTCTCCTGGGCTTTTCCTCGGGGCTGCCGCTTGCATTGTCGGGCGCCACGCTCCAGGCCTGGATGGCGTCCGAAGGGGTTTCGATCTCCACCATCGGCTGGCTGACGCTCGCCGGGGTGCCCTACACGTGGAAATTCCTGTGGGCTCCCGTCATGGACCGCTTTGCCCTGCCGTTTCTCGGACGCCGCCGTGGCTGGATGCTGGCCACTCAGCTGACCCTTGCCGCAGGCATGGCCCTGATTGGACTGATGCCCGTTTCCAGCCATCCGGCATGGGCCGCAATAGCGGCCACCACCCTTGCTTTCGTGTCCGCATCGCAGGACATCATCGTGGACGCCTATCGCACCGACCTGCTGACCACTGCCGAACGCGGACCCGGCGCTGGCCTGACGGTTCTGGGTTACCGGCTGGCGATGCTCTGCTCGGGAGCGCTGGCCCTGGTGATGGCTGCCCAGTGGGGATGGCCTGCCACCTATGCCCTCATGGGGGGACTCATGGGGATTGGCATTGCCGCCACCCTGAGCGGCCCCGAACCGCCGGCGCCGCCGGCGCTCCCGCGGTCGCTGCGCGATGCCGTCCTGCTTCCCTTGCAGGAATTCCTGGCACGGCCGGGCTCCTGGGCACTCCTGGCGCTCGTGGTGTTATACAAGCTGGGCGACGCGTTTGCCGGATCGCTGTCCACCGCATTCCTGATTCGTGGTGTCGGCTTCGGCATTGCGGAAGTGGGCGCCGTCAACAAAGGCATTGGCCTTGCGGCAACCCTTATCGGAGCCATGGCTGGCGGGGCCTTGATGGTTCGTTGGGGGCTTTACCGTTCCCTGTTGTGGTTTGGTCTGCTTCAGGGCAGTGCGGCACTGGCTTTTGCCTGGCTGGCCGCAGCCGGCCACCAGTTCGGGTTGATGGTTTTTGCCGTGTTTCTTGAAAACCTGACGTCGGGCATGGGAACTGCGGCGTTCACGGCACTCCTGATGGCGCTTTGCAGTCACCGCTTCAGTGCCACGCAATTTGCATTGCTGTCCGCGCTGGCCGCCACCGGTCGCGTTTATGTGGGCCCGCTGGCCGGCCAGTTGGTCGGGATACTGGGCTGGACGCAATTTTTCATATGGGCCGTGTTGGCGGCATTGCCCGGGGTGTGGCTGGTGTGGCGGCAACGCCGCTTGCTGGTCAGCCTCTAGGCTGAATGCGGTAGATCGCGAGACTACCCGTCAGGTTGGGACAAAAGCGGACCGAATGCCCCTGCGGGCCGATGACCAGCCGTTCGGCCACGCGTGCCCCGATAAGGCCACACAGGGCCTCGAAATCTTCCAGGGTGCACAAGTGGACATTGGGCGTGTTGAACCACTCGTAAGGCATGGCCTCGCTCTTGGGCATCCTGCCCAGCATCACCTGCAACCGGTTTCGCCAGTATCCGAAATTGGGAAAGGTGACGATACCTTCCCGTCCGACGCGCAACATGTCGCGCAGAATCGTTTCCGTGTGCTTGGTGGCCTGGAGGGTTTGGGACAGGATCACCGTATCGAACGAGCGGTCATCGAAGCCGGACAGCCCTGTTTCGAGGTTCATCTGCAGCACGTTCACCCCGTTCCGGATCGAGGCCACCACGCTTTGGGGATCGATTTCAATGCCGTAGCCGCTGATCTGCTTGGCCTGCTGCAAATGGGACAGCAGCAACCCGTCGCCGCATCCAAGATCCAGCACTTTGGCGCCGGGTTTTATCCACCCGGCAATGACGGCCAGATCGGGGCGAATCATGCGCCCACCTCGTCGGCCACGCGTGCCAGGTAAGCACGAACCACGGCAAAGTAATCTTCATTTTCCATGAGGAATGCATCATGGCCTTGCGTGGACTCGATTTCGGCGTAGCTCACCGCCAAGGAGTTGTCGAGCAGCGCCTTGACGATTTCCCTTGAACGCGCCGGAGAAAAGCGCCAGTCGGTGGTAAAGGACAAAACCAGAAACCGGGCCCGGGCTCCGGCCAGCGCAGCCGAAAGATTGCCTCCGGCCTGTGACGCGGGGTCGAAATAATCCAGCGCCTTGGTCATGATGAGGTAGGTGTTTGCATCGAAACGGGTCGTAAACTTGTCGCCCTGATGGCGCAGATAGGACTCGATTTCAAATTCGACATCCAGGGAAAAACGGGGTTGGTCAGTCAACAGGTCCCGCCCGAACTTTTCCATCATCGCGTCGTCGCTGAGATAGGTGATGTGACCCAGCATGCGGGCAAGGCGCAACCCCCGTTCGGGAATGACGCCCTGCGTATAGTAATCGCCCCCGTGAAATGCGGGATCGGTGGTGATGGCCTGACGCGCCACCTCGTTGAAACCGATGTTCTGGGCTGACAGGCTGGGTGCTGCGGCGATCACGATGGCATGTCCCAGTCGGTCAGGGTAGGTCAGAGTCCACTGGAGTGCCTGCATGGCCCCCAGGCTTCCGCCCATGACGGCCGCAAAGCGGGGGATTTGCAGATGGTCTGCCAGCCGCGCTTGCGCATGCACCCAGTCTTCAACGGTCACGAACGGGAATTTCGATCCGTAGGGATGGCCGGTTGCAGGATCGATGCTGGAAGGTCCGGTGGAGCCATTGCACCCTCCCAGATTATTGACGCCCACGACAAAAAAACGGTCCGTATCCACCGGCTTTCCGGGGCCCACCATGTTGTCCCACCAGCCGGCACTGCGGGAATCGCCCGCATAAGTACCTGCCACGTGATGCGTTCCCGACAAGGCATGACACACCAGGATCGCGTTGCTGCGCTCGGCGTTGAGTTGCCCGTAGGTTTCATAAACCAGGTCGAATTGTTGCAGCGTGACGCCCGAAGCCAGGCGCAACGGCTGATCGAATCGGGCTGTGCTGGGGGTGACGTCACCCACAGAGCGGGGAGCGTTCATTCGGCCTTGAGCCTTTGCTTGAGCACCGCATTCAGTTGTTCCGGATTAGCCCGTCCGCCGCTGGCCTTCATGGCCCGCCCCACGAAAAAGCCGAACACCTTTTCCTTGCCGGCGCGATATTCGGCCACCTGGGCCGGATGCTCCGCCATGAGCGCCTCCACGATGCGTTCCAGGCTGGACACATCGGAAATCTGCTTCAGTCCCCGGGCTTCGATGAGGGCATCCGCTTCTCCGCCTTCCTGCCACAAGGCATCAAACAGCTCCTTGGCCATCTTGCCAGAAATGGTGCCATCCTGAATGCGCTTCAACAAGCCGCCCAGCTGCTGCGGGGAAACGCGGCTGTCCTGTATTTCCAGACTTTCCCTGTGCAAGGCAGCGGCGAGTTCGCCGCTCACCCAATTTGCGCACAGCTTGGCATCGTTCTCCGCGCAAGGCAGGAGGTCCAGAAAATAGCGGGCCATGTCCCGGGAAGCGGTCAGCACGCCGGCATCGTACATCGACAAACCGAAATCGTCGGTGAAGCGCTGCTGCATGGCATCGGGCAATTCGGGAAGCTCCGCCCGAACCCGATCGATCCAGACCGCCTCGATGGAAAGCGGCAGCAGATCGGGATCCGGGAAATAGCGGTAGTCCTGGGCGTCTTCCTTCGAACGCATGGAACGGGTTTCATCCCGATCCGGATCATACAGGCGCGTTTCCTGGACCACGGCACCCCCCGCTTCGATCAGCTCGATCTGACGGCGGATTTCGTACTCGATGGCCTTTTCAAGGAAACGGAACGAGTTCAGGTTCTTGATTTCACAGCGCGTGCCCAATTCTTCCTGCCCACGCGGACGGACGGACACGTTGGCATCGCAGCGGAAAGAACCTTCCTGCATATTGCCATCGCAGATGCCGATCCAGGTGACCAGGCGATGCAGGGCGCGGGCATACGCCACGGCTTCCGCAGCACTGCGCAAATCCGGCTCTGAAACGATTTCCAGCAAGGGGGTGCCGGCACGGTTGAGATCGATGCCCGACAGCCCGTGAAAATCCTCGTGCAGCGATTTCCCCGCATCTTCCTCGAGGTGGGCGCGCGTCAGCCGGACATGCCTGACCCGGCCTTCCACCTCGATGACCATGGCGCCCCCGGAAACCACGGGGATTTCGTACTGGCTGATCTGGTACCCTTTGGGCAGATCGGGATAGAAATAGTTTTTCCGGGCAAAAATCGATCGGGAAGCAATGGTGGCTCCCGTGGACAGCCCAAAGCGGATGGCACAATCCACCGCTGCCCGATTGAGCACCGGCAGCACGCCGGGCAGGGCCAGATCCACTGCGCAGGCCTGGGCATTGGGTGCTGCCCCGAACGCCGTGGACGCACCTGAAAAAATCTTGGAATGCGTCGCCAGCTGCGCATGGGTTTCCAGCCCGATCACGACTTCCCAGTCCATGTATGCTCCTAGGCGCGCGCCATGTCCGGCACCTGACGATGCCAGTCCGTGGCCTGCTGATAGCCATGGGCTGCCTGCAGCAGGCGCCCTTCGCTGAAGTAGTTGCCGATCAGCTGCAAGCCCACCGGCAACCCCGAAGCGCCGAAACCGGCAGGAATCGACAGCCCGGGCAGGCCCGCCAGATTGACGCTGATGGTAAAAATATCCGACAGGTACATTTGCACCGGATCGCTCGTCTTTTCGCCAAACCCGAAAGCCACCGTGGGGGAAGCAGGTCCCATGATGACGTCACAGCGGGCAAACGCTTCGCGAAAATCGTTCACGATGAGGCGACGCACGCGCTGCGCCTGCAGGTAATAGGCGTCATAGTAGCCGCGCGAAAGAACATAAGTGCCCGTCAGGATGCGCCGCTTGACCTCGGCCCCGAATCCTTCTGCGCGCGTGCGTTCGTACATGTCGTTGAGATCCCCGTATTGGGCAGCGCGATGCCCATAACGAACGCCGTCATAACGGGAAAGGTTGCTGGACGCTTCGGCTGGCGCCAGCACGTAGTAAACGGGCACCGACAGCTGGCTGTGCGGCAGGCTTACCTCGACCCGCTCCGCCCCCAGGCGGTCATAGACCTCAAGGGCCGCGTCGATGGCCCGAGCCACGTCAGGGCTGACGCCGCCGCTGAAATATTCCCGGGGCAGGCCGATGCGCAACCCTTTGAGAGGCTGGCCCAGGGCAGCCGTGTAATCTTCCGCCGGGCGATCGATGCTGGTGGAATCACGGGTGTCAAACCCCACCATCGTGTTCAGCACAAGTCCCAGGTCTTCCGCACTGGGAGCGATCACGCCGCCCTGGTCCAGGCTCGACGCGTAGGCAATCATGCCGTACCGGGAAACCAGTCCGTAGGTGGGCTTGATTCCGCTCACCCCGCACAGCGCCGCAGGCTGTCGGATGGAGCCTCCGGTATCCGTGGCCGTAGCTGCCGGAGCGAGCCGCGCCGCCACGGCTGCCGCCGACCCTCCGGAGCTGCCGCCAGGCACTTTGGCCAGGTTCCAGGGGTTTTTGACCGGACCGAAATGCGAGGTTTCGTTGCTTGACCCCATGGCAAACTCGTCCATGTTGGTCTTGCCCAGAATCAGGGCTCCCGCTGCGGCGAACTTTTCGATCACATGCGCGTCGTAAGGAGACACGAAATTGGACAACATGCGGGAGCCGCAGGTGGTCAGCCAGCCTTCGGTGCAAAAAATGTCCTTGTGCGCGATCGGAATGCCGGTGAGGGGCCCCGCTTCTCCGCGGGCAATGCGGGCATCGGCCGCATCAGCCTGGGACAGGGTTTTGTCCGGGTCGACCGTAATGAAGGCCCCCAGCTGTCCGTCCAGCCGCCCGATCCGCTCCAGGTAAGCCTGGGTCAGTTCGCGACTGGAAATCCGGCGTTCGTGCAAAGCGGAGGCGAGCTGCCGCAAGGAAGTATTTGCGAGATCCATGCGCGTCACTCGATGACTTTGGGAACCAGATAGAGACCTTCCTCCACCTGGGGGGCAACGGACTGAAAGCGGGCCCTTTGGTCCGTTTCAGTCACAACGTCTTCGCGCAACCGTGCCTCCAGGTCCAGCGCATGGGATAACGGCTCGATTCCCCGGGTATCCACCGCCTGAAGCTGGTCGATCAGCCCCAGGATGCCGGCAAATTGCTCCCGGAGCCCGGAAATCTCGGACTCTTCCAGGCGCAAACGGGCAAGCCGGGCAAGCCGCCTCAGGTCGGTATCAGTCAAAGCCACGGCTTGGGCTCCTGGCATGGAAAGGGCTGGGGTTATGGAGTATCATGGAGAGCTTTGAAGCAAGTCACCTAAGGACGCGTTTATGTTCGAATTTTTGCGTGGTTATTTTTCCACCGACCTCGCCATCGATCTGGGCACAGCCAACACCCTGATTTATTCCCGAGGCAAAGGCATCGTCCTCAACGAACCCTCCGTGGTGGCCATCCGCCAGGATGGTGAAACGCACGGCAAGAAAGTGATCCAGGCCGTAGGCCTGGCCGCCAAAGCCATGCTGGGACGGACCCCTGGCAACATCACGGCCATTCGCCCCATGAAAGACGGCGTGATTGCTGATTTTACCATCACCGAGCAGATGCTCAAATATTTCATCAAGCAGGTGCATGAATCGCGACTCCTGTCCCCCAGCCCGCGCATCATCATTTGCGTGCCGTGCGGTTCAACCCAGGTTGAACGTCGCGCCATCCGCGAATCCGCGCTGGGCGCGGGAGCCCGCCAGGTTTACCTCATCGAGGAGCCGGTTGCGGCCGCCATCGGTGCCAACCTTCCCGTTGCCGAGGCCACGGGCTCGATGGTGGTGGACATCGGCGGAGGAACCACGGAAGTGGGTGTGATGTCGCTGGGTGGGCTGGTGTATGCAGCCTCGGTCAGGACCGGCGGCGACAAGTTCGACGAAGCCATCATCAACTACATTCGACGCAACTACGGCATGCTGATCGGCGAAACGACCGCCGAACAGATCAAGAAAGAAATCGGATCCGCCTTCCCGGGTTCCGAAGTGCGCGAAATTGAAGTCAAAGGCCGCAACCTGGCAGAAGGGGTGCCCAGGACGTTCACCATTTCGAGCAACGAAATCCTCGAAGCACTGACCGATCCGCTCAACTCCATCATTGGCACGGTGCATTCCGTGCTGGAACAGACCCCTCCCGAACTGGGCGCCGACATCGCCGAACGCGGCATGGTCCTGACCGGCGGCGGCGCGCTCCTGCGGGATCTGGACCGGCTGCTGATCGAGGAAACCGGGCTGCCCGTGCTGGTCGCCGAAGACCCGCTCACCTGCGTTGTGCGCGGCTGTGGCAGGGCGCTGGAAGAAATCGATCGCCTGGGCATGGTATTCACGTCGGACTGATTCCCGACAGCCGCGGGGTGGGGGGATGGACATTCGTACGCCAGAGCTGTTCAGCCGCGGACCCTCCCCCCTCGCGCGGCTGGTTTTCTACTGCGCCCTGGCCATCGCCTGCATCGTGGTGGATTACCGTTTCCACCGGCTCGATGCGTTCCGAAAAGCGCTCAGCGTGGTCATCTACCCGTTCCAGGAGGCAGCCAACCTGCCTTCGCTCCTGGCCGACACGGTGCGCCAGGCCATCGAATCGCCGCAGGCCTTGCAGGCTGAGAACGATCAGCTGCGCCAAAAGCTGCTTCAACAGGCAGATGCCGCACAACAACTGCGTACCGCCAAATCCGAACTCAACACCTTGCGCGCCCTGGTGGGCCTGCGCCAGGAACAACCTGAAGCACATGCCCTGGCTGAAATCGTCGGCATGGCACACACGCCGTTTGTCCAGAAAGTCGTGATCAGCTCCGGCCAGAATGGCGGCATACAGCCGGGAGCGCCAGTCATATCTGCCGAAGGGCTGGTTGGGCAGGTCACCGCGGTCAATCTCTTCAACAGCGAAGTGACCCTGATTACCGACAAGAACCAGGCGCTGCCCGTCATGATCGTGCGTAACGGACTGCGAGCCATTGCCTTCGGCAACGGCGAAACCGGCACGTTTTCCCTTCCCTATGTCCCCATCGCATCGGATGTTCAGGCAGGAGATCTCGTGGTCACGTCCGGCATCGATGGGCTCTACCCGCCCGGACTGTCCGTGGGACAAATCAAATCCGTGGAGCGGGATGCTTCATCCGCCTTTGCCAAAATCCAGTGCGTCCCCACGGGAGCCGTGCTGAACCATCGTTATGTGCTGGTCTTGGGCGTGCCTCCCCGCCCCCCGGGAGGCGAATTGCCCAATCTGGACGAACAGACCTCCGACAAGGGCGTCAGCCCGACGGCAAAAGCCCCCCGAAAACTGAAAAAACCCTGAGATGGCACTCCCTCCCCGCGAACCCCAAGTCTTGAAGCGGCCCGCGACCCTGCGCCGGGTGGCCGGCAGTTTTCTGGTCGCGTTCCTTTTCATGCTGCTGCCCTGGAGCGGGCCTTGGCTGTTGCTCCGCCCGGATCTCATGGTGCTGCTGCTGGTTTACTGGACCATCCGCGAACCCATGCTGATGGGGGGGTGGGTTGCCTTTTGCCTGGGCATTCTGGCGGACGCGGCTGACAGTTCCACCTTGGGCATTCACGCGCTGGGCTATTCCCTGAGCTATTTCCTGGCCAATCATTTCAGGCCGCGCACCCTGTCCTTTTACACGGCCAATCAGGCTTTGCATGTGCTTCCGTTCATTTTTGCAAGCCAGCTCACCACCACCCTGACTTCCCTCATTCTCAAGCTGCCGTTGCCTGGCTGGCTGTGGTGGCTGCAATCCCCGTTCACCGCACTCTTCTGGCTGGTTTTGCCCGCGCTGCTTGAACGCCAGAGCAGTCACCCTGACTCACCCAGAGTTTCCTGAAGTGCAGCGGTTTCTTCGCAATCCCCAGCAGGAACGGTGGGAATTCCAGCTCCGCCTGAAAGCGCTGTGGGGACTCATCATCACGTTGTGCGTGCTGTTGCTGGCCCGCCTGGTTTGGCTCCAGGTCATCTCCCACGGGTATTACCATACGCTGGCGGAAGCCAACCGGATCAGCATCGTCCCCATCGTCCCCAATCGCGGGCTGATCCTGGACAGGAAAGGCACGGTGCTGGCGGAAAACAATTACACCTACGATCTCGAAATCAATCCGGCCCGCAACAAAAACCTGGACCATCTCATCGACCAGCTGTCCGAACTGGTCACCATCACCTCATCGGACCGCAAGCTCTTTCGCAAGGCGCTGGACGAAACGCACGGCCTGTCTCCGGTCCCCATCCGGAACCGCCTGAGCGAGACGGAGATTGCCCGTTTTGCTGTCAACCGCTACCAGTTTCCCGGAGTGGACATCCAGGCGCGCCTGATCCGCGACTATCCACTCGGCACCAGCGCCTCCCATTTGATCGGCTACATTGGGCGGATCAATGAGGCCGACCAGGAGCGGCTGGACGATGCCGGCCTGACCGATGAATACCGCGGCACCAACCACATTGGCAAGCTCGGCATTGAAGGACATTATGAGCACGAATTGCATGGCGTTACGGGCTCGGAACAGGTGGAAACGGACGCGAGCGGCCGCGGCGTCCGCTCCCTCTCGCGCATTGACCCGACCGCAGGAGATGATCTGTTTCTGACCGTTGATGCAGGTTTGCAACAGGCCGCGGAAAAAGCTTTTGGCGATCACCGGGGCGCGCTCGTGGCGATCGAACCCGGCACCGGCGATATCCTGGCCTTTGTCAGCGAACCGGGGTTTGACCCCAACCTGTTTGTGGAAGGCATCGACCAGGACAACTGGAACGCCTTGAACAATTCTCCGGACAAGCCCCTCAACAATCGCGCCTTGCGCGGACTGTACCCCCCAGGGTCCACCGTCAAGCCTTTCATGGCCCTTGCCGCGCTGACGCTTGGAAAACGGACGACGGCCTACAAAATTTCAGACCCGGGGTATTTTTCATTCCCCGGCAGCAGTCACCGTTATCGGGACTGGCGCCCAAACGGGCACGGAATGGTGGACATGCACCTGTCCATCGTCCAGTCCTGCGACACCTACTACTATGGCCTGGCCAACGATCTGGGCATCGATGCCATGCATGATTTCTTCAGCGAGTTCGGATTCGGACAGAAAACCGGCATCGATATCGACGGTGAAATGTCGGGGCTTTACCCTTCCACGGAATGGAAGCAAAAGCGTTACAAGCAGGACTGGTACGGGGGCGAAACGGTCATCAGCGGAATCGGGCAAGGTTATATTCTGACCACCCCGTTGCAACTGGCCCAGGCCGTTGCCACGCTGGCCAATAACGGGGTGATGATGAAACCCCACCTCGTTCATGCCATTCGCGACCGCGCCACGGGATCAGTGCGCGAAATTCCTCCGGAAAACGAACGGACGCTTCCGTTGAAACAGTCCGATATCGACTTTGTGCGGGACGCCATGGAAGACGTCATGAAGCCGGGTGGCACCGCAGCCCAGGCAGGAGCCGGCGCACCGTACCTGATCGCAGGCAAAACCGGAACCGCCCAGGTGGTTGGCGTGCGCCAGGGCGAGAAATACAATGAAGGCCGCACCTCGGAACGCAATCGCGACCATGCGCTTTTCATCGCTTTTGCGCCTGCCGACAAGCCTCGTATCGCCGTTGCCGTACTGGTTGAAAACGGCGGTCATGGCGGCTCGACGGCTGCCCCGATTGCACGCAAGGTGTTCGACTATTACCTGCTGGGACGGGGAGTGACCCCGGTGCCCGACAACAGCGATGCCGGAGACGACAGTGCCCACGATTAAGGAGCTGCGCCAGCGATTCCTGGCGCCGCTGGACCCCACACTGTTCAATACCTGCCTTATCCTGACCGCGCTCGGCCTGATCGTGCAGTACAGCGCTTCAGGTTCGGATCTGGCCAAGGTCCTGAGCCAGATGCGCAATCTGGGCTTCGCTTTCGCAGCCATGTGGGTGATGGCGGTCACTCCGCCCTACAAAATCGAGCGGGTGGTTTTTCCGGTTTATGCGATCGCTCTCGTGGCGCTTGTGGCCGTGGCCCTGTTTGGAGAAGTCAGTCATGGTGCCCGGCGCTGGCTCCACCTTGGCCCCATGCGACTGCAACCTTCGGAACTCATGAAAATCGCCTTGCCACTGGCGCTTGCCGGTTATTTCGAGTGGCGCGGCAAAGCCATCTCCTGGCGCGATTTCGTGGTTGCCGCCGTCCTGCTGCTGATACCCGTGGCCCTGGTGATACGCCAGCCGGATCTGGGCACTGCCCTTCTGATCGCCTCCTCCGGCTTCTATGTGCTCTACTTTGCCGGATTGTCATGGAAAGTCATGGGCGGACTTCTGACTGCAGGCCTCGCATCTTTGCCGCTGGTGTGGCACCTGCTCCATGACTATCAGCGCAAGCGCATCCTGACGCTGCTGGACCCCACGCAGGACCCTTTGGGTGCCGGCTATCACACCCTTCAATCCATGATTGCCCTGGGCTCCGGCGGACTTGTCGGCAAGGGCTGGCTGCAGGGAACCCAGTCGCACCTGGATTTCCTGCCTGAGCACACGACGGATTTCGTCTTTGCCGTATTTGGCGAAGAGTTTGGCCTGCTGGGCGAACTGGTTTTCCTCGTGGCCATGCTGGTCATCATCACCCGTGGGTTCTTCATCGCCAACGAAGGCTCCACCCCCTTCGCACGCCTGGTGGCCGGCGCCCTTTCCATGACCCTCTTCACGTATACTTTCGTCAACATGGGAATGGTCAGCGGAATCCTGCCCGTGGTGGGTGTTCCTTTGCCCTTCCTGAGTTACGGAGGCACGTCGCTGGTAACCCTGTTCATCAGCATCGGCATCCTGATGAGCGTTCACCACCACAGAAAACTGGTCAAACAGTGAACAAGACAAGCACGCTTTTGCTGCTGCTCGTGACGACGCTGTGGGGCTGCAGCACCGCACCCAGGCCCACTGAAGCTCCGGCCGGTTCGGGACGCGGAGGCTATTACCTGGATGACGGGCCGGGCGCCCATGCTCCGGCCCATCTGGATCAGATACCGGATGCGGTGCCTAAAAATGAGCCGCTGAACCGCTTTGCCAACAAACCCTATACCGCCTTCGGCAAGGTCTACGTCCCAGACGTTTCCGGAAAGCCGTACAGGACCCGCGGCATGGCATCCTGGTACGGACGGCGCTACGATCATCAAAAAACTTCCAGCGGCGAACTCTATGACATGTACGGGATGACCGCCGCCCATCCCACGCTCCCCATCCCGTCCTACGCACGAGTGACCAACCTCGCCAACCACAAGTCCGTGGTGGTGCGCATCAACGATCGGGGCCCCTTCCGTTCAAACCGGGTAATCGACCTGAGCTACACGGCTGCCTGGAAGCTGGGTTTCGTCAACAAGGGCAGCGCCGAAGTGGAAGTGGAGCGCCTGTTCCCCTAGTCGCACAAGGTATAATGGCGGTTTTCCCGTCAGGTTTTTCTCATGCGTCGCACTTTACTGATTCTGCTCGCCCTCTTTTCAGCACTTTCCTCCCGGGGTGATGGCACGCTGACTGCGCCTTATATCGCCGCGCATGCCTACTACCTGCTGGAAGAGGAAAGCGGGCAGCCCCTCGCGGCGCTCAACCCGGATCAGCGCGTCGAACCGGCATCGCTGACCAAGCTCATGACGGCCTACCTCACCTTCAAGGCCCTGCGGGAAAGAACGCTCTCCCCGGCACAAACCGTGCCGGTATCCCAGGAAGCCTGGAAAGCCGCGGGGTCCCGCATGTTCATCGATCCCATGAAGGCGGTCACCGTCGACGAGTTGATCCATGGCGTGATCATCCAGTCCGGAAACGATGCCAGCATTGCCCTGGCGCAGGCCATAGCGGGCTCTGAGGACGCCTTTGTCGAACGCATGAACAAGCAGGCTGCCGAGCTTGGCATGACCAACACGCATTTTGCCAACGCCACCGGCCTGCCCCACCCTCAGCATTACAGCACAGCCCATGACCTGGCCTTGCTGTCCGAGGCGTTGATTCGCGATTATCCCGAGTACTACCCGCTCTATGCCATCAAGGAATACCGCTATAACGGCATCACCCAACCCAACCGCAACCGCCTGCTGTGGATCGACAACACGGTGGATGGCCTCAAAACCGGCCATACGGAAACGGCGGGTTATTGCCTGATCAGTTCAGCCCACCGGGGAGATCGACGTCTGCTGGCTGTGGTACTGGGCACCAACAGCGACCTTGCCCGCACGACGGAAAGCCAGAAACTGCTCAACTGGGGTTTTCAAACCTTCGAAAGCCAGCGCCTGTTCCAGAAAGATGCTGCGGTCCGCCAGCTTCCGGTATTCAAGGGTGCGGCGCGGGAAGTACGAGCGGGCTTCCCGCGGGACATCTGGATGACTTATCCGGCTGGCGATGGCGCCAAGGCCCGGCAGACTCTCATGACACTGCAACCCATCGTGGCTCCGGTTGCCGCAGGGCAAAAACTGGGCACCCTTGAGATCCGTTATGATGATAAAACCGTGGCCGTCCACGATCTCGTGGCCCTGGAACCCGTGCCCATCGGAAATGCGTTTACCCGGGGGTGGGATACCATCCGGTTGATGCTGAAATGAGCGATGTCTATCTGAACGGACAATTCATGCCCCTGGAACAGGCCACTGTGCCTGTGCTGGACAGGGGCTTCATTTTTGGAGACGGGGTGTACGAGGTCATCCCCGTCTACAACCGCATCCCTTTGGCTCTTGACCGGCATCTCCGGCGTTTGGAATATTCCCTGGATGGCATCCGGATGGCCCACCCCATGACGCCAGAGGCATGGAGAACGCTGATCCTGGAACTGATCGCGCGCGAGTCCAGCGCGGATCAGTCGGTTTACCTGCAGGTCACCCGGGGTGTCGCGCCACGCGACCACGCCTTTCCCCAGGGGGTTGCCCCCACGGTTTTTGCCATGACCAAGCCGCTAACGCCGCCCCCGGCCTCCTGGATCAGGGATGGCGTGAGCGCGATTACCCACGCCGATTTTCGCTGGCTGCGTTGCGACCTCAAGACCACTTCCCTGCTGGCCAACGTGCTGTTGCGCCAGCTCGCCGTGGATGCCGGCGCCACAGAATGCCTGCTGATCCGTGACGGGTTCCTGACTGAGGGAGCTGCCAGCAACACTTTCATCGTCCTGGATGGATGCCTCCTCGCGCCCACGAGAAACCGCCTGCTCCTGCCAGGCATCACCTATGACCTGGTCCTCGAAGCTGCTGCAAGTCACGGCATTCCCCACGAAGAGCGGCCCGTCACCGAAGCGGAACTTCGCCGCGCTGAGGAGGTCATGATGACTTCCAGTACGCGTGAAATCGTCCCCATCACCCGCCTGGATGGCGTGCCGGTTGGCAAGGGCCGTCCGGGGCCGGTCACGATGCGCCTGCTGAACCTCTATCAGGAGTACAAATGGCCATGAATGATCCGGAAAACAATTCCGACAATGATGCCCTCTTCGAATTCCCCTGCGATTTTCCCATCAAGGCAATGGGGTACACGGTGGATGGCTTCGCACAGACGGTCATGGGCATCGTCCTGCAGCATGCCCCCGATTTCGATCCGGCCACGCTGGAAATGCGATCCAGCAGCACCGGCAAGTACCTGAGCGTGACATGCACTATCCGTGCAGTATCCAGGGCACAGCTGGATGCCCTGTATCGCGAGCTCTCAGGCCATCCTTCCGTCGTCATGGTCCTGTGACTAATCCGCCGCCGCCCCTGCTGGTCAGGAAAAGGCCCGGGCTGTCGGATTACGTTCCCGTCTGGCATGCCATGCGTGATTTCACGCGGGAACGCCATGAGACCACGCCCGACGAGGTCTGGCTGGTGCAGCACCCACCCGTATTCACGCTGGGACTTGCCGGCAAGCGTGAACACTTGATCACACCGTCATCCATCCCGCTGGTCCAGGTGGACCGGGGCGGACAAATCACCTACCATGGTCCGGGGCAGATCGTGCTCTACCTCTTGCTCGATCTGCGTCGCCACCGTCTGTCAGTGAAACGTCTGGTGGCGCTCATGGAACAATCGCTGATCGATCTTCTGGCCACGCAGGGCATTTCGGCCGAGCGTCAGGCGGGCGCCCCGGGAGTTTACGTGCAGGGTGAAAAAATTGCCGCACTGGGACTGCGTGTCCAGAAG
>JAJZPY010000134.1 GCA_021811005.1 Pseudomonadota bacterium
GGCAGAAGACGAACACCTTGAAGCTGGCACAGGCGCGGTTCCAGATGGGTCTTGTACAGGCCCGACAGGCCTTCCGGAAACACCATCACCACACCAATGAACAGCAGCCCCATGAAGAACAGCCACAGCGTCGGAAACGATTCCGAAAAGGCTGTTTTCCCGTAATTCACCAAAAGCGCACCGTAAATCGCACCCACCAGGGACATGCGCCCGCCAATGGCGGCAAAAATCACCATTTCGATGGAAGGGACGATGCCAATGATCGAGGGAGACATGAATCCCACCTGCAGGGTGAACATCGCTCCGCCGATGGCCGATATCACGGCAGCCAGGCAGAAGACGAACACCTTGAAGCTGGCCACGTCATAGCCTGAGAAGCGGACGCGGTCTTCCTTGTCGCGAAGGGCCAACAGCAAGCGTCCCAGCTTTGTGGAAAGAACCAGCTTGCTCAGGACGATGGAAAGGAGCAGCAACGCCCCGTTGACGAAGTAGAGAACGTACTTTGCGGAATCGGTATTGATGTTCCACCCATGCAGGGTCTTGAGGTCTGTGATGCCGTTGATGCCGCCGGTGAAACCCTGCTGCCCGACCACCAGGATGGTGACGATGGCGGCTATGGCCTGCGTGATGATGGAAAAATAGACCCCGCTGACGCGCCGCTTGAACATCGACACCCCGATGATGTACGCCACCAGGGCAGGAATGACGACAATGGCGAGCAAGGTGAAAATGAAGCTGTGGAACGGCTCCCAGAATAGTGGCAGCTGCGTCACCTGGTTCCAGTCCATGAAGTCGGGTATTCCCGGTGTGGTCTGATGGGCTGTGCTGATGGGATCGGAAGCTTCCAGCTTGAGGAACATGGCCATGCAATAGCCCCCGATCCCGAAAAATACGCCCTGCCCCAGGCTCAGGATGCCGCCGTAGCCCCACAGCATGACCAGGCCTACGGCACAGTAGGCAAACGTCAGATACTTGCCGACCAGGTTCAGACGGAAAATGTCCAACCCCAGCGGAAAAACGATGAAAATGATGGCCGCAATCACCAGCAAATCCACTGCGCCTGCCTTGCCACCCAGAACTTTTCCCAGCGCTTTCATAGTCATGACTCCTTGTCCTTTTATCGGCGAACCTTGCTTCTCAACAACCCTTCAGGGCGCATCATCAGAATGGCAATGATGGTGAGCAGGGTCACGACTTTCCCCATGGCGTTGGTCAGGAAGAAGGTCAGGATGGATTGCGCCTGGGCAATAGAAAATGCAGAGGCGATGGTTCCGAACAGGCTGGCAGTCCCGCCGAAAACAACCACGAGGAAGGTGTCCACGATGTAGAGCGATCCGCTGGTTGGCCCCGTGGAAGCAATGGTCGTGAAGCAGGCCCCCGCCACGCCGGCAATCCCGCATCCGATGGCAAAAGTCACCCGGTCCACCATTTTGGTGTTGATGCCCACAGCGCCGGCCATGATGCGATTCTGGGTCGTTGCGCGGACCTTGAGCCCCCATTGGGACTTGAAGAGAAACAGGCCGACCAAACCGGTCACGAGAATGGACATGGCCATGACGAACAAGCCGTTGAGCGGAATATCGATGCTGGGTGTCGGTTTCCAGGAGCCCATCAGCCAGTCAGGCAAGGTGGCGCTGACCTCGCGCGCACCGAATGCAGAGCGGAATATCTGCTGAAGAATCAGGCTCAATCCCCACGTGGCCAGCAGTGTGTCCAGGGGGCGCTTGTAGAGGTGTCGTATCAGCAGGAATTCCAGCAGGTATCCGGCACCAAAGGCAATCACGAACGAAGCCAGGATGGCCACGATAAAGTAGTAAGGCATGAAAGAAGGCAGATAGGACTCCGTAAACTTCGAAGTCAGGTAGATCGTGTAGGCGCCGATGGTCATGAATTCGCCATGGGCCATGTTGATGACTCCCATCTGACCGAAGATGATGGCCAGCCCCAGGGCCATAAGGAGCAGAACGCTGAACAGGCTCAGCCCTGAAAAGCCCTGCATGACCACAATCGAGAAGAGGTCTGATAAGGAGTACCCGTCCATGTTCAATCTCCACAATAAAAGAAGTGGCTAAACGGGGCCGCTTGCCATCAAGCGACCCCGATGCTGCTCAATACCCCTTCGGATAAGGGTTGGGCATGATGTAGTCAGACGTATAGACAATCTTTGCCTGGCCATTGGATTCCCACTCGCCAATGCGCAGCTTCGTTTTCAGATGATGGTTGGGTTCAAGATAAATAAGGCCTTCCGGAGCCTCGAACGTGATGGTGCCGCTCTCTTCCGCCTTGACCACCTTGTCCGTGTCAAAACTGCCCGCCATTTCCACGGCCTTCTTCCACAGCCAGGGTCCTTCGTAAGCTGCCTGCGTCACGTCCCCGATCGGAGCATTGGCCCCCCATTTCGCGTGGAATTGCGAGACGAACTTTTTGTTCTCCGGGGTATCGAGGGACTCGAAATATTTCATGGCTGAGTAGAATCCGACCAGGTTCTCGCCGCCGATCCCCTTGGCTTCGTCCTCGGTCACGGAAAGAGTCAGGAGCGTCTGATTGCCCCCGTTGATTCCGGCCGCCTTGAGTTGCTTGAACCACGATACGTTGGATCCGCCCACCACCGCCGCGTAGATGACGTCCGGTTTTTTCAGGCGGATTTTGTTGATGGTCGAACCGAATTCGGTGCTGCCAAGCGCTGCGTATTCTTCGCCGACAATCTTGCCGTGCAGCACGGTTTCGATGTACTTGCGGGCCAGCTTCATGGTGGTTCTGGGCCAGATGTAATCAGACCCGATCAGGTAAAAAGTCTTCGCGTTTTTTGTTTTTGCCACCCAGTCAAGACCGGCAAACACCTGTTGGGTTGCTTCCTGGCCGGTGTAAACCACGTTCTTCGATTGCTCCAGGCCTTCGTAGAAGGTGGGGTAGTAGAGCAATCCGTTGTCTCTTTCCAGGACAGGCAAAACTGCTTTGCGGGAAGCCGACGTCCAGCACCCGAAAATGGCGGCCACATGGTCAGACTCCAGCAGCTTTTTTGCCTTCTCGGCAAAAGTCGGCCAGTCGGAAGCGCCGTCTTCCTGAATGACCCGGATCTTGCGGCCCAGCACACCACCCATCGCATTGATCTGGCTGATGGCCAATTGCTCGGCCTCGATGGCCCCTGTTTCGGAAATGGCCATGGTCCCGGTGGACGAATGCAGTTGGCCGACGACCACTTCCTTGTCGGTCACTGCAATGCTGGATGCGGCTTGAGACGACTGGACTGCGAACAATCCGTTTGCAACCACTCCGGCCAGAACGCTTTTTACAAGCAAGTGCTTGAGCTTGCGGGTGCCCGCAGAGGGGCCATGGCGGTGTGAAAGAAATGACATATCAAACTCCTTGGTAAGTGAGCCAAAAAAATTCATTCGATGGAACTGAACCCGACCTCGACTTCATCGTATTTCTTTTGACTCACCCGCTGAATACGCTGAATTACTTAGATTGCCGCATGCCTCTCTCATTCCGCATCCCGTTGGGCAGGCTGCAGACATGAACTTTCAGCAGGCATGTTTTTTACGTGGTTTTACGTAGAACAAAACCGGAGAAATGACCCTAACTTCGTAAATGTGCGTATTCACACAGATGCTCTCGAAACTTAGGCTGGACTCAAGTTTGTTTAACGTTCACCAAAGGAGAGCAGGGATGAAAATCAAACCAACCGTCGGCCTGTCCAAGGCCTGTTTGGCTGTACTGATATGTTTGGGGGCATTGAATGCAAAGGCCGGGGCAACGGTCAATTTTGGGGATGACCAGTCGGTCACTCTGGGACTTGGCCTCAGGACTTCCTACGACAGCAACAATGCCAGCGGGCAGCCCAATGGCCAATCTTTCAATGTCGACAACTTGCGCCTCTACAGCAACTGGCAATTCTCAAAGGAGTTCAAGGCGACGTTTGACACGGAGTACAACAGCTACACGAATGCCGTCAGCCTGCTCGACGCCTTTGTGCAGTACGAACCTTCCCAGAGTTTCAACGTCTGGTTTGGGCGCCTGTTGCCGGCCGCTGACCGGGCGGATATGGAAGGGCCTTTCTACATCACCAGCTGGAATTATCCGGGAGTGTCTTCCGTTTACAAGGAACAATATCTGGACGGTCGAGACCAGGGCATGACGCTCTGGGGCGTCGTGGCCAATGACCGCCTGACCTATGCCCTGGGTGCTTACCAGGGCATGGGCAAGAATTCGGGCAGCGCCAACCAATACAACGGCGGCGGTGGCAGCAGCGACCTGATGTATACGGCCCGCCTCAACTACAACTTCTGGGATACCAAAGTCGATCCGGCTTACTTTGCCAGCTCCAGTTATTTCGGAACCCATGACGTTCTGGCATTGGGCCTTGCAGGGATGACCCAA
>JAJZPY010000018.1 GCA_021811005.1 Pseudomonadota bacterium
GGCTTCGGTGGAGCCTGCCCGCCCATCGGCGACAAGCCGCACCGCTACATTTTCACGATCCACGCGCTCAAGGTGCCCAGGATCGATCTGCCGCCCAATGCCACCGCTGCGCTGGCGGGCTACATGATCCACGCCAACGAACTGGGACAAGCCGGTTTCACCGCGTATTACAGCCGATGAAGCAGCGGGCCGGGGATTTTCCCCGGCCCGCATGCCGACTTTCATCACAATTTATACCTTGTCAAAAGCAGCCATTCCCGCAACAATTCCCCACATCACCACAACGACAACAGATTCGAACCAATAACAAGGTGGCGGGGGGCATCGTGCTGTACGGCGTCGATGAATCGGAAACACAACTGCAACGGTTGGATCGCCTGTATTCGGTGCTGGTGCAAGTCAACCAGGCCACCGTGCTGTCGCCCACGCGCGATGCCCTGTTTCACAAGGTGTGCTGGATTCTGGTGGAGTACGGCGATCTGCTCATGGCCTGGATCGGCTGGGGCAATGAGAAGGCTGGCTTGCTCGAGCCGGTAGCGCGCTGGGGCGACGAGGCCGATTACCTGAACACGGTGCTGATCGCCATCGACGACCGTCCCGAAGGCCGGGGCCCCTCCGGCACAGCCTACCGCACGGCCCGGCCCTGCGTGTCCAACGATCTGCTCAACGACCCGTCCACGCTGCCCTGGCGCCACGAAGCACGGGCGCGGGGTTATCGCGCGTCCGCCGTGTTTCCCCTCAAATGCGGCCAGCGTGTGTGCGGCACCCTCAATGTGTACTCGAAAGAAACGGGATTCTTCCAGGACCGGGAAGTGGCGCTGTTGCTGAGCGTGGCCCAGGACCTCTCCTTCGCGCTCGATCATTTCGAACGGCTCGAAGCCCAGGGGAGGGCGCAGGCGCATCTCGAACGCTATTCAGCCATCGTGGAAAGCACGGGCGACGCCGTGGTGACCTGCACTTCCGATGGTCTCGTGATGGACTGGAACGCGTCGGCGGCGCGCATGTTCGGTTATGCCGCCGAAGAAATGGTGGGGCAACCGGTCAGCCGACTGACAGACCAGGAACACCGCCAGGAGCAGGGGGAACTCCTGGCCCGGGTGACGGCAGGGGAAGTGGTGCGCGCGCTGGAAACGGTGCGGCTTCGCAAGGACGGCTCACTCCTGGCCGTGGCGCTGACCCTGGCTCCCCTCATGGGCCGGGATCCCGGGCGGCCCGGGATCTCCCGAGTGACGGGCATTTCGGCCATCTATCGTGACATCAGCCGGCGCAAGCAGGCGGAAGCGGCGGCCCACCGGGAATATGCCTTTTCGGAAGCCATGACCGACAGCATGCCCGGCATCCTCTACTTTTATAACGATGCCGGTGAAATGCTGCGCTGGAACCGCAGTTTTTCCACCATATCGGGCTACAGCGATGCGGAAATTCGCGCCATGCACCCCGCGGAATTTTTTCGCAGCGCGGACCGGGAGCAGGTGCAGGCGCGCATTCGCGAAGTGTTCGAGCAGGGTGAGTCGAGCGTGGAAGCGGACTTCGTGGCCAAGGATGGCACGGCCACGCCTTATTTCTTCACGGGACGGCGTCTCCTGTTCGACGGCAGGCCCTGTCTGGTGGGCGTGGGCATCGACATCAGCCGGCGCAAGGCGGCCGAAGCCGAGCTGGAAGCCCATGCCGCGCTGCTGCAGGCCACGTCCCGCCGCCTGATGGAGGTGCAGGAAAATGAAAGGCGGGGCCTGGCGCGGGAACTGCATGACACCATCGGGCAGGAACTCACGGCGTTGAGCCTCAACCTGACCCTGATCGGCCAATCCCTGCCGGCTCCGTTGCAGGAATCGCTGGGTCACCGGCTGGAAGACTCGCAAAAGCTGCTGGAAGACACCATGCAGCACCTGCGCCACATCATGGTGGAACTGAGGCCCCCCGGCCTCGACGAACTGGGCCTGTTCGCCGCCCTGCGCGAGCACGCCCGGCGCGTGGCTCAGCGCAGCGGCTGCGGGCTGGTGGTGAAAGGCGAAGAGCCGGTTCCCCGGCTTGGCCCGGATGCGGCCATCGCGTTTTTCCGCATTGCCCAGGAAGCCTTGAACAATTGCGTCAAGCATGCCCAGGCCACCACGCTGGAAATCCATTGCCGCCAGCAGGACGGGATATTCAGGCTGGACATTGCCGACAACGGGCGCGGGTTCAGCACCGCCACCCGCGCGGCGCGCACGGGGTTGCACGGCATGGGCATGACCACCATGCGCGAGCGCGCGGAAGCCATCGGCGCCACGCTCACCATCCGGTCCGAACCCGGCCACGGCACCCGGATCACCGTGGCCTTGCCCCATGCGGGGACGACAGGCCCTGCCCAGGAAACCTGAACCATGTCACTGACCGTATTCATTGCCGATGATCATGCCGTGGTGCGCGAAGGACTGGGCGCTCTGCTGTCCAGCCAGCCGGACATCCGCATCGTGGGCACGGCCATGGACGGGCGCGAAGCCGTCACCGAAGTGCTGCGCCTGAAGCCGCGCGTGGTGCTGCTCGACATTTCCATGCCCGGACTCGATGGCATCGAATCCATGCGCCAGATCCTTGCCCAGCAGCGGGACATGGCCGTGGTGATCCTGTCCATGCATTCGAGCGCCCAGCACGTGTTTCACGCCCTCGAGGCGGGTGCCCGGGGCTACCTGCTCAAGGAATCCGCCGGCCGGGAGATCATCGAAGCCGTCCGCGCCGTGCATGCGGGACGCCGTTTCCTCAGTCCGAAAGTGGCCGAAATCGTGGCCGAAGGGCTGGGCGGACGCAGCGGGGAAAGCCCCCTGGAACGCCTGAGCCGGCGCGAGCGGGAAATCATCAAGCTGGTGGCGGATGGCCATTCCAGCGCCGAAATCGCCCGGCTCCTGAACCTTTCTCCCAAAACCGTGGACAGCTACCGCAGCCGCCTGATGCAGAAGCTGCACCTGTCCGATCTTGCGGGTCTTGTGAAGTTTGCCATCCAGCACGGACTGACGGCCCTGGAATAGCAATCGTCAAGAATTCCCTACAGACACGTTTCCGGCGCGGGTGTTAGCTTTGGTCCATCCTGTACTCACAAGGCGCTTTGCGCATGGCCGATTCCCAGAAAAAAACCGAAACAGCGGGCGTCGCCACGATCCTGGTGGTGGAAGACCACGAGCCCACCCGGGAAGCCGTCACCCTGATGCTGAGCACTGCCTTTCCGGGCTGCCGGCTGCTGGGGGCGGACAGCGCGGAAAGTGCCTGGCCCCTGTTTGACGCCGCATTGCCCGCGCTGGTGGTCATGGACATTGCGCTGCCCGGCATGAACGGCTTCGAAGCGACCCGTCGCATCCGCCAGCGCCATCCCGAATGCCAGGTGGTGATCCATTCCAGCAGCGACATGCCGATTTATCGCGAAGAGTCCGAGGCGGTGGGTGCCGTGGCGTTCGTGAGCAAAGGGCGCACCTCGCGTGACCTGATCCAGATCGCATCCCGCTATCTGCCGCAAAGCGTCCAGGGATAGCAAGAATTCCCTACAGGCGGTTCCAAGGTTTTCCCACAGCAACTCTTCAACCTTCCCTGCATCCCGGCCTGACGTTTTTCCCTAGCATGTGTCCCATGGCTGCTTTCCGTGCGCCGGAACCGCACCGGCAGCCCAACAGGGGGAGCCCATCATGCAAATTGCACCGTTGCCTCACGACGAAGCAGAACGCCTGCAGGCGTTGCATGCCTGCGCGCTGCTCGACACGCCGCGCGATCCCCTGCTCGATGACATCACGGCGCTCGCAGCGCAGACCTGCGGCACGCCCATAGCCCTCATCACCCTGGTGGACCGGCACCGCCAGTGGTTCAAATCGGTCCATGGCCTGGAAGGTTTCTCGGAGACGACGCGCGATATTTCGTTCTGCGCCCACGCCATCCTGTCCGACGTTCTTCTGGAGGTGGCCGACGCCGCCCACGATGTGCGTTTTCACGACAACCCGCTGGTCACTGCCCAGCCGGGCATCCGTTTTTATGCCGGCCTGCCCCTGCGCGATGCGGCCGGACATGCCCTGGGCACCCTGTGCGTGCTTGACCGCCAGCCACGCGCGTTGAGCGATGACCAGCGCGCGGCGCTGGGCACCCTGTCACGCCTGGTGCTGCCGCTGCTGGAGCAGCATCGCACCGGCGAAGCCCTGCGTTTCAGCGAAGAGCGGCTGGAAATCCTGTCCCGCGCCACCGATGACGTCATGTGGGACTGGGAAGTGGAATCGGACACCTTGTGGTTCAGCGAAAATTTCGACCGCGTGTTCGGCTGGGCACCGGATCACGGGGCGCGCGACCGGGCTTCCTGGGCCGGACGCTTGCATCCCGAAGACCAGCGGCGCGTCATGATGAGCCTGCAGGCTGCCCTTCAGGGGGCGCAACCGCTCTGGACCTGCGAATACCGCCTGCTGGGCAGCGGCGGCGGCTACCGGACCGTGTTCGACCGCGGTTTCGTGGTGCGCGATGGGGATGGACAAGCACTGCGCATGACCGGTTGCATGGTGGATCTCACGGTGCGCCGGGAAATCGAGGCGCATGCGCTGGAACATGAGCGCCGGCAGGGCCTGATCGCCGACTTCGGACGGCAGGCGCTGGCCGACCCCGATCCCGAGGCCTTGCTGGCCCAGGCGGTCCGGATCATCAGCGAGACGCTGGATTTCGAGTACTGCAAGATCCTGGAGCTGGACGGCAACGGGCGCGACCTGGTCCTGAAGGCCGCCGTGGGCTGGCCCGAGGAGGCCATCGGCCAGGCCATGACGCATGCCGATGCCGACACCCAGGCGAGCCGGGTGCTGGAACTGGGCCAGCCGCTGGTGGTGCAGAATTTCGCCGAAGAAGCGGGATTGCCCCGTTCCGAACTGGCCCGCGAGCACCGCATCCTGAGCGGGGTGAGCGTGCTGATTCCAGGCCCCCAGACGCCTTACGGGGTGCTGGGCGTGCACGCAGCCCGCGCCCATTCGGTGACGCCCGATGCCGTGAGCTTCGTGCAGAGCATGGCCAACATCATCGCCACGGCACTGACGCGCCGCAACGCCAACGAGAAGCTCGCCTACCTCACCCAGTTCGATGCCCTCACGGGATTGCCCAACCGCACCCTGTTCCGCGATCTGCTGTCGCAATCCATTGCGCGCGCCGAACGCAACGAAAAAATGCTGGCGGTGCTGGTGCTCAACCTGGACGGCTTCAAGCTCGTCAACAACAGTCACGGATTCGGCACGGGCGATCGTCTGCTGGTTCAGGTGGCCCAGCGCCTCACTGCCTGCGTGCGGGCCGGGGACATGGTGTGCCGCATGACGGGCGACGAGTTCGGGATCATCCTGTCCGATCTCGCCAAGGCGGAAGATGCGGCCCAGATCGTTCAGCATGTCCTGCACACCCTGTCGTTGCCGCTCGAATTTTCCGGTGGTGAAACGTTCCTGTCGGCGAGTGCCGGCATATCCCTTTACGATTCCGACAGCGACCAGGCGGACGAGCTCATCCGCAACGCGGAAATCGCCATGTACCGGGCCAAGGAGCAGGGGCGCAACCGCTCCCAGTTCTATGCGCCCCGCATGAACCAGCGCGTGCTGGAACGCATGCAGCTTCAGTCCAGCTTGCGGCGCGCCATCGAGCGCGACGAGTTCCGTCTGGAGTTCCAGCCCAAGGTCAGCCGGGAGCAGGGTCGCATCTGCGGTGCCGAAGCCCTGCTGCGCTGGGATCACCCGGAGCGGGGCTCGGTTTCGCCGGCCGAGTTCATTCCGGTGCTGGAAGAAACGGGCCTCATCCTGAACGTGGGGCTGTGGGTTCTGGAATCCGCCTGCGCGCAGTTGCGCCAGTGGCGCGAAGCCGGCATCGAAATACCGCCGCTGGCCATCAACCTGTCTGCCCGCCAGTTTCAGCAGGAAGACCTGGATGTGCGCATGCGCGACATCATGGCCGCCTACGATGTCCCGCCGCAGCAGATCGAGCTGGAAATCACCGAGTCGATGCTGATGCAGGATCCGCGCCAGTCCGTGAAGATCCTGCGCAAGCTCAAGCAGCTGGGCGTATTGCTGTCGGTGGACGATTTCGGCACGGGGTATTCCAGCCTGGCCTATCTCAAGCAGTTTCCCCTCGATGCCCTCAAGATCGACCGGGGCTTCATCAGCGAAATCACGCAAAACCAGGACGATGCGGCCATCGCGCTCGCGATCATCGACCTCGCCCATAACCTGGGACTCAAGGTGGTGGCGGAAGGCGTGGAAACCGAAGCCCAGGCGCGCTTTCTGGTCCGGCACGGGTGCGATGCCCTGCAGGGATTCCATTTTTCCCGCCCCATCAGGCCGGAAGCGTTTGGCCAGCTTTTGCAGGAAGACAACCCCCTGGCCTCGGTCGCCTTTTTCGACGAAACCCAGCACCTGCGGCTTGCCCGCTCCTAGAGCTGGTAGCCGACCGTTCGCACCAGCCCTTCCAGCAGGCTGCGCCCCAGACCCGGCGGACGCGCCCGGTAGGCAGACGCCTTGGCCAGGTGGCGTTGCGCCCAGTGGTCCAGCCAGGCGATTTCAGCCGCCCCGTAGAAGGCCGTCATCAGTTCAAAGTTGAGGAACAGGCTGCGGCCATCCAGGTTGGCCGAGCCGCACAGGGCCAACTGGTCGTCCACGATCACGGCCTTGGCGTGCAGCATGCCGGGGTACAGGCGGATGCGCGCGCCGGCGGCAGCCAGTTCGCGCAGCGCCGGTTCGCGCGCCACATCGGCCAGGCGATGGTTGGAACGCCGCGGCAGCAGCAGGGTGAACTCGATGCCGCGCCGGCAAGCCAGGCACCAGGCTGAAAGCAGGGCATCGTCCGGCACGAAATAAGGCGTGATGGCGAGCAGGCGGCGGCGGGCCTGGTAGGCAGCCGTGAGCAACAGGTCATGCAGCGTGTCGTCGGGCAGGTCGGGGCCGCTCGGTACCAGCTGGACGGGAGTGCCCGGCAGCACGGGTTCCGCCAGGGAATACCCGTGGCGCACGCGCTCATCCCCATTCACCGCATGCCAGTCGCGTTCGAACAGGGCCTGGGCCTGGCGCGCCAGCGGGCCTTCCACCACGAAACTCAAATCCACCCAGGCAGGACGCCGTCGGCTGCCGCTGAAATACTCCGCCGCAAAGTTGCGCCCGCCGCTCCAGAAGCGCTGGCTGTCGGCAATCACCATCTTGCGATGGTTGCGCAGGTTGGTCCGGCCTTTCATGGGGTTGTGCAGCAGCGGCATGAACCAGCGCACGTCGATGCCGTCGCGGCGCAGCTTTTCCACATGGCCGCGGGGGTGCCTCAGGTCGCCCAGGGCATCGAGCAGCAGGCGCACCTTGACGCCGCGGCGGGCGCATTGTTGCAGGGCATGCCCCAGGGCCAGGCCGGCTTGGTCGGCGGCCAGGATGAAACTGCACAGGTCCACCTGGCGCTGCGCATTTTCCAGAAGTTCGAACAGGGCCTGCTGCGAAGCTTCGCCGTTTTCGTGGAACAGGACCACGGGGTTTTGGCTGGGCGGCGGCACGTGCATGGCGGCCAGCAATCCCGTGGCCCAGCGCGGCGCCGCATCGCCCAGGTCCGTGCGCGAAGGAACCGGCGGCTTGCGCAGCGGCCGGGCAAATTTCCGCGTGCCGAACAGCAGGAACAGGGGCAGGCCGAAATAGGGGAAAAGTGCGATCAACAGCACCCAGGCCACGGCCGAGGCGGGCGGACGACGTTGCTGGCCGATGCGCGTGAGCAGCAGATAAAGCAGCAGTCCGCCCAGAACCAGCGCACTGTGCTCCAGGGCCAGCAGGGGCAGCGAAAAGTTGCCGTTCAGGAATTGCAGCGGGTGCATGGCCCGGGCCTTATCCGGATCGCCGGTCAGGTGGGCCGGAGCGGGTGGCACGCCGGCTCAGCCACCAGCCGAGCGCAAATCCGGCCAGCAGAAGCAGGCCGGCGGCTGCAAGCTCCACTTCCTCCACGTTGGCCACCAGGGATTCCAGCGCCACGCCGAAAAAGTAGCCGGCACCGGCCACCGTGAAAGACCACAGCAGCGCCCCCAGGGCATTGAGCACCGAGAAACGCGACAGCGACAGGCGCGTGGTGCCCAGGATGACCGGGCCGGCGATGCGGAAGCCGTACAGGAAGCGGATGACCAGGATGAGCGAGACGTGGTAGCGCTCCAGCAGCCGATGCACTGCCGGGACGCGATGGGCCAGGGCCGGAAAGCGGCTCACCAGGGCCATTCCTTTCCAGCGCCCGAGGGCAAAAGCGAGCTGGTCGCCCAGGGTGGCTCCGATGCACGCCAGCCCCACCACGACGCGCCAGTCCAGCAGGCCACGCTGGGCGGCATAGCCTGCGGCCAGCAGCACCGTCTCGCCTTCCAGCAGGGTGCCCAGGAACACGACTCCGTAGCCGTAGGACGCAATCCATTGGCTGACTTCAGGCATGGGGGGCACCCCCGGGTGAGGCGGCTCCGATCTGCAGCAGCAGGGCGGCGTGGTCGGAATAGGGCTGGGGCAGCACGCGCAGGCTGGAACGTGCTGCCAGCGAACGGGAGCCGATGCAGATGTCGAGGACCAGGGAGCGCTTGTGGAACGTGAAGGTGGGCTCATCGTGCCGGTTGAACAGCACGAAGTCCGAATGGTTCAGCAGCGGACCCAGTTCCGACAACCCCGTGAGCAGGTTGAAATCACCCAGGAACACCGCTTCGCCGGACTCCCCGTGCAGCAACTGGCGAATTTCCAGGAGCTGGGCCTGGCGGGCCCGCCGGTTGAGGGAGAGGTGCGAGAAAAACAGAACGAGGTTGCGGTCGAGACGGATCTTGTACACCAGCCGCTTGATGCCGTGGTGCAGGTACAGGGTTTCGAAGGGGAAAGGCTGCTTGGCCATGAAGCCGTTGCTTTTTCCCCGGGTCACAAAAAACGAGCGCAGGCGGCTTGCCAGTCCGTACTTGTTTTCAATGTGGGCATGACCGTAATGGGCCCCGGTGAGGGCCTTGAGCTGATTGACGCCGCCGGAAGGAAAGGAGCCCTGGTCGATTTCCACGAAGCAGCACAGGTCGGGGTTCTCGCGCGCGATGAGGTCGCTCAACTGGTCCAGGGCGCGCTGCTGGACCGTGGGTGCGCAGTAGAAATGCCGGTGCAGATAACGGACATGGTGGGAAATCTGCCCCCCGATGTCCCGGGCGTAACCCAGATTGCTCAAGAGAATCGTATAGGGGCCGGCCATGCCTTCATTGTAATCCCCTTGCCTGTCCGCCGGGCCGGTTTGAGCGGTGATACACTAGCCCGTCATCTTCTGTTTCGGGAGGCGTCATGAACGGAATTTACAGAAAATCCCTCGCCCGCGGGTTGCTGGCGGCTGCCGCGCTGGTGGGCTTTGCCGCAGCGGCCGGTGCCGCCCCGGTGTCCGATCCCCAGCTCGCGAAAGTGGTTGCCCAAGGCAAAACGCTGTTCACCCAGAGCAAATTCGACGGCAACGGACGGGTTTGCCAATCCTGCCATCTGGGCGGCGGCCTGGAGCCGGGACGGCGCCCGGACGGCAAGCCCATCCCCAGCCTGGCCAATGCCGCCGCAGTGTTCCCGCGCTACAAGGCGAGGGCCGGTCGCGTGTTTACGCTGGCGGACCAGGTTCGTGCCTGCATCGGGGGCGCCCTGGAAGGGAAGGACCCGGGAGAGGGGAGCGAGGAAGTGACGGCCCTGGTGGTCTATCTGACCTCCCTTTCCCAGGGCAAGGCCATCGACATGGGAGGCCAGCCCCAATGATCCAGTTTGCCTGTCCGCATTGCGGCACGGTGAATCGTTTGCCCGAAGCGCGGCTGGCCGAATCGCCCCAGTGCGGTGCCTGCAAGGCACTGCTGCTGGGTGGCGTGCAGGCACTTGACGCCCTGAATCTCGATGCAGTGCTGCAGCAGTCGGCATTGCCGGTTCTGGTGGATTTCTGGGCTCCCTGGTGCGGCCCGTGCCGCAGCTTTGCGCCCGTGTTTGCCGCGGCCGCAAAAAAACACGGCGGGCGCCTGCTGTTTGCCAAGGTGGACACTGAAGCCCTGCCGGCCCTGGGGGCGCGTTTCAACATCCGTTCCATTCCCACGCTGGCCGTATTCCAGGGCGGGCAGGAACTGGGACGACTGTCCGGCGCCTTGCCGCCGGCACAACTGGAACAACTGATTGCCGAAGTGCTGAAACAAGTCTCCGTTTGAAATCCTGAAAGGAAAACCATCGTGTCAGAGCAACCCCAGGTCGTGCTGGAGCAACAGCAGGACTACCGTTTCGTCGTCCATTTCGAATCCCGCCCATCGCCCCTCGTGGTGGACGAAAACCCGCCGCTGGGCGCAGCGGCCGGACCCAGTCCGGCACAGCTGCTGGTGGCAGCCGTGGCCAACTGCCTGTCCGATTCGCTCCTGTTTGCCTTGCGCAAGTTCAAGCAATCACCGGAGCCGCTGCGCACCGAAGGCTGGGCCGACATCGGCCGCAATGCGGAAGGCCGCATGCGCGTGCTGACCATCCGCATCACCCTGCACCTGGGCGTGCCCGCAGGTTCTCTTGAACATCTGGAGCGCGTGCTGGACCAGTTCGAAGGGTTCTGCACGGTAGGCCAGAGCGTGGCCCAGGGCATTCCCCTGCAGGTGACCGTGCAGGACAGTACCGGCGCGGTGCTCAAAGCCCCGGCCTGAAGATTCCCTGCTTCAGGTGCAGGAACGCGTGCGCGGGTTGTCCACCGTGCCGGCGCGCAACAGTTGGCTGGGCACCTGGCGCCCGGCCAGCGCCTCCACCCGCGTCGCCCCCTCCAGCAGCAGCGGCAGGTTCATGCCGGGGTCATAGCCCATGAGTTGCAGCATGTGCACGAGTTCTTCCGTGCAGATGTTGCCGGTCGCACCCGGCGCGTAGGGGCAGCCACCCAGGCCGCCCAGGGAGGCATCGAATTCGCGGATGCCGGCCTGCAGGGCCGCGAGCGCGTTGGCCAGTCCCATGCCGCGCGTGTTGTGGAAATGCAGTGTGAGTTCAAGCCGGGGAAAGCGCTCGAGCGCTTCGCGAGAGAGGCGCCCCACGGCGCCGGGATCGGCCATGCCGGTGGTGTCGCACAGGGAGACGCCGCGCACGCCCAGATTGGCAAAGCGCGCTGCCCATTCCAGTACGGCGGCCGGATCCACGGCCCCCTCGAAAGGGCAGCCGAAACTGGTGGAAAGCGACACGTTCACCGGCGTGCCGGCTTGGTGGGCCAGCCGGATCACTTCCGTGAGCTGGGCGCAGGATTCCTCGCGGCTCATGCGCAGGTTGGCCCGGTTGTGCGATTCGCTTACCGACAGCACCAGGTTGAACGCGTCCACGCGGGCCTTGAGCGCGCGTTCCGCGCCGCGCACGTTGGGAATCAGCGCCACGTATTCCACCGCGGGGTTGCGCCGGATGCCGGCCATCACCGCTTCGGCGTCCGCCAGCATGGGAATGGCTTTCGGGCTGGTGAAGGAAGTGACTTCAATGGCGTGGTAACCGGCCTGGCTCATGAGGTCGATGAGGGCGATCTTGTCTTCGGTGGGAATAAAGCGGGGTTCGGACTGGAAGCCGTCGCGCGTGACCACTTCATTGATGCGCACTTGGGTACTCATGCGATGACTCCTTGCTGGCGCAGGTGCTGGAGGGCGACCTCGTCATACCCCAGGGCCCCCAGCACGGCATCCGTGTCTTCCCCCAGGCGCGGCGCGCAGCGCCGCAGGCTTCCGGGGGTGCGCGACAGCTTGGGCACGATGCCTGGCACTTCGAGCGCGAGGCCGGCGGCCGTGGTGGTGGACAGGATCATGTCGCGCGCACGGTAGTGGGGGTCGCGCGCGATGTCGGCCACGGTGTAAATGCGGCCACCGGGCACGTTGGCGCGCTGGAGCGCGTCCAGCACCTGGGTGATGGTGAGGGTTTGCGTCCATGCGCCGATGGCGGCATCGATTTCCGCCGCGCGCCGGCTGCGGCCCTCGTTGTGGGCCAGGTCCGGGTCTTCGCCCAGGTCCTGGCGGCCGATGGCCTGCATCAGCCGCCTGAAAATGCTGTCGCCATTGCCGGCCACCAGCACCCAGCCGTCCAGGCAGGGGTAGGCGTTGCTGGGCGTGATGCCGGGCAGCGCGCTGCCGGCCGGCTCGCGCACCACGCCAAACGCGCTGTATTCCGGCAACAGGCTTTCCATGCAGTTGAACACCGCCTCGTACAGGGCCACGTCCACCACCTGGCCCCGTCCGCCGTTGCGGCTGCGTTCGTGCAGGGCCGACAACAGGCCGATGGTGCCGTGCAGGGCGGCCAGCGTATCGCCGATGCTCACCCCCACGCGCACCGGCACTTCGCCCGGCTGGCCGGTGAGGTGACGCAACCCGCCCATGGCTTCGCCCACCACGCCAAAGCCCGGCTGGTCGCGATAAGGGCCGGTCTGCCCGAACCCGGAAATGCGCAGCAGGATGAGGCCGGGGTTGCGCGCGGACAGGGCTTCGTAGGACATGTCCCAGCCTTCCAGGGTGCCTGGCCGGAAATTTTCCACCAGGATGTCCACGCCCGCTGCCAGTTCGCGCACCAGGGCCTGACCTTCCGGCCGGCGCAGGTCGATGGCGACCGAGCGCTTGTTGCGCGACTGCACTTCCCACCACACGGACGTGCCTTCGTGCAGCAGGCGCCACTGGCGCAACGGGTCGCCGGTTCCCGGCGGCTCCACCTTGATGACGTCGGCGCCCAGGTCGGCCAGGGTCTTGGTGGCGAAGGGGCCGGCGATGAGCTGCCCCAGTTCCAGTACGCGCAGGCCGGCGAGGGGGCCGGCAGGAGGCGAATGTTCCATGGATGTCTGTTCCTTGTGGCGATGCGGGGTGGCCGAACCGGCCGAGACAAATAATGCTACCCTAAAACACTTTTTGCCTGCGGCAGACACAAAAGAAGGGAGCCGCACCCGGACCCACTGACTGGAGGAACCTTCATGAAAGCAGCCCCCTGGCATGCCGGCCTGACTTCGCAACACTGGAAAGTGCTCACGGGCAGTTTCCTGGGATGGGTGTTCGACGGCTATGAAGCCTATGCCCTGATCGTGGTGCTGCCCATGGCCATGAAAATGCTGCTCGCGCCCGATCAGCTGGGATCGCAGGCGATCTACGCCGGCGGCGCCATCGGCATCACGTTGCTGGGGTGGGGCCTGGGCGGACTGGCAGGCGGCATCCTGGCCGACTACGTGGGGCGCAAGCGCGTGATGCTCTGGTCGGTGTTTGGTTATGCCCTCTTTTCCGGGCTCACGGCCCTGGTTTCGGATTTTTCCCAACTGGCCTTGCTGCGTTTCGTGACCGGGCTCGCCATGGGCAGCGAGTGGGCCACCGGCGTGTCCCTGGTGGCGGAAACCTGGCCCAACCGGGCGCGCCCCAAGGGGGCGGGCTTTCTCCAGTCAGGTTTTGGCTGGGGCACCCTGCTGGCGGCCCTGGTGTGGTTTTACCTGTCGCAGAACCAGCCGCTGGGCGCCGACAGCTGGCGCCTGATGTTTGCCGTGGGGGCCGTGCCGGCCCTGTTCGTGCTCTACATCCGCCGCACCCTCGAGGAATCCCAGAAATGGAAAGCCGCCGTTCAGGCCCGGCGCTGGGCCGCCACCGGCGGGTCTGCCGTCGCCGGTGCCGGGCGTCCTTTCACCCTGTTCCAGCTGTTCCGCGAACCCGAAGCCTTGCGCCGCACCCTGATCGCTTTCGTGCTGTCGGCCGTGACCACCACCGGCTGGTGGGCCATTTCAAGCTGGCTGCCGGGATACACGGTGGGGCTGGCCAAGGCCGCCGGACTGGCCGATCCCGGAGTCTGGGGCGCGCGCGTGGCCCTGCTCTACACCGTCGGTGCGGTGGTGGCCTATCTTTTGGCCGGATTCGTGATCGACGTCATCGGGCGGCGCTGGTTCCTGTTTCTCACCTATCTGGGCAGCCTGCTGCTGACGGTGGTCACGTATCGCTGGGTGGGATCCGTGGACACCATGCTGTGGGTGGCTCCGCTCAACGGTTTCTTCACCCTGGGCTGCGCCTACGTGTGGATGGCCATTTATCCGGCCGAGTTGTTCGCCACCACCGTGCGCGCCACGGCCGCCAGCGTGATTTTCAATGCCGCCCGTCTGGTGGCCTGGGTTTTTCCGATCATGGCGGGGTCCATCATCAAGACTTTCGGCAGCGTTCCCCATGCGGCGCTCAGCATCGGGCTGGTCTACCTGCTGGGGCTGGTGCTGCCCTGGCTGTTGCCGGAAACCACCGGTCAGGAACTGCCCGACTGAAGGAGCCCCGTGCACCGCGAAACGGTCTATAATGTTGCACCGCAGTATATTTTAATAGACTGTTTTATCAAGGAAAATCCATGAGATTCGCGGACAAGGTGGCGCTCGTCACGGGTGCTGCCAACGGCATCGGACTGGCCACGGCCCACAAGTTTGCGGCAGAAGGCGCCCAGGTGATCCTGTGCGACTTGCTTCAGGATCCTCTGGAAGCGGCCGCCGCGGCGATCCGGGCCGAAGGCGGGCGCGCCGTCGCCCATACCCTCGACGTGGCCGACCGCGGGCGCGTGGATGCCGTGGTGGGCGCTGTCGTGGCATCCCACGGCCGCATCGACATCCTCATCAACAATGCGGGCATCACCCGGGACGCGCGTCTGGTCAACATGACCGAAGCGCAGTTCGACGACGTGATGGACGTCAACCTCAAGGGCGTTTTTCACTGCACCCAGGCCGTGGTGCCCACCATGCTGGCCCAGGGCCGCGGCGCCATCGTCAACGCGTCGAGCGTGGTGGGGCTGTATGGCAATTTCGGGCAGACCAACTATGCCGCCAGCAAATTCGGCGTGATTGGTTTCACCAAGACCTGGGCGCGCGAACTGGGTCCCAAGGGCATTCGCGTGAATGCGGTTTGTCCCGGCTTCATCGCCACCAGCATCCTGGATACCATTCCCCAGGACGTACTGGAAAAAATGCGCGAACGCTCCTGGCTGCACCGGCTCGGCACGCCGCAGGAAATGGCCAACGTGTATGCGTTCCTGGCCAGCGACGAAGCCAGCTACATCAACGGCGTGGCCCTGGAAGCCAGCGGAGGCATTTCGCTCTGAGAGTCCGGGCCGCCGTTGGACAACGGCGGCGCTTGAAGCGACAATGGAAAAATGTCGCGCGCCAAAAAAATCGGCTTGGGCGTGGTTGCCGCGGTGCTGCTGCTGGCAGCACTGGGTGCCTGGGTTTTGCCGGGCGTGGTGCGCTCCCGGGCCGAACAGGCCGTGGCAGAAAACCTGCACCGCCGCCTCACGATCGAATCCGTCCGCATCAATCCCTTCACGCTGGCACTGACCGTCCAGGGCGCACGGCTCTACGAGCCCGACGGCAAAACCGTTTTTGTCTCCTTCGACCAGCTGGAGGTGCGCGCCTCCCTCGCCAGCCTGTGGCATTTCGCCCCGGTGGTGCGCGCCCTGCACCTGACCAATCCCTCCGTGCGCGTGGTGCTGGAAGCCCCCCACCGCTACAACTTCGACGACCTGCTGCATCCGGCCGCTGCTCCTGAAAAACCGTCGGGTCCTCCGCTGGGATTTGCCGTGCACGACATCCTGATGGAAGGCGGCTCGATCCGGGTGGAGGACCGGCCGCGCCATGCCACCCACCAGGTCAGCGCCCTGCGCATTGGCATTCCGATGCTGTCCACGCTGGCCTCGGAAGAGAACGAGGCGGTCGAGCCTGTGCTGAGCGGGCGCGTGGACGGCAGCGATTTCGCTTTCAAGGGGCGTGGGCTGCCTTTCGCGGCGCAACCGCAGGCGCATTTGCACCTCGATCTGGAACAGCTCGACCTGCCGCGCTACATGGATTACCTGCCGGCTTCGCTGCCGGTGGAGATGGGCGCCGGCCGCATGGGGCTGCATGTGGATGCCGATTTTGAAATGCGGGCTCGCGAAGCGGCCACCCTGCAGGTGGGAGGGCAGGCCACCTGGCACGGCGTGCAGGGCAGTTTCGGCGGCCGGGACGGTTGGGATTTTCAGGTGGACGATGCGCGCCTGGAAGTGCGGCAGGTGCTGTTCGCGTTGTCCAGCGGCCAAGTGAGCTGGCAGCACCTCGCCCTGGCCGTGCCGTCCGCGCACTTCACGGAGCGCCAGCGCCGGCATCCCCTGACCACGCACGTGAGCGCGCTCTCCCTGGAGGCGGGTGCCGGGAATCCGGGGCAAGCGGTGCGGACCGACTTCACGGCCACCGTCAACGACCATGGCAGCATCCGGCTGCAAGGGCAGACGGGGCTTGTTCCGCTGGCCGCGCAGTGGGACGTGGACCTGGCGCGGCTCGACCTCATGCCTTTTCAGCCGCTGCTGGAGCGCCAGCTCAACCTGATGATCAAGCGCGGTGAAGCCGGACTCAAGGGGCACGTGCAGCTGGATGAAGGGCCCGACGGCCTGCGCAGCACGTTCCAGGGCGCCGCGTCCCTGGTGAACGTGGCTGCTGTGGATCCGGTCCGGGCCCAGGATCTGCTGCGCTGGAAATCGCTGCGCGTGGAAGGCGTGCGGGTGAAGACCGCCCCTTTCGCCCTGGCGATTCAGGGTGTGTCGCTAACAGAATTCTTTGCCCGGGTGGTGGTCAACCCGGATGGCCGCATCAACCTGCAGGACCTGGCACGAACGTCCGCAACGCCTGCGGTGCCGCCTGTCGCGCCGGCCACGGCCCTGTCCCGGCCGGCGCCGCCCGCCGGCAACGCGCCGCCTGAGAAACCGGCTCCCGTGACCATCGGCAAGCTGGTGCTGCAGGGTGGGGTGGTCCAGTTCAGCGACCATTACGTGCAGCCTCGTTACAGCGCCCGCCTGGAACGCCTGGGCGGTGCCGTGACCGGCCTTTCTTCCGACATTGCCAGCGCAGCGGACGTGGACCTGCGTGGCGAAGTCAATCATGCGCCCCTGCGCATCGCCGGCAAGATCAATCCCCTGCGCGGCAACCTGTACCTGGACGTCCAGGCCCGCGTCAGCGGCATGGAAATGTCGCCGTTCAGCCCCTATTCCGGGAAATACGTGGGCTACAACATCGAGAAAGGCAAGCTCAGTTTCGACGTGAGCTACCACGTGCTGGACCACGCACTCACGGCCCAGAACCACCTGATCCTGGACCAGCTCACTTTTGGCAGCAAAGTGGACAGCCCCGACGCCACGCATCTGCCGGTGCAACTCGCGCTGGCCCTGCTCAAGGACCGCAACGGCACCATCGATGTCCGTCTGCCAATCGAAGGTTCCATCGACGATCCCCAGTTTTCCGTGGGCGGCATCGTCCTGAAAATGATCCTGAACCTGATCGCCAAGGCCGTGACTTCGCCATTCCAGCTCCTGGGATCCTTGTTCCAGCAGCACGAGGCGGCTTCCTGGATGTCATTTGAACCCGGACATGCCGGCGTGACGGCAGAAAGCGAAACCAAGCTGCGCGCACTGGCGCATGCGCTGGCGGAACGACCTGCCCTCAAGCTCGACATCGAAGGCCATGCCCAGCGCGAAGCGGATGCGGAAGGACTGCGCCGTGCCGGCATCGAACAGAAAGTGCGCGCGCTGTGGGTGAAAGCCCAGCTGGCCCGTGGCCGGGCCGTGCCGCCCGGCGCGACCGTCCCGCCGGACCAGTATCCGGACCTGCTGCGTGAGGCCTACAGGAACGAAAGCTTTCCCAAGCCCCGCAATTTTCTCGGGCTGGAAAAATCCCTGCCGGTGCCGGAAATGGAAAAGCTGATGATGGCCAATACTCCGGTGACGGACGACAGCCTGGCGCGGCTCGCGCTGCAGCGCGCCCAGGCCGCAGAAGACTGGCTGGCGCACGAAGGCCAGGTGCCGGTTGAGCGACTGTTCATCGTGCGCGACAAGGACGATCAGGCTGCGCCGGCCGGAGCGCCACCCAATCGCGTGCAGTTCATCCTGAAGTAAGGGGGTGTTACGGCACCAGGTTGTGCGTGATGGCGTAGTGAATCAGTTCGGCGTTGGTCTTGAGCTTCATTTTTTCCAGCAGGCGGGCCCGGTACACGCTCACGGTCTTGGCGCTGAGTGCCATGGTTTCGGCGATTTCGCTCAGTTTTTTGCCGGACGCGATGAGGCAGAGCGTCTGGAATTCGCGATGGGAAAGGGCGTGATGAGGTTGCTCGAGGTTGCCGTTGGTGAGGTTGTCGGCCAGCTGCATGGCCAGTTCGCTGCTGATGAATTTCTTGCCGCCGGCCACTTGCCGCACGGCCGCCACCAGCTGGCTCAGGGCCCCCTGCTTGTTGAGGTAGCCGGCCGCGCCGGCGCGTAGGGAGCGCATGGCGTACTGATCTTCAGGATACATGCTGAGGATCATGACGGGCAGGGTGGGGCGCAGCTCCTTGATCTTTTTCAGGACGTCGATGCCGTGCTCTCCCGGCATGCTGATGTCCAGCAGAACCACCTGAAAGTCTTTGTCCCGCACGAGCTTGAGGGCTTCGGTCCCGTTTTCGGCTTCACCCGTAACGCGCAGGTCCGGCGTGTCCTGAAGCAGCTGCTTGATGCCCCTTCGGATGATGGAATGATCATCCACCACCAATACGTTGATCATTGCCTACAGCGGTCCTTGGCTTGTCAGTCGGGTTCCGGATGCTGCCGTGAAACAGCAGGCAACATCCGCAGTCGTTGCGGATTGTAGCGGAGCCCCATCCTTCTGACCATAGTACCAAAGGACAACCCCGCAAAATCCCGAAGCCTCAGGCATCGTGTTCCGGTGTGGCGCTGATTTTGTGAATGGAAAGGTCGGCTCCCAGATATTCCGATTCCTGGTCGAGGCGGATGCCAAGCGTGGCCTTGAGCAGGCCGTACACCAGCGTGCCACCGGCCAGGGCGATGCCGATGCCCAGCAGCGTGCCTGCCAGCTGGCCACCCAGGGTCACGCCGCCCAGACCACCCAAGGCGCGGCTGCCGAAAATGCCGGCGGCAATTCCGCCCCAGGCCCCGCACAGGCCATGCAATGGCCATACCCCGAGAACATCGTCGATTTTCCAGCGGTTTTGCACGAGGGTGAACATTTTGACGAACAGGACTCCGGCCACAGCACCCACCGCCAGCGCACCCAGCGGGTGCATGATGTCGGAGCCGGCGCAGACGGCCACGAGACCGGCAAGCGGGCCGTTATAGACGAAGCCGGGGTCGTTGCGCCCCGCCGCCCAGGCGGCGATGGTGCCGCCCACCATGGCCATGAGGGAGTTGATGGCCACCAGGCCGTTGATCTTGTCGAGGGTCTGGGCGCTCATGACGTTGAAGCCAAACCAGCCCACGGCCAGGATCCACGCCCCCAGCGCAAGGAAGGGAATGTTTGAGGGAGGGTGGGCGTGAATGGAGCCGTCCTTGCCGTAACGTCCGTGGCGGGCGCCCAGCAGCAGCACGGCGGGCAGGGCGATCCAGCCGCCCACGGCGTGCACCACCACGGAGCCGGCAAAATCGTGGAAGGCGGCGCCGGTAGCCTGGGTGATCCAGGCCTGTACGCCGAAACGGTCGTTCCAGGCAATGCCTTCAAACAGGGGGTACACCAGCGCCACCAGCAGGAAGGTGGCGATCAGTTGCGGTTCAAAGCGTGCCCGTTCGGCAATGCCGCCGGAAATGATGGCCGGTACGGCGGCTGCGAAGGTCAGCAGGAAAAAGAATTTCACCAGCTCGAAACCGCTTTTGGCCGCCAGGGATTCGGCACCGGAAAAGAACTGCGTGCCGTAGGCGAGGGTGTAGCCGATAAAAAAGTAGGCGATGGTGGAAATGGCAAAGTCCATCAGGATCTTGACCAGCGCATTGACCTGGTTTTTGCGCCGGACGGTGCCCAATTCCAGAAAGGCAAAGCCTGCGTGCATGAAAAGCACCAGGATGGCCCCCAGCAGGATGAATAACGTGTCGCTACCAGACTTCAGAGTTTCCATGATGCAATGCCCCCGGCATCCTGCTGTCGCATAAAAAGCGCTACCTTAATGCAAAGCCGCAGAACGCACAATTCCTGTGCGCGAATGCATCAAGTCAGTGCGTCGGGGTCAAGAAACACTTCGGTCACCAGAAGCCCGCGTGCACGGCGATGGAACAGGGAGCGCCGGGCTTCCAGGCGGGCGGTGGTGGCGTGGGTCGCCAGGCGGCGAAACAGGGGGTGGCGCCGGCTCAAGGTCTTGAAGTGCAGGGCGTGGCGCAGGACCGACGGGTCCGTGAACAGCACTTCGCCCAGGGGACGGGTTCCGAGGCCGGCAAACAGGTTCCAGGCCCCCTGCACGGCCGTGGCGGGCAGCACCGAATGGGCATACACCAGGGGCCTGTCGCCATCGCACAGCAGCACTTCGCGGATCCAGGCCCGGGTTCCGGGGCGGACCCCGAGCAGGGCGCATTCGTCGGGCAAGGGGCGGCCCAATCCCTGGTACAGCAGTTTCACCCGGAAGGCCCGTGTGTGCGCGCGCAGGCGGGCCGTGAGCGAATCGCGGCTGAGGAGCCAGCGGCGCAGCCCCGCAGGAAGGGGGGCATGCAATCGGCCATTCCAGGAATCGCGGCGGGCGGGGCTGGGCATCCTGCCATTATCCCATAGGCGATGGTATTCTCTTGAAGAACGTTTTCATTGTTGACCTCCTAGGGAAGTTTTTTCATGTCTGTACCTGCCCAAATGCGTTGCGTTGAAATATCCCAGCCCGGCCCTCCTGACGTCCTGACTCTGGGTTCCCGACCCACCCCCCAGCCTGGTGCAGGGGAAGTGCTGATTGAAGTGGAAGCGGCCGGCATCAACCGTCCCGACTGCTTCCAGCGCGCCGGGTTCTACCCGGCGCCGCCCGGGGCATCGGATTTGCCGGGGCTTGAAGTGGCCGGACGCGTGGTGGCCCTCGGGCAAGGAGCCCAAGGGGTGGCCCTGGGCGACGCGGTGTGTGCGCTGGTGCCGGGCGGCGGCTACGCCGACTACTGCACGGCGCCGGCCGCGCTGTGCCTGCCGGTGCCGAAAGGGTTTTCCATGGTGGAAGCAGCCGCCCTGCCGGAAACGTTTTTCACGGTCTGGAGCAACGTGTTCGACCGTGCCGGCCTTAAGCCCGGTGAATCGCTGCTGGTGCAGGGCGGATCGAGCGGCATCGGCACCACCGCGATCCAGCTGGCCCGGGCCTTCGGTCATCCCGTGTATGCCACGGCCGGCACCCCCGAAAAATGCGCGGCCTGCGAAGCGCTGGGAGCCGACCGCGCCATCAACTACAAAACCGAAGATTTCGTGGCGGTGATCAAGGAGCTCACGGCCAAGCGCGGCGTGGACGTGATTCTGGACATGGTGGGCGGCGACTATATCCCGCGCGAACTCAAGGCGCTGGCCGACGACGGACGCATCGTCCTGATCGCTTTCCTGGGCGGCTCCAAAAGCCAGGTGGACCTGGCTGAAGTCATGCGCCGGCGCCTGGTGATCACGGGGTCCACCCTGCGTCCGCGCAGCGTGGCCTTCAAGGCTGAAATCGCCGCCGCCCTGCGTGCCCGGGTGTGGCCGTTGCTCGATGACGGCCGCATCAAGCCGGTGATTCACGCCACGTTTCCCCTGGGCGAAGCGGCTGCGGCCCACGCCCTCATGGAATCGAGCGCGCATGTGGGCAAGATCGTCCTGACCCGGGTTTCCGCGGTTGGATAATGTCGCCCAGGCGGGGTTCTGGGTCGCTTTGGCCCAGATCATCAGCATCGACCTCGTGATGAGCGGAGACAACGCGGCCGTCATTGCGCTGGCCGCGCGCGATCTCGCCGGGCGCCAGCGTCACATGGCGGTGCTGCTGGGTAGTCTGGGCGCCGTGGTGTTGCGCGTGCTGCTGACCCTGGTCGCCGCCGAGCTGCTGGTGCTTTCTTACGTGCAAACGGTCGGCAGCCTGCTGCTGTTGTGGGTGGCTTACCGTCTGGTGCTGCCCGGCCGTCGCGCGGTACCCGGCGAGGAAGTGCGACAGCGCGGCCTGGGAGAAGCGGTGCGGGCCATCGTGGTGGCCGACGTGGTGATGAGTCTGGACAACATCCTGGGGCTCGCCGCAGTGGCCCGCGGCAATCTGCTGTTGCTCATCATCGGGCTTGCCATCAGCATCCTGCTCATCGTGGTGGGCAGCGGCGTGCTCATGCATTTCATGAAACGCTATCCGGTCATCGTGATCCTGGGCGGAGCCTTGCTGGGCTACGTTGCCGGCGACATGCTGCTGTCCGATCCGGCCTGGGCCGCGGCCCACTGGGTGCACCAGTCCTGGCTGCACAACGGCCTGCCGGTGATGCTGGCCGTCCTGATTGCCCTACTCGGTTTGCGGCGGCCGACCTGACGGATCTTCCGGCGGGTGCGCGCCACGGGCAGGGTCCCGGCGTTGCTGACGCAGGTGCGAGAACTGGGCGTCGTAGGTTTTTCCCACAATGCTCACCAGGACCCCGGTGGTCCAGCCAAATGAAAGCAGGCCCGACATGGCAATGAACAGGGCCAGCTGACGCCATCCCGTGGGCAGCAGCACGTCCCCGTAGCCCAGGGTGGTGTAGGTTTCGCCGGCAAAATAGAACGCCGTGCGGAAATCCGTGATGGCATTGATGGCGCGAACCGTGCCGGCGATGGCAAGAATTTCGCACAGATGGGTGGCGAGGATCAGGATCACGAGGAACAGGAAGTAGAGCTGGCGGCGCCATTCCTTGCGTTCGCTGAGGTAACGCGGCCAGTGCAGCTCAAAGCGGTGCATCACCAGGAACATGCCCAGGCTGTGGATGCACACTGAGCCCAGGATCACGAAAATGCCGAGCAGGATTTCTTCGAACGAATGCATGGGCCTGTTGTGAGGTCCTGGAAATGGCGGTGATGACGCTGGCGCCCCCGGCAGGAATCGAACCTGCATCTGCCCCTTCATCCCACTGCGGCTTTCGCCGCCGCGGCTGTGCCGCGTTTGTGGGCTGGACTTTCCCTTGGCCCTGGCCATCCGGCGGTAGGCCGCGTCCGTCAAGTCTCTACACATTCCCGGCAGCAGCCGGGCTTTGCTCGGTATTGCCTCGCCCTTGCGGGCAGGGGGTTCACCGACTTTGAACGCATTCACGCCGCCCTTTCGCGACGGCGTGCCCAAATGTTCAGGAGGGGGCTGTTATATCCATTTAACTACGGGGACCCGCCGGCATACTAGCATTTTTGCAGGACCCCCGGCAGGGTGTCGGGGCTTTACATGAGAATGATTATCATTTAGTATGGAGTCACTGGTCTTAAACCCAACGGAAAACAGACACCTCCATGAACCGGATTTTTTGGCTGCCAGCCCTGATGCTGGCTTTTTCGGGCCTGGCAAACGGCGTGGCCCTGGGAGCGGATACAACCGCCGTGATCACCATTCACAACGGCAAATTCGAACCGTCCGAACTGCGGTTGCCGGCTGGCGTGCGCAGCCGCATCACCGTGCGCAACCAGGACGCCTTCCCGGCCGAATTCGAAAGCATTCCGCTGTCGCGCGAAGTGGTGGTGCCGCCGCGCGGCGAAGTGTCTTTTTTTGTGGGGCCGGCGGCGGTGGGCCGCTACGAGTATTTCAACGATTTCAACCATGACATGAAAGGCACTGTGGTGCTGGAAGCGGCGGGAGGGCAATAAGATGTTGGCCACTGCGGTCATTCTGTTTCGTGAAGTGCTGGAGGCGGCGCTCATCGTCGCCATTGTGCTGGGGGCGAGCCGCGGTGTTGCTGGTCGCGGACGCTGGGTGCTGGCCGGCATCGGAGGAGGGCTTTCCGGTGCCGCGCTGGTGGCAGTCCTGGCTTCCACGGCGGCTGCGATGCTGACCGGCGAAGGGCAGGCCCTGCTCAATGCCGCCATCCTGCTCACGGCCGTGTGCATGCTGACCTGGCATAACGTGTGGATGTCGGCCCATGCGCGCGAACTGAAAGCGGAACTGAGCGCCGTGGGCGCGGAAGTGCAGTCGGGTTCCAAGCCGCTCACGGCATTGGCCGTGATCACGGCCATGGCCGTCATGCGCGAAGGGTCCGAAGCGGTGCTGTTTCTGTGGGCCATCGCCGCGGGCGGCGAAGGGCGCACGTCCATGGGGGTCGGTGCCCTGGTGGGCGTGGGCGCGGGGGTGCTGGCAGGCGGGTTGCTTTATCGCGGCCTGCTGCGCATTCCGGTGCGCCATTTTTTCAGCGTGACGAGCTGGCTCATCCTGTTCCTGGCTGCAGGCCTGTCGGCCCAGGCGGCCGGGTTCCTCAACCAGGCGGGTTTGCTGCCGGCTCTCGGGCAAGGGCTGTGGAATACGTCCGCATGGCTCGATCAGAACAGCCTGGCCGGGCAACTCCTGCACATACTGGTGGGCTACGTGGCCAGCCCTTCGGGCATACAAATCCTGTTTTACCTTGCGACGCTGTGCGTGATCCTGTTCCTCATGTACCGTCCGCGCTGGAGATCCTTATAGCATGACCAATCCGAAAGGTTTTTTTGGGGCGCTGCGCGCGCCCCGGGGGGGTTTTTTTGCCTCGATTCTGATGCTGGCCGCCGTGTCGGCCTGCGCTGACGACGATTTCATCGTGTATTCCCCCCACGTGGCACAGGGACAG
>JAJZPY010000019.1 GCA_021811005.1 Pseudomonadota bacterium
GGCGGCTGGTGCTGGCATTCCAGCCCCACCGCTATACGCGCACGCGCGATTGTTTTGACGGTTTCATCCAGGTGCTTTCTTCGGTGGATCGTCTGGTTTTGGCACCGGTATACGCGGCAGGCGAACCGCCCATCAGTGGCGCAGACAGCCCGGCGCTTGCCACGGCGCTGCAGAAGGCCGGAGCGCGCGCGCCCCTTTATGTGGAAAACGGTGCAGACCTGGCGCAGCGCGTGCTGGATGTGCTGGCGCCCCAGGATGTGCTGATCACGATGGGCGCAGGCAGCATCGGCCAGTTGCCGGCCCAGCTGGTGGCGCTGGCAGGAGGACGCACATGAGCTGGATCGCTCCCGGGGAACTGCGTCGCAACGAGCCCATGAGTCGCCACGTCAGTTGGCGTGCCGGTGGCATGGCAGCGCAATGCTACGTGCCGAAAAATCGCGAGGACCTGGTCGATTTCGTGCGTTCACGGGCCGCCGGAGAAAAATTGCACGTGGTGGGGCTGGGCAGCAACTTGCTGGTTCGCGATGGCGGGCTTGATGCGACGGTGGTGCTGACTCACGGCGCTTTGCGGTCCAGCACGGTGGCGGGCAGCGAGGCACGCGGCACCGTGCTGGAAGTGGAAGCGGGCGTACCTGCGCCCAAGGTGGCTCGCATGGCAGCGCGCCTGGGGCTTGCCGGCGCGGAATTCCTGGCGGGCATACCGGGCACCATGGGCGGGGCACTGGCCATGAACGCCGGCTGTTACGGAGCAGAAACCTGGGATTACGTGGTTTCGGTCACGACGCTCGACCGCAGCGGACGCATCCGGGTGCGCACTCCGGCGGATTACGACATCGGCTACCGGCACGTGGCCCTGCGTGATGCCGGTGTGGCGGCGAGCGCATGGCCTGAAGGGCAGGCCCCGCTGGAGCCGGATGGGGAATGGTTTCTGTCGGCTCGCCTGGCATTTCCGGAAGGTTCAAGCGAGAACGCGTTGCAGCGCATCCGGGAACTGCTGGCGCGTCGCGTGGCAAGCCAGCCACTGGGCCAGCCCAACGCCGGTTCCGTGTTCCGCAACCCTGCCGGGGACCACGCAGCCCGCCTGATCGAATCTTGCGGCCTTAAAGGGGAGAGGGAGGGGGGCGCTGAAGTTTCTCGCAAGCACGCCAATTTTATTGTCAACCGGGGTGGTGCCTCAGCCCGGGATATCGAAACCCTGATCCGAAAAATCCAGGAACGCGTCCTGCGGGAATGTGGCGTGTCGCTGGTGACGGAAGTCCGGATCGTGGGGAAGCCGCTTGAAGTGAAGGAGATCGCACAATGACAGTGTTGACGATACCGGGATGGAAGTCATGGGCGCGGCGCGGACGGCCGGCCCAGGAGCAGGAGGCGCCGGTACGCCTGGGGCGCCGGAAAGGAACCACCATGGGAACACGCCGGCGCGAAGACCGGTCGGCCGGCGGCCTGTGGCTGCCTTCCCTGCGCCATACCGTGGTGCTTGCCGCAAAATCGGCAGCAGCAGGGCTGGCCCTGCTGCTGGTTCTGGCCCTGATGGGATGGGTGGCGCAACGCCCCATGTTCCAGATCAAGCGGGCCGTGGTGACGGGTGATTTGCAGCAGGTGGACCGCGAACTGGTGGCCAAGCGTGCCAGGACGGTGCGCGGCAATTTCTTTACCGTGGATCTGCAGGCCGCCGCAGCCGAGCTGCGCACCATTCCCTGGGTGCGTTCGGTGCGTCTGCGCAGGCTGTGGCCCAACGGCCTGGAAGTGCAGGTGGAAGAGCAGCATCCCACGGCTCACTGGGGGGATGACGCGCTCATCAACGCGCAAGGAGAGGTGTTTGCTGCGGATTACAACGCGGCTTTGCCCCGTTTTGACGGGCCGGCAGGCAGCGGGCCGGAAATGGTCCAGGCGCTGGCGCAATTCGACCAGGAGCTGGCGCCCGTGAAGCGCCAGGTGGAAGCGGTGGATTTGTCGGAGCGCGGGGCCTGGACATTGCGTCTTGACAACGGGCTGACGATTGCCCTGGGCCGGGAAAAAATCCATGAACGCCTGCAACGTTTCGTGGGTGTTTACGGCGTGGTGTTTCAAAACAGTTCGCCTCAGGGTGCCACCGTGGATTTGCGTTATCCGAACGGTTTCGCGCTGCGCGCCGCGGATTTGCGGGGATAGCCGATGATTGCCAAGAATCGTGAAAACCACAGCCTGATTGTCGCGCTCGACATCGGCACCTCGAAAATCGTGGTGATCGTGGCCGAGGCCTTGCCAGACGGGCCGGGGTTTGAAGTCATCGGACTGGGGCAGCACCCTTCGCGCGGCCTGCGCCGCGGGGTGGTGGTGAACATCGAGTCCACCGTCAACTCCATCCAGCGGGCACTGGAGGAGGCCGAGTTGATGGCCAACGTCAAGATCCGGGAAGTGATCACCGGCATTGCGGGAAGCCATGTCAAAAGCTTCAACTCGCATGGCATGGTGGCCATCAAGGACAAGGAAGTGGCGCCTTCCGATGTGGAACGCGTGCTGGAGACCGCACGGGCCGTGAGCATTCCCACCGATCAGCAGATCCTGCACATCCTGACCCAGGAATTCATCATCGACGGGCAGGAAGATGTGCGGGAACCGGTAGGCATGAGCGGCGTGCGGCTGGAAGTCAAGGTGCATATCGTGACGGGTGCGGTGTCGGCAGCCCAGAACATCATGAAATGTGTCCGCCGCTGCGGGCTGGAAGTGCGCGACCTGATCCTGCAACCGCTTGCTTCGGCCACAGCCGTCCTGACCGATGACGAAAAAGACCTCGGGGTCTGTCTGGTGGATATCGGGGGCGGAACCACCGACCTTGCGGTTTTCGTCCAGGGCGCCATCCGCCATACCGCCGTCATCCCGATTGCCGGAGACCAGATCACCAACGACATCGCCATGGCCCTGCGGACCCCCACGGCGGCCGCCGAGGAAATCAAGGTGGCCCACGGCTGCGCCCTGCGCCAGCTGGCAGATGCCGACCAGATGGTGGAAGTTCCCGGGGTGGGGGATCGGGGCTCGAGGCAGCTTTCGCGTCATACCCTGGCAGAAGTGATCGAACCGCGGGTGGAAGAGCTGTTTTCACTGATCCAGGCGGAGCTTCGCCGCAGTGGTTTCGAGGAATTGCTGTCCTCGGGCATCGTTCTGACCGGGGGCACCAGCGCCATGAGCGGCATGCTGGAACTGGGGGAGGAAATATTTCACATGCCGGTGCGGCTGGGCTTGCCCAACTACCGCGGCGGCCTGTCAGAAGTCGTGCGAAGCCCCCGTTTTGCTACGGGCATGGGGTTGTTGATTTCGGGGGTTGAGCAGCATCAAAAAGCGCAGGTTTCCCGTGCCAGCATCGGGTCGCTCGCGCAGTTGGTGGATCGCATGAAAAACTGGTTCAAGAGCGCGTTTTAATTCGGTACTATTCGTCCTGTCGGGAAGGAGAAAAACAACATGGCAAATTTCGAAATTCAGGAGTGCGAAGCCCTCGATGCGGTCATCAAGGTGGTGGGCGTTGGGGGGTGTGGGGGCAATGCCGTGGAACACATGGTTACGGGCGGGGTGTCCGGCGTGGAATTCATTGCCATGAACACCGACAGCCAGGCGCTCAAACGCAGCAAAGCCAGCAAGCTGCTGCAGCTGGGGGCGGCCCTGACCAAAGGGTTGGGTGCGGGAGCCAATCCCGAAATCGGCAGGCAGGCAGCCCTGGCAGACCGGGAACGCATTGCCGAAATGATGGCGGGCGCCGACATGCTGTTCATCACCGCAGGCATGGGCGGAGGCACCGGGACGGGCGCGGCGCCTGTCGTGGCCCAGATTGCCCGGGAAATGGGCATCCTGACCGTGGCCGTGGTGACCAAGCCTTTCAGTTTTGAAGGCCGGCGCATGAAGGCTGCCCAGGAAGGCATCGAACAACTGTCGGAATATGTCGATTCACTCATCATCATTCCCAATGAAAAGCTGCTGAGTGTCCTGGGGGATGACGTGGGCATGCTGGAAGCTTATCAGGCAGCCAACGACGTGCTGCAGGGTGCGGTTGCCGGTATCGCCGAAGTGATCAACTGTCCGGGCCTGGTCAACGTGGACTTCGCGGACGTGCGCACCGTCATGTCCGAGATGGGTGTGGCCATGATGGGTTCTGCTGCCGCGGCCGGCATCGATCGTGCCAATGTGGCTGCCCAGCAGGCCATTGCCAGCCCGCTGCTGGAAGACGTCAACCTCAACGGGGCGCGCGGTGTACTGGTCAATATCACCGCCAGCCAGAACATGAAGCTCAAGGAAGTGCATGATGTCATGAACACCATCCGCTCCTTTACCGCCGAAGATGCCACGGTGATTTTTGGCAGCGTGGTGGACGAAGCCATGGGGGATTCCCTGCGCGTCACCATCGTGGCCACCGGCCTTGGCGGCCCTGCAGTGAAGCGGGCCCAGCCGCAGCCGCTCAAAGTGGTGCGGACCGGGACTGACAACGTGGCGCTGGACGTGGATTATGAAACCCTGGACCAGCCTGCCGTGATTCGCCGCGGTCGCAACACCATGGTCGAAGCCATGCGCGATAACGGCATGGATCTTCTTGATATTCCAGCGTTTTTGCGCAAGCAGGCGGACTGAATCCGGTGCGTGACCTGCATCGAAGGCGTATAATGGCGGCATGTTGAAACAACGAACCCTCAAAACTGCCGTTCAGACGACCGGGGTGGGATTGCACACCGGAATCAAGGTCGTCCTGAATATCCGGCCGGCTCCCGTGGACAACGGCATCGTGTTCGTGCGGACCGATCTTCCCGGTGCTCCGGCGATCCCTGCGCTGGCGGGCAACGTGACGGATACCCGGCTGTCGACCGTGATCGAAGCACAAGGCGCCCGGGTGGGCACCATCGAACACCTCATGTCCGCTTTTTCCGGACTGGGCGTGGACAATGCGTTCGTGGATGTTTCCGGACCTGAAGTCCCCATCCTGGATGGCAGTTCCGGACCTTTCGTGTTCCTGATGCAATCGGCGGGGCTGGTGGAGCAGGCAGCACCCAAGCGCTACATTCAGGTGGTGAAACCGGTGGAAGTGGTTCAGGGCGATAAGGTGGCCCGTTTTGAGCCCTACAACGGCTTCAGGATCACCTATGAGGGTCAGTTTGACCATCCCGCATTCGAAAAAGTCGGTTCAGCGGTGACGGTGGACTTCGCCGACACGTCCTATGTGCGCGAAGTGGCCCGGGCACGCACCTTTGGTTTCACCCAGGATGTTGAAATGTTGCGGTCACAGGGCCTTGCCCTGGGCGGCAGCCTTGAAAACGCCATCGTGATGGATGAGTTCCGGGTGCTCAATACCGACGGCTTGCGCTATGCCGACGAATTCCTGCGCCACAAGATTCTGGATGCCGTGGGAGATCTCTACCTGCTGGGGCATCCGTTGATCGGTTCCTTCCTGGGACACAAGTCGGGGCATGCGCTCAACAACCAGGCTGCCAGAGCCCTTCTTGCAGATGCATCGGCCTGGGTCTGGGTGTCCTTCGAGCCGGGAGACCCGGTTCCTTCCGCATTCATCGAGCCGCTGCCGCTGTCTCAGCCTGCTTTCTGACCCCCGTCAAAATCACCGAGGTTTCACACGCGTCGTCCGCGCGCTTGCAGGAGGCGCAGCACGGCTGTCCTGAGTGCCGACGGGGGCAGCGTTCCTGCCAGCGACTCGAAATGGGCCAGGGCTTCATCAGGAAGTCCATTGGCCACGCGATACCGGTTTGGGGCTGACGGCGGAGGGGCCATCTGGAACTGCAGGGTTGAAATGTCAGGGCTCAGGCGCTGCAAGTTTCGGATCAGGGTGGGACTCAGCATCCGCAGCTTGGCCGCCACGGCCTGGCTGCTGACCTGAACCTGCAAACGCGTCCCTTCCAGTCCGGTGACCTGCGCATGAGGACGAAGTGCGGCCGGCAACGCCTGTTGCCAGGCTTCCTGCAACGGCGCCATGTGTTTCAACCGGGCTTTGAGGGATCCGAAAACCGGATCCCCGCCGATGATGTCCTGCAGTGGCTTCGTACCCATGCACCCATTTTACAGGAGCACGGCCCCGGGCCGTACTCTGGTAAAATTACGCTTTTTGCCCGTCAGCCCAACTTGCCATGATCACGGATGTCCTCAAAAAGCTGTTCGGGAGCCGCAATGAGCGGTTGCTCAAGCAGTATCGCAAAGTCGTTGCCCAGATCAACAGTCTGGAGCCGGCACTGGCCGCGCTGGACGATGCCGCCCTGCAGGCCAAGACCGCAGCGTTTCGGGGTCGTCTGGAACAGGGCGAGTCGCTGGACGACCTGCTGCCGGAAGCGTTTGCCGTGATGCGGGAAGCAAGCCGGCGCGTGCTGGGCATGCGCCATTTTGACGTTCAGCTGATCGGTGGCATGGCCCTGCATCACGGAAAAATTTCCGAAATGCGCACCGGGGAAGGAAAAACCCTGGTGGCCACATTGCCGTCCTATCTCAATGCCTTGACCGGGAAAGGCGTACACGTGGTGACCGTGAACGATTACCTGGCCCGGCGCGATGCGGAATGGATGGGGCGGGTGCACCGTTTTCTGGGGCTCTCGGTCGGTGTCAACTTGTCGCAGATGGAACGCGAGGACAAGGTGGCCGCCTATGCGGCCGACATCACCTATGGCACCAACAACGAATTCGGCTTCGACTATCTACGCGACAACATGGTGACGCGGGTCGAAGAGCGCGTACAGCGCCGGCTGAATTACGCCATCGTGGACGAAGTGGACTCCATCCTCATTGATGAGGCACGCACGCCGCTCATCATTTCGGGGCAGGCGGAAGACAACACGGAACTTTACCGCCAGATCAACACCCTGATCCCGCGCCTGCATCCCCAGGCTTCCGAGGAAGCTGAAGGGGATTATCACGTGGACCTCAAGGCCCATCAGGTGATGCTGTCCGAAGCGGGTCACGAGCATGCCGAAGCCTTGCTGACCGAAGCAGGGCTGCTGCCGCCCGGCGCCAGCCTTTACGATCCAGCCCACATTCTTCTGATGCATCACGTGTACGCCGCGCTGCGGGCGCACGCCCTCTATCACCGTGACCAGCACTACGTGGTGCAAAACGGCGAAATCGTCATCGTTGACGAATTCACCGGGCGCATGATGCCCGGACGGCGCTGGTCCGAAGGGATCCACCAGGCCGTGGAAGCCAAGGAAGGCGTTCGCATCCAGAACGAGTCCCAAACGCTGGCCTCCATCACATTCCAGAATTATTTCCGTCTTTATTCCAAGCTGTCGGGCATGACGGGTACGGCCGATACGGAAGCGTTCGAGTTCCAGCACATCTATGGCCTCGAAACGGTCATCATTCCCACCCACCGGCCCATGGTTCGCGACGACCGGATGGATCAGGTGTTCCGCAGCGCCCGCGAGAAATTCAACGCGGTGCTTCTGGATGTCCGCGATTGTCATCAGCGCGGGCAGCCCGTACTGGTGGGGACCGCTTCGATTGAAGCGTCAGAACTGCTTTCGACCATGTTCCTGAACGAAAAACTGCCGCACCAGGTGTTGAATGCAAAACAGCATGCGCGCGAAGCGGAAATCGTGGCCCAGGCCGGTCGCCCAGGCGTGATCACCATTGCCACCAACATGGCGGGCCGGGGAACCGACATCGTTCTGGGGGGCAGCCCTGAACCGGAAATCCAGGCGCTGCAGGAAGATGAAAGCCTGTCGGAAAGCGACCGGGCCAACCGCATCCAGGAAGTCAGGGACCGCTGGAAACAGCTGCACGATCAGGTTCTGGCGGCAGGCGGACTGCACATCATCGGTTCGGAGCGACACGAGTCCCGGCGCATCGACAACCAGCTGCGCGGACGCTCCGGGCGCCAGGGTGATCCGGGTTCCAGCCGGTTCTATTTGTCGCTCGAAGACCCGCTGCTGAAAATTTTTGCTTCGGAGCGGGTGGCGGCCATCATGGATCGCCTGAAAATGCCCGAAGGGGAAGCCATCGAGCATCCATGGGTGACGCGCGCCATCGAAAATGCCCAACGCAAGGTGGAAGCGCGAAACTTCGACATCCGCAAGCAGCTGCTGGAGTATGACGACGTGGCGAATGACCAGCGCAAGGTCATTTATCAGCAGCGCAACGAACTGCTTGAAGCGCATGAGATTTCGGACACCATCCGCGCCATGCGCAACGATGTTCTGGAAACGGAATTCCGGAATGCAATTCCTTCGGAAACCGCGGAAGAACAATGGGACCTGGATGGACTGGCACGTGTCCTGGCCCAGGACTATCGCCTCGACTGCCCGGTGCGCCAGTGGCTTTCCGACGAGCCGACGCTTGACGAAGACAGTCTGCTCGAACGCATCAGGAACAAGGCTGAAGACGCCTACCAGGGCAAGTTTTCGGTGGTGGATCCGCAAGCCCTTCAGGGTTACGAACGTGCCGTGATGTTGCAGTCCATCGACAGCCATTGGCGCGAGCATCTGGCTGCCCTCGACCATCTGCGCCAGGGCATCCATTTGCGGGGATATGCGCAGAAAAACCCCAAGCAGGAATACAAGCGCGAAGCGTTTGAGCTGTTCGCATCCATGCTGGACACCATCCGCCGTGAGGTGATCCGCATTCTGTGCATGGTGGAGGTCCAGACCCCGGAAGCGATGGAAAGCGTGGCGGACGAATCGGTGCCGGCACCGGCCAACGTGCGTTACCATCATGCCGACTACGACCAGGCCTTGGCCGACGATGAGGCGGCTGAATCATCGGACACGCAACCGCAGCGGCGCGACATGCCCAAGGTCGGTCGCAACGACCCTTGCCCTTGCGGGTCAGGCAAAAAATACAAGCATTGTCACGGACGACTCAACTGAGGAATTGGACATGCCGGTCCGCCTGGAAGCTCCCGACCCCGCGCAACTGCACCCCGTTCCCGGCGTTTTGCTGGGCCCCGTGGCGGCCGGAATCCGCAAGGCCGGACGACGCGACCTGTTGCTGGTGACGCTGCCCTCCGGCAGTCGTGTCGGGGCGGTCTTCACCCGCAACCGCTTTTGCGCAGCGCCGGTGCAGGTGTGTCGCGAACATCTGCAACGCATGGCGCCCCGCGCGCTGATCATCAACACCGGCTGTGCCAACGCAGGAACCGGCGAGCCCGGGCTTGCCGATGCGCGCGCCACCTGCAATGCCGTGGCCGGACAGCTGGGCATTCCCCCTGAAGCGGTATTGCCGTTCTCCACCGGCGTGATCCTGGAGCGTTTGCCCATGGATCGCCTGCTGTCAGGCATCGAACCGGCGCGCGCAGCATTGCAAGCCAACCAGTGGGGTGCCGCCGCGGAGGCCATCATGACCACTGATACCGTGCCCAAGGCTGCTTCGCGCAAGCTGGCGGTGGACGGACAGACGGTGGTGGTGACCGGCATTTCCAAGGGCGCCGGCATGATCCGGCCCAACATGGCGACCATGCTGGGCTTCATTGCAACGGATGCCGCCATCCGCCCGGAACTCCTGCAGCAGCTGACGGAAGAGGCGGCCAACCTGTCGTTCAACCGCATCACGGTGGATGGCGATACCTCCACCAATGATTCTTTCGTGGTCATGGCCACGGGCGTTGCCGGCCATGCGGAAATTTCTGATGCGGGCAGCGAAGCTTACCGTGCATTGCGGGAAGGCGTGGTGGCCGTCGCCACCGAGCTGGCGCAGGCCATCGTGCGCGATGGCGAAGGGGCCACCAAATTCATTACGGTGAAGGTGGAAGAGGGCGTCGACGAAGAAGAATGCCTGAAGGTCGCCTATGCGATCAGCCATTCACCCCTGGTCAAGACCGCGTTTTTCGCGTCAGACCCCAATCTGGGCCGTATTCTGGCGGCCATCGGCTATGCCGGCATCGACGATCTGGAGGTGTCCGGCATCCGGCTCTACCTGGATGACGTCCTGGTTTCCGAACAGGGTGGGCGGGCAGCCAGCTACCGGGAGGCGGATGGCCAGCGCGTCATGAAGCAGCCTGAAATCACCATCCGCGTCGCGTTGGGCCGGGGAAAAACCGAAGCCACAGTCTGGACCTGCGATTTTTCCTACGATTACGTCCGGATCAACGCCGACTATCGCAGCTAGGATCATGGAAACCGGCCTCGAAAAGCTGATGGCTCGTGCCGAAGCGCTGCTGGAGCGGATCGAGGCCTGGCTGCCTTCGCCTTCGCCGGAAATGGATTGGGAGGCCGCCGTGGCCTGGCGATGGCGTCGTCAGGGCAACAAAGGCTGGCTGCAGCCCGTCACCCATCCCCATGCCATCCGCCTTGAGGATCTGTGCGACATCGAGGACCAGAAGCGTCGCGTCACTGAAAATACCCGCCAGTTCGTGGCCGGAAAGCCGGCCAACAACGTGCTTCTGACCGGGGCGCGCGGCACCGGAAAGTCTTCGTTGATCAAGGCCATGCTGACCGAATTTTCCGGGCAGGGACTGCGCGTCATCGAAATCGAAAAAGATCACCTGGTGGATCTGCCCGAAGTGATGGAGTGCATTGCGCAGCGTTCCGAACGATTCATCCTGTTTTGCGACGATCTCTCCTTCGAAGCCGGCGAGGCCCATTACAAGGCCCTCAAGACGGTGCTGGACGGATCGCTGGCTGCGCCTTCCGAGCATGTCCTGGTCTACGCCACGAGCAACCGTCGTCACCTGATGCCCGAATTTTTTTCGGAAAACCAGGAAACCCGTCATCGCGATGGGGAAATTCATCCGGGCGAAACGGTTGAGGAAAAAATATCGCTGTCCGATAGGTTCGGGCTCTGGGTATCCTTTTATCCTTTCGATCAGGAAGCCTACCTCGAAATCGCCAGACACTGGGTTGGCGTATTGGGAGGGCCGGTGGCCGACCCCGAACATTTCCGGCTGGAAGCGTTGCAATGGGCACTGCTGCGGGGATCCCGCAGCGGTCGTTCCGCCTGGCACTTCGCTCGCGACTGGGTGGGGCGCCAAGGCATGCCCCGTTTGCCGTGAACCGCATCGACGTCGTTGCGGCGGCGCTGGTGGACCGTCTGGGACGTTATTTGCTTGCCCGGCGGCCGGAAGGAAAGCCTTACGCCGGCTATTGGGAATTTCCGGGCGGGAAAGTGGAACCCGAAGAAACGCTGCAGGCTGCCTTGGTGCGGGAGTTGCGCGAAGAACTGGGCATTGAGGTGCGGCGGGCCTTTCCCTGGATTACCCGCCATTTCGATTACCCCCATGCGCGCGTGCGGCTGCATTTTTTTCGTGTCGTGGCCTGGGACGGAACCCCTCTGCCGCTGGAAGACCAGAGCCTGGCCTGGCAGGGGCCGGGCTGCGATGTCGTCGCCCCCATGCTGCCGGCCAATGCGCCGGTGCTGCGTGCCATGGAGCTGCCGGTGGTCTATGGCATCACCAACGGATCCGAAGTGGGCGAGCCGGCCTTGCTGGAGGGGCTGGAACGTGCCTTCTTCCGCGGATTGCGTCTCGTGCAAGTGCGAGAAAAAGACCTGCCGTCCGACCTGCTGTGCAAGCTGACTGACAAAGTGGTGCGTGCTGCCCGGCCCTGGCATGCCAGGGTTCTGGTCAACGGGAACGTGGAAGTCGCAAAGGCCGCAGGCGCAGACGGCGTGCACCTGACATCGCGACAGCTGGCCGATCTTGGTCAGCGCCCCGACCTGCCGCTGGTGGCAGCCTCCTGCCACGACCCAGCCGAACTGCAACGTGCGGAGCAGCTGGGCGTTGACTTTGCCGTGCTGGGCCCGATTGCGCCCACGGCATCCCATCCGGAACGGACTCCCCTCGGGCTGCGTTACCTGGCGCGTGCGCTGGAAGACTGCTCCCTGCCGGTGCTGGGCATCGGTGGGTTGGGGCTCGGGGAGCTGGAGGCCGCGTGGGAAGCAGGCGCGCACGGGATTGCGTCCATGCGGGCCGTGTGGACCGGTGACGCGCCCATTCCCTCCCGTTTCCGTCTTCAGTCGAGCGACTGAGGCCAGCGGTAAAAATACGGCTCGGCCGGGTCGGGGCGGGTGCGAAAGCGCTTGTGGCTCCAGAAATACTGTTCGGGAAAACGCCGGGCCTGGCTTTCGATGAAAGCGTTCATGCGGCGCACGTCCGCATCCAGATCCTCGCTCGGGAAATGGTCCCAGGCCGGAAAGAATTCCACTTCATAACCCTGGCAGTGCGGCAGTTGCCGACAGATGCAGGGAATGACCACTGCGCCGGTCATGCGCGCAAGCCAGGGCAAGGTGGGCACCGTGGCGGCTGGAATGCCGAAGAACGGCGAAAAGATCGAGTCCCGGTCGCCGAAATCCATGTCCGGCAGGAAATAAAGGCGCCGTCCGTCCTGGATTGCCCGGATCAGGGGGCGCAGGCCTTTTTTTCGTTCCAGCATCACCACATCCCCCAGCCGGTCGCGCGCCTCCCGGATATGGCGGTCGATCAGCCGGTTTTTGTGGGGGGTGAAAAAACCCACGCCGCGAAACTTCATGCCCATGCGCGCGCCTTGCATTTCCAGTCCCACCAGGTGCGGCGTGAGAAATATGACGGGACGCCCGCCGGCTTCCGCATGTTCGAGATGCTTGAAACGCACCAACTGTTCGATGCGCGACTTGGGTGACCACCACAGGATGCCAAGTTCCAGCACGCTGCGAATCAGGGCCGCAAGATGGCGCCGGGCCAGCCGCAGCCGTTGGGCCGCTGTCCATTCGGGAAAACAGGCATGCAGGTTGATGAGCGTGGTGCGCGCAAAGCGGGTGCGCACGGCGACTGCCGCCAGCACGCGGGCCAGCGCTTCCAGCGCCCGCAGCGGAAGAAAGTGGAGTAGCCAGAGTATGGCAAGGCCCAGACGTGTTCCCATGCCCGCAAGCGCTAGTCGAGCGGGACCGGATAGGGGAGCGGCAGGGGCTCCAGGGGGGCTCCGCCGGCTTCTCCCAGATGCAGGGGCCCGGCAGTCAGGGCTTCCAGCTGGACCACGGCCAGCAGTTCGGTTCCTTCATCGGTAGGGGCTGCGAGTGCCACTTTCCCGGCGGGAACAGCGGGATCCGGTCCATACAGCGGCTGGCCGATTTCCGCCGGTCCGGCTGTGCGAAAGCGCAACAGGCGACGTTTGGTTTTTCCCAGGTAGTGGGTGCGCGCCACGATTTCCTGCCCGGTATAGCATCCTTTTTTGAAGCTGATGCCTCCGATCAGATCCCAGTTGAGCATTTGGGGAACCCACTCGTCCTGGGTTGCGGTACGGATTTCCGCGACCCCGTCGCGCACCGCGGCACCGGTCCAGTCTTCGGAGGTGCCCGGGGCCATCCATTCCGAAAGCCGGGTTCGCCAGTGATCGGCCTGGGCATCGGGCACGACCAGCAACAGTCGTTGCGGCGACAGGGTCACGCGCATGATCTCCGACTGCATGTCGTACCGGCCGGCGGGCGGTGCCGCAGGACAGTCCACCGCTTCCCAGAAGCCGGCGCCGGGGGTGCCGCACAGGCCAAAGCGCGCCCAGGCGGCACGGGCGTCTTCCAGCACCACGCGAGAGCGCAGGACATACATGCGCAGGCGGCGCAAGGCGGCGTCCGCCAGTTCGTCGGGCGCGTCGAGCCAAAAATCCCGGCCTTGTTTCCAGAGCAGAAAGCTGGCCAGCATCCGGCCTTTGGGGGAGCAGTGGGCAGCCCACAAGACGCGGTCAGGATCCAGGGCGGCCACGTCCTGGGTCAGTTGTCCCTGCAGGAAAGCCTGGGCGTCATCCCCGGTTGCCCGGATCAGGGTGCGGCCGCTCAGATCGACCCAGCGGGGGGAAGCGATCAATTCATTCATCTCATGCGTTTGTTCAGGCAGATTGGGCGCTGCATGGCCGTCATGATGACATATTTGCGGAGGACATCCCATGGACAGTGCGGGTTTTTCCGGGGCGGTGCGCCTGCAGCACGGATCGTCCCGCCTGCTGGCGGCCACGCTCATTGCAGGGCACATGGCGGGGGCGGTCGGATTGCTGTTCACCCAATGGGACGCCGTCTGGATCAGGCTGGCCCTGCTGGCCCTGGGCCTTTCGCTGGTCCTCGGGTTGCGCCGCGAAGCCTGGCGCTGCGCCATGGGTTCGGTGGCGCAACTGGTCGTGCACGGTGGCGGCCGTGTGCTGCTGATCCGGCGTGACGGCCGCCGCATTGAAGGGACGCTGGTATCCGGCAGTTTCGTGGCGCCGTTTCTGGTCATTTTGCGCTGGCGGCTGCCAGGAGGCGGCCGCGTGCGCCATGTCACGGTGGCCGCAGACGGTACCGATGCCCAGGGGCACCGCCTGCTGCGGGTTTTGCTCCGGCATCCGTTATAATGGCAGGCTTCCTTACAGTCAGCCGGTAATGCCATGAGTGAGCTGCTCCATCTCCGAGGCCCACGGGCCCTGTCCGATTTCCGGGTGCAACGCCTGCGCGGTTTGCTGGAACAGCAGGGCATTCCGGTGGCGGCACTGTCCACCTGGTATGACCACTACCTTTTTCTCGCGGAAAAACCGGACCAGGGCCAAAAACAACGGCTTGAGGCCGTGCTGGATTACGGCGATCCGGCTGAACCGTTGACTGAAACCACGTTTGAGGTCGTGGTGGTGCCCAGGCTGGGCACCATATCCCCCTGGTCCACCAAAGCCACCGACATTCTTCACCACTGTGGCCTCACTGGGGTGGTGCGAGCCGAACGCGGAACCACTTTTCAGATCCGGCTCCGTGGTGGCCGTGCCGACGACTGCCGCGAACAGGCCCTTGCGCTGCTTCATGACCGCATGACCGAATGCGTGCTGGCTTCCCACGCCGAAGCCCGACTGCTGTTCGATCCGGCGCAGCCACAGCCGCTGGCCCATGTGGATGTCCTGGGAGGCGGCCGGGGCGCGCTGGAAGCCGCCGACAAGACGCTGGGCCTGGCTCTGGCTGCGGACGAAATCGACTACCTCGTCAGTCTCTTTGTTTCCATGGGGCGCAATCCCAGCGATGCTGAACTCCTGATGTTCGCTCAGGCCAACTCGGAACATTGCCGGCACAAGATTTTCAATGCGCGCTGGGTGATCGATGGGGTGGAACAGGCCCAATCCCTTTTCCAGATGATTCGGGAAACCCATGCCGCCCATCCGGAAGGGACCGTGGTGGCCTATGCGGACAACGCGGCCATCCTACAAGGGGCTCCTGCCCGGCGTTTCTTCCCGGACCCTGTCACAGGCCGCTACTCGTACCGGGAAGCGCTGACCCATTTTCTGGCCAAGGTGGAAACACACAATCATCCTACGGCCATTGCCCCGTTTCCAGGGGCAGCCACGGGCAGCGGCGGCGAAATTCGCGACGAAGGCGCGACCGGTACGGGCGCCAAGCCCAAAGCCGGATTGGCTGGATTTTCCGTATCCAATCTGAAGCTGCCCGGGTTTGAACAGCCCTGGGAAGCCGGCACGGGAGAGCGTCCCGGGCGGATTGCTTCGGCCCTTTCCATCATGACCGAAGGGCCGCTGGGCAGTGCCGCCTTCAACAACGAATTCGGCCGCCCCAATCTGGCCGGGTATTTCCGCACGTTCGAGCTGCCTTTCCAGGGGCAAATGCGCGGCTATCACAAACCCATCATGCTGGCCGGCGGAATCGGTGCCATCGATGCCCGTCATTCCTTCAAGCATCCGTTGACGCCCGGGTGTCTGTTCGTACAGCTGGGCGGCCCCGGCATGCGCATCGGCCTGGGTGGCGGGGCGGCCTCTTCCATGCAAAGCGGCCATAACACGGAATCCCTGGATTTTGACTCGGTGCAGCGTGCCAATCCGGAAATGCAGCGCCGCGCCCAGGAAGTCATCGATCGTTGCTGGCAGATGGGGGACGACAACCCGATTCTGGCCATTCATGACGTGGGTGCGGGTGGCCTTTCCAACGCTTTTCCTGAACTGGCCCATGATGGCGGAGTCGGTGCCCGTTTCGACCTGCGCCGGATTCCTTCCGAGGAGCCGGGCATGTCGCCCCGGGAAATCTGGAGCAACGAGTCCCAGGAACGTTATGTGCTGGCGATCCGCCCCGAAAGCCTTACCCGCTTCGAAGCGATCTGCGAACGCGAACGCTGCCCCTATGCGGTCGTGGGCGAAGCCACGGCCCAACACCGGTTGCGCGTGGACGATCCGCTGCTGGGTGTGGCACCGGTGGACATGGACCTGGAAGCGCTTCTGGGCAAACCGCCGCGCATGGTCCGGGATGTGAAGCACCGCCCTCCCGCGCCAACGCCCCTTGACCTGACCGAAGCGAAAGCGAATGTGCGGGAAGCCTTGGCCCGGGTGCTGAGGCTTCCCGGGGTGGCCGACAAAACATTCCTGATCACCATCGGGGACCGCACGGTGGGAGGGCTCAGCGCCCGCGATCCCTGCGTCGGCCGCTGGCAGATCCCCGTCGCCGATGTGGCGGTGACGCTGGCAGATTTCGTGGGCGATGACGGCGAAGCGTTCGCCATCGGGGAACGTGCGCCGATTGCACTGCTCTCCGGACCGGCTTCCGGTCGAATGGCGGTGGGCGAGGCGCTGACCAATCTGGCAGCCGCTCCCGTGGCGCGGCTTGGCGATGTGCGTCTTTCGGCCAACTGGATGGCGGCCGCCGGAACGGCGGGCGAAGATGCCAGCCTTTTCGATACCGTGCGCGCCGTGGCACTTGACCTGTGCATTGCCCTGGGGGTCAGCATCCCGGTGGGCAAGGATTCACTGTCCATGCGGACCTTGTGGGAAGACGCCGGGCAGGAGCGCAGCGTGACGGCTCCCCTGTCCCTGGTGGTGTCTGCCTTCGCGCGTTGCACATCGATCCGGCGGACCCTGACTCCGGAGTTGCAGTGGGTGGACGAAGGTTCGGAACTGATTCTCGTCGATTTGGGACGCGGGAAAAACCGGCTGGGAGCGAGCGCACTGGCCCAGGTTTACGGGCAGGTGGGTTCGCAAGCTCCTGATCTCGACAGCCCTGAAGACTTGCAGGCTTTTTTCAGCACCATCCAGTCACTCAACCGGGAGGGTCGCCTGCTGGCCTACCATGACCGTTCCGATGGCGGATTGCTGGTCACTTTGGCTGAAATGCTGTTCGCTTCCCGCTTGGGCGCAAACATCGACCTTTCATGGCTGCCTCAGGCTGCGGACGATCTGGGGCCATTGTTCAGCGAAGAATTGGGCGCGCTCATCCAGGTGACCCGCAGCGGCCGGGATGACGTGCTCAAGGCCTTCTCGGCTGCCGGGTTGGGCGATTGCACCCATGTGCTGGGTGCCGTGACCGCGCAGGACCGTCTGCGAATCCTGCGCCAGGGGCAGGTGGTGCTGGACAGCCCCGTCAGCGCGCTGCAGCGCATCTGGTCCGAAACCACTTATCGCATGCAGGCGCTGCGGGACAATCCGGAATGCGCTGCGGAAGAGTATGCGCGCGTGGGCGATGCGACCGACCCCGGTCTTACCTGGGAGCTGACCTACGATCCGGCCGAGCCGCCGCCCGCGTTCATGGTGGGCACCGGAGCCCGCCCGCCCGTGGCGATCCTGCGCGAACAGGGCGTGAATGGTCAGGTGGAAATGGCGGCCGCGTTTGATCGCGCAGGATTTGATGCGGTGGATGTTCACATGAGCGATATTCTGTCCGGTCGCGTCACGTTGAACGATTTTTCGGGTTTTGTGGCCTGCGGCGGTTTTTCCTATGGCGACGTGCTGGGTGCCGGTGAAGGATGGGCCAAATCCATTCTTTACAATGCCCGTGCGCGAGACGAGTTCAGCCGGTTTTTCGGGCGTGGCGATGTGTTTGCGCTGGGCGTGTGCAATGGCTGCCAAATGATGAGCGCCTTGTCTGAACTGATTCCCGGAGCGGGCCACTGGCCGCGGTTTGCGCGCAACCGCTCCGAGCAGTTCGAAGCACGCGTGGTGCTGCTGGAAGTGGCGCAGAGTCCTTCCATTTTCTTCCATGGCATGGCAGGCAGCCGCCTGCCTGTGCCGGTGGCCCATGGCGAGGGGCGTGCCCTTTTCCGTGACGAAGCGGCACAGGCCGCTGCCCGTCCGCTGGTTTCCCTGCGCTACGTGGACGGCCACGGCAACGTGGCCTCCGCCTATCCCCTCAACCCCAACGGCTCTCCGGAAGGCATTGCAGGGCTGACCACGGCGGATGGGCGTTTTACGATTTGCATGCCTCATCCGGAGCGTGCTTTCCGTACGGTACAGCTGTCATGGGCACCCCGGGAATGGGGAGAGGAAGGCCCCTGGTTGCGCATGTTCCGCAACGCCCGGACGTTCATCGGTTAAAGGGGCGTTTCAAACACCGCGTGCCAAAGCGTTTGCACCGGCAGGCGGAGGGTTGCGCCCTCTGTCGGATCAATCCGCGCCTGGGTCGCGCCCTGCAGCCGTTCCCGATGCTGCAAGCGCCGCAGGGCGGCATAACTTTCTGCCACGGCATTGGCCAGGTCGGCATCGATCAGGCCGCATTGACCTGACTGTCGCAGCAAGGCGGCATTGCCCACATTGTCCGCAAGGGTCGGGAAGACGTGAGCGTAAGCAAGTATCAGGTACTGGACGATGAACTCCACATCGACCATGCCGCCCGCATCGTGCTTTACGTCGAAGCCGCGGCCGGGATTGGGGTGCCCCTCATGAATGCGCCGGCGCATGTGCAGGATTTCTTGGCGCAGGGCAGGTAGGTCACGCTGGCGACACAGGACGTCGCGCCGGATGTTCTCGAACGCCTTGCCGATGGATTCGTCGCCACAACAAAAACGGGCTCGCGTCAGCGCCTGATGTTCCCAGACCCAGGCGGAATTGTCGCGATCCTGCATCTGGTAATGCCGGAAAGCATCCAGCGGGCTGACCAGCATCCCGGCGCTGCCGTTGGGGCGCAGCTGGGTGTCCATTTCGTAGAGGATGCCGGTTCCGGTGGCCGTGGTGGTCCAGGTGGAAATTTTTCGAACCAGGGCGGTGTAGTTGCCTTGAGCCCGTTCGTCTTCATCCTCGTAGAGAAACACCAGGTCCAGGTCTGAGGCGTAGCCCATTTCCTTGCTGCCCCATTTTCCGTAGGCGATGATGGCGAATTTGGGCTGCTCGCAATGACGGCTGGGGACTTTTTTCCAGCAATATTCCAGAACCAGTGCCATGAGGGCGTCGGCCAGGGCACTCAAGCGGTCAGCCACCATTTCCACCGGCAGTTCGCCGCGCAGGTCGCGCACAAGCACCCGGAACGTTTCGGCATGCCGGGCCCGGCGCAGGATGTTCATCTGGTCTTCAACTTCGCCTTCTGCTTCCTTGAGCCGCAGTCGCAACCGTTCCTGGAAACGCTGCCAGTAACCCGAAAAATCTTCCGTCTGCTCGTCGTTTTCCAGCAGAAGCTCGTCCAGCAGCTGGGGGCGCTGGGCAATGTAGCCGGCAGCCCATTCGGACGCTTCCAGCAAAGGCAGCAGCCGGGCCAGCACGACCGGATAGTCTGCCAGCAGCATCAGGTAGGATGCGCGCCGGCTGATGGCTTCCATGAACTGGCAGAAACGCACGCCCAGCGCAGCGTTGGCAGGATTTTCGGAAGTCAGCATGCGGTTGAGGCCGTCAATGACGACCCGATCAAACTGTTCCCGGGTCCGTTCGCTCTGGAAGCGGTAACCCGGTGTGCGTTTGAGCGCTGAAAGCTGGTGGAGCAGGGGGCCATCCGGTGTGTCCGGGACGGGATCCGTGATTTCGAGATGGGCCCGATGCCACAGCAGGGCTCCGGCGCTGTGCTGGGAGGGGGCCTGTGAGTCGGGAAAAATCTGGTCGAAGAGGGCGGCCACTTCCCGCGTGCGCCTGTCCAGCTCATCCAGAAAGCCCCGGGTTTCTTCGAAACCCAACGAACGGGCCACCCGCAGCAAGTCTTCAGGGTTGACTGGCAGGCTGTGGGTTTGCGCATCGTCCAGATATTGAAGACGGTGTTCCAGGCGGCGCAGGAAAACATAATGGTCCGCCAGGCGGGTGGCGCTTTCCGCATCCAGCAGTCCGCGTTCCCCAAGGCGCGCGAGGACTTCCAGCGTGGGGATGACGCGCAGGGCGGCATCCTGTCCGCCCCGGATCAACTGGAACACCTGCGCCACGAATTCGATTTCGCGGATTCCTCCCCGGCCGAGCTTGATATCCGCCCCGCGCCAGCTGGCATCACGCAAGGCCTCGCGCTCCGTCTCTTCCCGGATTTGTCGATGCAGCGAACGCAAGGCACTGATGGCGGAATAGTCCAGGTGGCGGCGATAGACGAAAGGCAGCACGCGTTCTGCCAGGGCGGATGTTGCCTGGGCGACGCCGGGCCGTTCCCTGTCGGAAACCACGCGCGCCTTGATCCAGGCATACCGTTCCCAGTCACGTCCCTGCACGATGAAATATTCTTCGAGCATGGCGATGCTGACAGCCAGGGGCCCCGCCGTGCCATTGGGGCGCAGTCGCAGGTCCACGCGAAATACCAGTCCGTCTTCGGTGGGTTCGGACAGGACGGTGTTGAGCCGGCGCCCCATGCGCCAGAAAAATTCGTGGTTGGTCAGCCTCTTGCCGGTTCCGCTGCCATCCGTCTCGCCATCCTCTTCATAGAGAAAAATCAGGTCGATATCCGACGAAACGTTAAGCTCTCCTCCGCCCAGCTTGCCCATGCCCACCACCAGCAATTCCTGTGGCAAGCCAGACTCGCCACCCAATGGGATGCCGTGGGTCTGGGTCAGGTCCCTGTGCAGCCACTCGATCGCGGCACAAAGGGAGACTTCAGCCAGAAGGGTCATGCCGGCCGTTACTTCGGTCAGGGAAGCCCGCCCGTCCAGATCCCTGGCCATGATGGACAGCAGCACTTCCTGGCGCAGGCGACGCAAGGCCCGCATCAGGGCTTGCTGGGCATCGGGGGGGGCAGGTTCGGCGTTGAGCAACTGGTCCAGTCTTTGGACCAGGGCAGGGCGCGTCCACGCTTGTTGCGTGAACGCGCGCAGAAGGTCAGGCGGGAGTGTGCCGGCGTCGATCAGCCGGGCGGCGTAACGAGAAAACTCCCGCGCTGCGATGGGCAATTAACGTTCTTCGATCTTGGCTTTGGCACGCAATTGCTGCACCAGTTGGTTGAAGGCTTCCTGTTCCTTGGCTTGCAGGATACGGCCCTTCACTTCGTCAAAGGGCGGTGCTTTCAGCGGGCGGATGTCGATCAGGCGAATCACGTGGAAGCCGAACGGGGTTTTGACCGGCGTGTCGGTGGTTTCCCCTTTCTTGAGGTGGACCATGGCGTCGCTGAAGGCCTTTTCAAAGGAAACGGGGGTGGCCCAATCCAGCTGGCCGCCTTTGTCGCGCGAACCGGTGTCGATGCTTTTTTCCTTGGCGATTTTTTCGAAGTTGCCGCCTTTCTTGAGGTCGGCGATGATGGCTTTGGCATCGTCCTCATTGGCGACCAGGATGTGTTCCACCAGATATTCCTTGTCTCCCAGCTCGGATTTCATGCGGTCGTACTCGGCGTGCAGCACGTCATCGCTGATCGGGTGGGTCTGGACAAAGCGGGCCTGGAAAGCGCGCGCCAGAATCTGTTCCCGTGCCAGGTCGATCTGGGCCTGCAATTTGTGATCCTTTTCAAGGCCATCCTTGACGGCTTGCTGGGAAACCACTTCCAGGGCAATCAGGTTTTCGCGGACAGCCTGATCCAGATCGGGGCCTGCGGGATGCCCCTGGGCAACCTGGGCTTCGGTGATCAGTTCGAATCGGGCATTGGGAATGGTGACACCATTGACCACCACTCGCTTGGCCGCGGCAGATTTTGAGCTGCCGTGGGTTTTGTCCTTTGTCTGGTCGGCGTAGGACAGGGTCAGGGCCAGCGAGCCTCCCACCAGGATCAGTGACATCAAAGCTTGTTTCAATTTCATGGGATGCATCCTCGGGTCAAAATAACAGGTGCTGCGTTCAAGGGGTACCGGCTTTGATGGCCAGTGCGTGAATTTCGCGCGACATCAGGGGTGCGAGGGCATCATGAACGAGCCGGTGCCGCTGCAGTGGCGAAAGGCCGCGAAACGCCTCTGCCACGATGGTAATTTTGTAGTGCCCTCCGTTTCCGGCGCCCGTATGGCCTGCATGATGGCGGCTGTCGTCGCGAATGTCGAGGGTTGTCGGCTGGAGCGCGGACAAAAGGTGCTGCATGCGGTCTGCGGTGCTTTCAGCGGTCATCTTTCTCTTCCAGGTGATGCGACAGGACAATGCCCTGTCCCAGAATGAAAACGACCATCAGTGCCAGCAAGCCGAATACCTTGAACTTCACCCAGACCGGTTCGGAATAATTGAAGGCCACGTACAGGTTGAGCAGTCCCAGCAAGGTGAAAAACACGGCCCAGGCAAAATTGAGCCGGCCCCAGACGGTGTCCGGCAGGTGCAATTGTTTGCCCAGCAAGCCCCGGATGGGGTTCCGGTTGAAAAGCGCCGGCCCCAGGAAAAGGATGACTGCGAAAATCCAGTAAAGGGCCGTGGGCTTCCAGCGGATGAAGACCGTGGGGTCGATGCCGGCAATCTGATGCTCGTGAGTCCACAGGGTCAGTCCGCCAAACAGCGTGATGACGGCAAAGCTGATCCAGGCGGCCGGTTCCACCTGGCGCCGCGTACCCAGCAACCAGCCGATCTGGATCAGGCTGGCGCCCATGGCGCAGCCGGTTGCCCAGTAGATGCCGCCTATTTCGTAGGCAGCAAAAAAGAGAAAGACCGGAAAGAGGTCGAAAAAAAATTTCATGGCCCGCTATTTTCCTTGATTTATTGGGGATTTGTCCATGCATGAGGCGTGTCAGGGTGTTTCAGGCTGACGTCCGATTTGGTATCATGTCGTCTGAAAAATCTTAATTAATTCAATGAAAAACATCGACTTACATAATCATTCCCGGGTTTCCGACGGTCTGCTTGCCCCGGCCGAGCTGGTCAGGCTCGCGGCCGGCAATGGGGTCACGACGCTTGCGCTGACCGATCACGACGACACGGACGGGCTGGAAGAGGCGGCGCAAGAGGCTCTGGCACTGGGGTTGCGATTCATCAATGGCGTGGAAGTTTCGGTCACCTGGGCCCAGCACACCATTCACGTGGTCGGCCTCAACATCGACCCGGGTGACGCCACGCTGCTGGAAGGTCTTGCAACCATTCGCAGCGGCCGCATGGAACGTGCCGAAAAAATCGCGCAGGAACTTGCCAAGGCGGGCATTCCGGGTGCCCTGGAAGGGGCATTGCGCCATGCCCATAACCCCAAAATCGTGGCTCGGCCCCATTTTGCGCGCTATCTGGTGGAACAGGGCTTGGCCCGGGATGTGCCCAGCGTGTTCAAGCGCTTTCTGGTCCAAGGCAAGACCGGATACGTCAAGCATCGCTGGGCCGAACTGGGGGATGCCGTGGCCTGGGTCCGGAGCGCAGGAGGCATTCCGGTACTGGCCCATCCGGGGCGCTACAGTCTCAATCACAGCACCATGGACCGCCTGATCGACGAATTCGTCGAGGCCGGCGGCCTTGGCATTGAAGTCGTCACCAGCAATCACACCCGTGACCAGGCCGAGGCTTTTGCAGCCCAGGCTACGCGAAGAGGCTTGCTTGCTTCGCGCGGCTCGGACTACCATGGACCGGGCGAAAGCCGTCTGGAACCGGGAAAGTTGCCGCCCTTGCCGCCCCAGTGCGTTCCCGTCTGGCAGGCATGGGGTGATGTCGCCCTTCACTGAAGCAGCCCAGGAGTTTTCAAATTTATGTACCCAGATCGTGTGCTGTCCGGCATGCGCCCCACCGGCGCCATGCACTTGGGACATTTTCACGGCGTGCTCAAAAACTGGATCAAGATCCAGCATGAACACGAATGCCTGTTCATGGTGGCCGACTGGCACGCCCTGACCACGCATTACGACCGCCCCCAGGAAATCGAAGCGCACGTATGGGACATGGTGATCGACTGGCTTGCGGCAGGAGTTGACCCCAACCAGGCCACGTTGTTTATCCAGTCCCGTGTGCCCGAACATGCGGAACTGCATTTGCTGCTGTCCATGATGACGCCGCTGGGATGGCTGGAACGCGTGCCCACCTACAAGGAACAGCAGGAAAAGATCGTCGACAAGGATCTCTCCACCTACGGTTTCCTGGGTTACCCGCTGCTGCAGGCGGCAGATATCCTGATCTACCGTGCCAACCGCGTGCCGGTGGGCGAAGACCAGGTGCCCCATATCGAGTTCACTCGCGAAATTGCGCGCCGATTCAACCATCTCTATGGGCGTGAACCGGGTTTTGACGAGAAGGCCCTGCAGGCCGTGAAGAAGCTGGGCGCCAAGAAAGCCAAGCTTTATCTGGAATTGCGCAACCGCTATACCGAGCAAGGGGACGATGAAGCGCTGGAAGCGGCGCGTGCGCTGCTCGGCGAATCGCAAAACCTGTCGGTGGTGGATCGCGAGCGGGTGTTCGGGTACCTGGAAGGCAGCGGAAAAATGATTCTGGTGGAGCCGCAGGCAT
>JAJZPY010000135.1 GCA_021811005.1 Pseudomonadota bacterium
GGCCACCGTAACGGATTCGCGCACGCACGCTTTGATGCGCCGTGCTGCTTCGTGCAGCAGGATATCCCCCTTGTCGTGGCCCAGGGTATCGTTGATTTCCTTGAAATGGTCCAGGTCGATGAACAGCAGCGCCAAAGGCAGGCGGGTACGCGCTGCCTTCTTGATTTCCTGGCCCAGGCGGTCATGCATGAGATTGCGGTTGGGCAGCCCGGTGATCATGTCGAAGTTGGCCTGCTTCCAGATGAGCTCCGCGCTTTCCTTGCTTTCCGTGATGTCAAAAAACTGGGCCACATACCGGTGCACCTGCCCGTCCGGTTTCCGGATGACGCTGATATTGGCAAGTTTCACGTGCAGCGAACCGTTTTTGCGCCGGTCCCAGAGCTCGCCCTGCCAGTGGCCCTTGTCCATGAGGGTCTGCCACATGTCTTTATAGAACGCCCTGTCGTGTCGTCCCGACTGCAGGATTCTCGGGTTCTTGCCCAGCACGTCGGTCAGGCGGTAGCCGGATTGCTGGGTGAATGCCGGATTGGCGTCCACGATCCGGTTATGCTCGTCGGTAATCAGCATCGCTTCCTTGCTGTTTTTGTAGATCGTGGCTGCAAGCCGCATGCTCTCTTCGTTGCGCAAGCGCTCGCTGATGTCGCGCAACAGCACGATGTAACGGAACTCGTCGCGGAATGTGATGCGGGAAATCGCCACGTCCATCTGGACGACGCTGCCATCCTGGCGCATGCCTTCTATTTCCAGCCGGTTGAGCCGCAAGGTGGCGGCCATCCAGTCGGTCTTGAAGTGACCGAGATATTCCTGAAAGGCGACCCGGGACGTCACGCTTACCAGCGACACAAACGGCTGGCCGACCACCTGACGGGAGCGGTATTCGAATATCCGCTCCGCCCCCCGGTTGAAGGACTGTACGATGCCGTCGGCATTGATGGTGACGATCCCGTCCGCCACATGGTCGAGAATGGCTTGCAGATGGTCTGCCGCTTCCTGCATGTCGAGTTCTGCCCGGCGCTGCAGGGTGATGTCCTGCACGGTGCCGCTCGAACGCAGCGGAAGTCCGGCGTCGTCGTAAACGGTTTCGCACCGCTCCTGAACGTACTTGACGCGTCCGTCAGGAAACTGGAGGCGGTGAATGATTTCGTACGGTGTCCGGTTTTTGAGGGATTCGGCGTAAGCCTGATGGACGCGCGTGCGGTCGTCAGGATGAACCGTTTCCAGAAACGCTTCGTAAGACGCCCCGAAACGCTGGGGGTCGATCTCGAACATCCGGTAGATTTCTTCGCTCCATTCCAGCCGATTGGTGCGCAGGTCCAGCGACCAGCTGCCGAGCCCCGCAAGACGCTGGGCTTCGTTGAGCTGCCGGATGCTTTCGATCAACCCATCCTGATCATGAGCTTCAGTGTCAGGGCCATCGCTTTTGGTTTTGGAAGCCATACATTCAATCTTATAAACAAACTGGCGCGCGTTGCGAACGGCCCTGAAACTATTTCGCCGGTTCGGACTGTCCCGGTGCAGCGGCTTTCAGCTGCCGCTGATACGCGTCGTAGGACTCCCCCGCAGGACAATTTGCCGTGGGATTCTTTTGGCACTGATGCTGACCGGCGCTTTGGCCAGCGTAATAGGCGCTTTCCTGCCAGGAACTGCAGCCTGTCAGGGCAGAAAACGCAGCAATCGACGTGATCCCGAGGATCCGGCTTTTTTTCATCATAATTAAGATTCCGGCAAGAGCTCTGGATCCTTCTTCCAGCGCCCCATCATGATAACGCCAAGGCCTTCCGTTTTCACGCATTGCGTTGACCAGCCGCTGGCCAATGACCTGGCATGGGTTTTGCAGCTGTCAGGGCATGCTTAAAATCCTTGTCATCGATGAGATCCAGACGCGCACCCGGGAACTCTGCACACAACTTGCCCAATCCGGTTACCAAACGGCCGCCGTGCTGCCTTCTGCCGACAACCTGCCGGAGCAGGTGGCGGCGTTCAAGCCTGACGTGATCCTGGTGGACACCAACTCCCCCAGCCGGGACATCCTGGAACACCTGGCCGTGATGGACCGGACGGCACCGCGACCGGTGGTCCTGTTCGGTTCTGACCGCACCAACGACACCATTCGCCAGGTTGTCCAGGCCGGGGTTTCAACTTATGTGGTGGATGGCCTGGACATCTCCCGTCTGCAGCCGCTCATCGAGATTGCCGTGGCCCGCTTCGAACATTACCAGAGCCTGAAAGGAAAACTGGAAGAAGCCAACCGGCAGCTGGACGAAAGAAAAATTATCGATCAGGCCAAAAACCTGCTGATCAAACATCGCAAACTGGACGAATCCACGGCTTACGCGCTGCTGCGCAAGACCGCCATGAGCCGGGGGGAAACCATCGCCACGGTGGCCCGCGAACTGGTTGGCAGCGCTTCCCTCCTGCTGTAATCCGGTTTCGGTTCCTGCACCGAATTGTCTCCGCCGGAATGTGCGCCGCACCACAATCGTGCGTCATCGCTGCAACACGGGCCTTCCCTGGCAACAGGCCACGCCTTCATGATCCTCCCGCCAGTCCCTTGAAAACCGGGGCTTCCCGCCAGACTCCAACTCTCGTGGCCCTGTTGGCACTTTTATTGCTTCTTACTGAAATGAGTGCGGTTGAAAAGTAACCGCACAGCAATCACGCAACAATCCGGACAACGGCGTCCGTCGCACCAGTGAATCCCGAAGGATCCCTGGCCCGACAGACGCCGTTTTTTTATTGGGGTTTCACTTTGTTTGAAGAACAAGGAATGCCGACATGAGAATTCTGGGATCAGACCAGCCGGAGCTGCCTTCAGTACGGGTTGGCTTCCTGCCCCTTACCGATTGCGCCTCCCTGATCATGGCCGGCGCGGGGCAGTTCGACCTCAAGCATGGCATCCACATCATCCCTTCGCTGGAGCCCAGCTGGGCCACCCTGCGCGACAAGCTGTTGTCAGGGCAGCTGGATGCGGCGCACGCCCTTTATGGCCTGGTCTATGGCGTCGAGCTGGGGATAGGGGGGCTGCAACAGCCGATGGCCGTTCTCATGACCATGAACCGGAACGGGCAGGCCATCACCCTGTCGAGGGATTTTGCACAATCCGGAGTCACGGACGGAGAAACCTTGGCGGCTTACCTCAAGCACACCGCCAGGAAACCGACGTTCGCCCAGACTTTCCCAACCGGCACTCACGCACTCTGGCTGTATTACTGGCTGGCCGCCCACGGCATCGACCCCGGCAAGGACGTCAACATCACCACGGTGCCACCACCGGAAATGGTTTCCCGCATGGCCACGGGGCACATTGACGCGTTTTGCGCCGGAGAGCCCTGGAATGCCATCGCCGTGCGCGACCAGGTCGGGTTTACCGCATCAACCAGCCAGGACATATGGCCCGGCCATCCCGAGAAGGCCCTGGCCTGCACGGCCGGCTGGGCTGACAGCCATCCCCATACCGCACGCGCGCTGATCGCTTCAATCCTGGAAGCCAGCCGCTGGATTGAGGCCTCCAGGGAAAACCAGCGCGTGACCGCAGGCGTCCTGGCCGAACAGGTTTTCCTGCCGGCCAATCCCGAGCTGCTTTCCGCACGCCTTCTGGGCCATTACGAAGATGGCCTTGGGCGCCAATGGAGCGATGTGCACCCCCTGACATTTTTTGACGGGGGCAAAGTCAACTTTCCCTATCTGTCGGACGGCATGTGGTTCATGACCCAGCACAAACGCTGGGGACTCCTTGCCGAACACCCGGACTACCTGCGGATTGCCGGCAACGTGCAACGGATCGGGCTGTACCGGGAAGGCGCGCGTGCAGCCGGCGTCGAGCTGCCCACTTCCAGCCTGAGAAGCTCCCGGCTCATGGATGGGTCGGTCTGGAATGGCACAAACCCGCGCGAATACGCAGAACGATTCACGATTCAGGAGGCATAACCATGGACGGCGCTTCATCCTTTTCACAGTCATCCCCCCATTCTCCTTCCGGCATGAAACCCCGATTGATCATGGTGGGCAATGGCATGGCCGGGGTCAGGACCCTGGAGGAGTTGCTCAAGCTGGCACCGGACAAATACGACATCACGGTGTTCGGGGACGAGCCACACCCCAATTACAACCGGATCCTGCTTTCACCGGTCCTGGCCGGCGAAATGTCGATCAAGGACATCATCCTCAACGATCGGGACTGGTACCACACGCACGGCATCACGCTGCATACCGATACCCGCATCACCCGGATTGACCGGACCCGGCGTCAGGTGCTCACCGCCAGTGGAGAGACGATA
>JAJZPY010000136.1 GCA_021811005.1 Pseudomonadota bacterium
CGGGACAACAGTTCCTTGCGGTAAGGGGAGCTGGAGGCGAGGATGAGGGGGGGCAAGGGTTTGGCGCTCATGTCAAAGTGGGACCGGTTGGCAAAAATATTCATGCACTATAGCAAGAGGTGCCAAATCCCCTCTCAATTCGTCGATAAGTCTTTGACAATATGAGAAAGACGATCTAGAATGCCGGCCTTATGTTTGAGGCACCCATTCTGGATCCTGTGCGGTTCACGGCCCTGGAAGAAGTCGTGGAAGGGCGTGTTCCGGTGCGCGATCTGGAGCGGCTGCAAAGCGCCCTGCACAGCGCCGGCGGCGAAATCCGCTATCGCGCGGCCGGTCTGCACACCCCCGAAGGGTTTCCGGCCCTGACGCTGCAGGTGGCGGGCCAGCTGGACCTGACCTGCCAGCGTTGCCTGACAGGCATGCCATTCGACCTGGCTGTGGACAGCCGGATCGTCATGGTCAAGGATGAAGATGCATTGCCCGATCTGGAAGAAGAGGTCGAAGGCGTTGATGCGATTGTCCAGCCAGACCGGCTGAACATCGCGGAATTGGTTGAAGAGGAAGTCCTGCTTGCCCTGCCTCTGGTGGCCATCCACCCGGAAGGGGAGTGCAGGCCGGATCGTGAGGCGAAAGCCGGACTGTCGAAGGAACATCCCTTCGCTGCCTTGCAGAAACTGAAGCAGTCCTCTTGATGATTTTAATTGGCCGGATCCTGAAGGGTCCGAAATGAAGGAGCAATTCCATGGCAGTCCAACAGAACAAGAAATCCCCGTCCAAGCGCGGCATGCACCGTGCCCATGACTTCCTGAACAACCCGCCGCTGGCCACCGAACCCACCACGGGCGAAGTGCACCTGCGCCACCACATCAGCCCGAACGGTTTTTATCGTGGCAAGAAAGTGGTTCGCACCAAGGGCGACCAGTAAGCTTTTCTCTTTCGTCGTCGCCGTCATCGACGCATACGCGTGAGCGTGGATATCACGATTGCCGTAGACGCCATGGGTGGCGACTACGGACCCGGAGTGACCGTACCGGCCGTTCTTGAGCTGTTGGAACGCGATCCCGGAATCCAAATCATCCTGGTGGGGCTGAAAGAGCCGATCGAGGCGGAACTTGCGCACCGCAAGGCCGCCCTGACTTCGCGCCTGCGCCTGCACCCGGCCTCCGAAATGGTGGCCATGGATGAGCCGCCAGCCCAGGCCCTCAAGAAAAAGAAAGACTCCTCCATGCGCGTGGCCATCGAACTGGTGCGCGACGGCGTGGCCGACTGCTGCGTGAGCGCGGGCAATACCGGCGCACTCATGGCCACGGCCCGTTTCATCCTCAAGATGATGCCCGGCATCGACCGTCCGGCCATTGCCACCACGCTGCCCACCATCAACGGACATGTTTACGTGCTCGATCTCGGCGCCAACGTGGATTGCGGTCCGGAACACCTGCACCAGTTTGGCCTGATGGGTTCCATCCTGGCGGCCGCCGTGGACGGCAAGGAACGGCCCACGGTCGGCCTGCTCAACATCGGCCATGAAGCGATCAAGGGCAGCGAAGTGATCAAAAGCGCCGCCGAACTGCTGCGAGCGTCCCCCATCAATTTTTACGGCAACGTGGAAGGCGACGACATCTACCGGGGCACGGTGGACGTGGTGGTGTGCGACGGTTTCGTCGGCAACGTGGTGCTCAAAACGTCCGAAGGCCTGGCCTGGATGCTGGCGCAGATGCTGCGCCGGGAATTCAAGAAAAACCTCCTGACGAGACTGGCCGCGCTGATGGCGATGCCGGTGCTCAACAGCTTTCGCAAGCGGGCCGACCATCGGCAGTACAATGGGGCCAGCCTGCTCGGCCTGAAGGGCGTGGTGGTGAAAAGCCATGGTGGTGCGGACGTCTACGCATTCCGTCATGCCTTGCAATACGCTGCATCCGAAGTGCGCAACCAGGTGCTGGGACGCATCGAATCGGCTGCAGCCCAACTGGAAGTTTCCGTCTAAATGATCTATTCAAAAATTACGGGCACCGGCAGCTATACGCCGGAACGGGTTCTCACGAACCGGGATCTGGAAAAAATCGTCGATACCGACGATGCCTGGATCCGCTCACGCACCGGCATCCAGCAGCGGCATGTGCGGGCCGAAGGACAGACCACGAGCGACCTGGCCCTGGTGGCCTGCCAACGCGCGCTGGCGGCGGCCAACCTCACGCCGGCCGACGTCGATCTCATCGTGGTGGCCACCACCACGCCCGACATGGTGTTTCCCAGCACCGCCTGCCTGCTGCAGGACAAGCTGGGCGTGACGAACGGAACCCCCGCGTTCGACATCCAGGCCGTCTGCACCGGCTTCGTCTATGCGCTGTCCATGGCCGACAAGTTCGTTCGCGGCGGCAGCGCGCGCTGTGCGCTCGTGGTGGGGGCTGAAACGTTCACCAACCTGCTGGACTGGAGCGATCGCAATACGTGCGTGCTTTTCGGCGATGGCGCCGGCGCGGTGGTGCTGCAACCTTCAAAGACGCCGGGCATTTATTCCACCCACCTGCATGCCGATGGCCGCCACGCCAACATGCTGTCCGTTCCGGGCGCCTTTTGCGCGGGACAGGCCAATGGTTCGCCCACCGTCAAGATGGATGGGGGCGCCGTATTCAAGTTTGCGGTCAAGGTGCTCGACCAGGTGTGCCGCGAAGCGCTCGAAGCCAACGGGCTGCAGATAGCGGACGTGGACTGGCTGGTTCCGCATCAGGCCAACATCCGCATCATCGAATCCACGGGACAAAAGCTGGGCATCGATGCCGGGCGCGTGGTGGTCACCGTGGACCGTCATGGCAACACTTCCGCCGCATCCATACCGCTTGCCCTTGACCTGGCCGTTCGCGACGGCCGCATCCAGCCGGGACACAAGGTCCTGCTGGCTGGCGTGGGCGGGGGGTTTACCTGGGGTTCGGCATTGATCAGCATGTGAGGACAGCAAGGCATGAGTTTCGCATTGGTATTTCCGGGGCAGGGATCGCAATCCGTGGGCATGATGCAGGCCTATGGGGATTTGCCAGAAATCCGCTCCACGTTCGACGAAGCATCGCAGGTGCTGGGCCAGGATTTGTGGGCCCTGGTGGCGGAAGGGCCTGAAGAGGCGCTGGCGCAAACAGTCAACACCCAGCCGGTCATGCTGGCGGCCGGTGTCGCGGTGTTCCGCGCCTGGCGCGCCTTGGGTGGTGCCATGCCGTGTTGCGTGGCAGGTCACAGCCTGGGCGAATACACGGCCCTGGTGGCGGCCGGCAGCCTTGGTTTTGCCGATGCCGTGCGCCTGACGCGCTTTCGTGCGCAAGCCATGCAGCAAGCCGTGCCGGCTGGCGTGGGGGGCATGGCAGCGATTCTCGGACTGTCCGATGACGGAGTGAGGCAGGCCTGCCGCGAAGCGGCCGCAGGCGAAGTCCTGGAGCCCGCCAATTTCAATTCCCCCGGACAGGTGGTGATTGCCGGCCATCGCAGCGCCATCGAGCGCGGCGTCGAAGCCGCCAAGGCGTTGGGTGCCAAGCGCGCCGTGGCGCTGGCCATGAGCGTGCCGTCCCATTGTTCCCTGATGAAGCCGGCCGCGGAAGCGCTGGCGCAATACCTGGGCGAAGTGCCGCTGCAGGCCCCCGCCATTCCCGTCATTCACAACGCCACGGTGGCCGAGGCCGGGACTCCCGAAGCCTTGCGCGAAGCACTGGTGCAACAGCTCTACAGCCCCGTGCGCTGGGTGGAAACGGTTCAGGCCATGGCGGCTCGCGGCGTGACGCAGGTTGCCGAATGCGGGCCGGGCAAGGTGCTGGCGCCGCTCGTCAAGCGCATCCAGTCTGAAGTGCAGGGCATTGCATTGTCCGACGCGGCGTCTCTGGCTGCCGCGCGCGACGTTCTGAAGTAAAAAAGGAGGCACGCATGCTGCAAGGTCAAATTGCCCTGGTGACAGGAGCGAGCCGCGGTATCGGCTACGCCATCGCCCGGGAGCTCGCAAGCCAGGGCGCCACGGTGATTGGCACGGCCACCGGTGAAGCCGGTGTTCAGGCCATCGATGCCCTGCTGCAATCGGTCCAGGGGCAGGGCGCCGGCTTCATCCTGAACGTCAAGGATGCCGCGGGCATCGCAGCCACGGTGGAAGCCGTCAAAGCCCGTTTCGGCGCCATCACGATCCTGGTCAACAACGCGGGCATCACCCGCGACATGCTGGCCTTGCGCCTGCGCGACGAAGACTGGGACGAGGTGCTC
>JAJZPY010000020.1 GCA_021811005.1 Pseudomonadota bacterium
CGATCTGTTGCTCGACCGCCAGGGCGTTCCCGCAGCCGAAGCCTCCGGCAACCCGGCCGGCATCCTGAGACCGGTGCTGTCGCGCGACGACAATATCGCTTCGCGCCTGGCACGGGCCGGGTTTCTGCACACCATGGGCACGCTCGCCCGCCTGCAGGACAAAACCGCTGCCGTCCGCTTCCAGCTGCGCGGCGTGCTGCACCTCGCCACCGATGAAACGCAAGCGGCAAACCAGCGGCGGACCATGACGGAATGCCTGCTGCCGCCGGAATTTGCCCTTTTTCTGGAGCGGGAAGAGGCCTCACGGCTGGCCGGCCTGCCGCTGCCCCAGGGCGGCTGGCATTTCCCCAGGGGCGGATGGATCGATCCGGCCAGCTATTGCCGCGCCGCCCTCCTGTCCGCCGGCGACGCCGTGCAGACACGCTGGCACTGCGACGTGGCAAGTCTGCACCGGACCAGCGACGGCTGGGAAGCGCACGATGCGCAAGGCACCGTACTGGCGCAGGCCCCCGTGGCCATTCTTGCCCCGGGAGCCGGTGCGGCGGCATTTTCCCAGGCCGCCGGGCTGCCCCTCTCCCTTTTCCGCGGACAGATCACCCAGCTTGGACAGGATCCCCTGCCGGCACAGGCTCCGGTCCTGTGCCAGGACGGATACCTCATTCCCGGGCTGGATTCGGGGTTGTGCATCGGCGCCACCTACGATGAAACGGCCGATCTGCGCCCACGCGAAGCCGACAGCCGAAAAAATCTGGAACGACTGGGCCGCCTGTTGCCCGGCTTTGCCTTTCCTGAAAAAACCCGCCTGGAGCGGGTGGGGTTGCGCTGCGTGGCACGGGACCGCCTGCCGCTGATTGGAAACCTCGCCGGCGAGCCGGGACTGTACGCGGTCATGGGGCTGGCTTCGCGGGGCCTGGTGTGGAGCAGCCTTGCGGCTGCCGTGATCGCGGCCCTGCTGGAAGGAACACCGCTGCCGCTGGAACGGCCCCTGCTGCGGGCCGTATCCCCGGCGCGTTTTCAGTGACTGAGCATTTCCGCCGCGTGACGGCGGGTGGTGGGCGTGATGGTCACGCCGCCCAGCATGCGGGCCAGTTCTTCGATGCGCGCTTCGCGTGACAGCACCTGGATGGTGCTGTTGACGCCGCCTTCCTGCTCCGTCTTGGTCACGCTCAGGTGGTGGTGCCCGCGCGCGGCCACCTGAGGCAGGTGCGTGACGCAAATGACCTGGTGGCGAGCGCCCAACTCTTCCAGCAGGCGCCCCACGATTTCCGCCACGCGTCCGCCGATGCCGGTGTCCACTTCGTCGAAAATCAGGGTCGGCACCGAAGTCACGGCCATCAAGGCCGCCTGGATGGCCAGGCTGATGCGCGAAAGCTCCCCACCCGATGCCACCCGGGCCAGGGATTCGGGAGCGCGGGATGCATGCGCGGACACCCGGAACTCCACCTCGTCGAGCCCTGCGGCAGTGGCACGCTCCAGGGGCGTGAGGGCAATTTCGAATACCCCGTTGCCCATGGCAAGCTGGCCCAGGGTGTCCGTGATGGTTTGCCCCAGCGCCGCAGCAGCCGCCGTGCGCCGCGCCGACAGCGTTTCCGCCTGACGCCGGAAATCCGACTCCGCCGCATCGGCCGCCGCCTTCAGGGCTGTTCCCGAACCTGCGGCCTCTAGCGTTTCCAGGCGAGCGGCCAGGGATTCCTGATGGGTGTGCAGCGCTTCGGGGCGTACCCGGTGACGGCGCGCCGCCGCCAGGACTGCCTGCATGCGGGACTCGACCCGACCCAGGCCTTCCTCGTCGGTTTCCATGCCCATGGCGTAACGGCGCAAGGCGTGAACCGCTTCGTCCAGCTGGATTTTTGCGGACTCGATGAGGTCGGCACCCGGCAGCAGGGAGGAATCGAATTCGATGAGGCTGCCCAGGCGGTCCGCCACGGCCTGCAAGCGGGCCTGCACGGCATCGTCCGCCTCGGCCAGGGTATCCAGGGCGAACTGGGCTCCTTCCTGCAGGCTGGCCGCGTGGGCCAGTCGCGCCTGCTCCGCCTGCAACGTCTCCCAGCTGCCGGGGCCAAGGTCCAGGGTTTCGAGCTCGCGCACGTCATCCCGCAGCCGCGCCTTTTCTTCCAGCAGGGCTTCGGAACGGGCCTGCCAATCTTCCCAGTGTTGTCGGGCTTCCTGCCAACGGTTGAAGGCGGTGCGCACGGTTTGGGCCAGATCGGCCGTGCCGGCAAAGGCATCGAGCAGCGCGCGCTGGGTGGCGGATTTCTGCAGGGACTGGTGGGCATGCTGCCCGTGAATGTCGAGCAGCCATTCCGACAGCGTCTTGAGTTGCTGGACCGGCACGCTGGAGCCGTTGATGAAGGCGCGTGACTTGCCGGACAGGTCCACCACCCGGCGCAGCACGCAAGCGGCCTCGTCCGATTGCAGATCGTTGTCCTGCAGCCACTGCAGGGCGGGGTTGCCGTCGGGAATCTGGAATTCCGCCACCACTTCGGCGCGCTGCGCTCCGGCCCGCACGCTCCCCGATTCCGCCCGGGCACCGAGGGCGAGCGACAGGGCCTCGATCAGGATCGACTTGCCGGCCCCCGTTTCGCCGGTCAGCACGGTGAAACCGGGTTCGAATTCGAGATCGAGCGCTTCGACGATGACGAAATTGCGGATGCTGAGGGCGCGCAGCATGGGAGGGCCTAGAGCTTGGCTCCCCAGCGAAGTTTTTCCCGCAACATCGCAAAATAGCTGTGTTCCAGAGGGTGCAGCAGACGAATGCCTTTCTCGGCCGGCGTGATCACCAGCCGGTCGTCCGCCTCCAGTTCGCAGTGATCCTGCACATCGAAATTGGCCACGGCGCCCACCCCCTTCTGGAGGATCACTTCCACCGTGCAGCGATCGCTGAGCGCAATCGGCCGGTTGCTGAGGGTGTGGGGGCAGATGGGCACCAGCACGATGGCGCCCAGGTCGGGATGCAGGATGGGGCCGCCGCTGGACAGGGCGTAGGCCGTGGAGCCGGTGGGGGTGGCCACGATCAGGCCGTCGGCGCGCAGGCTGTAAACGAACCGCCCGTCCACGTAAACCTCCAGGTCGATCATGCTGCCATGCACGCCCTTGGTCAGCACCACGTCGTTGAGCGCCACCGAACGGTTGAGGATGGCGCCATCGCGAACAATCTTGGTTTTGAGCAGGGTTCGGGTTTCTTCCTGGTAATGTCCGTCCAGCACCTGCCCCAGCATTTTTTCCATGGCATTGGCCGGAATGTCGGTAAGAAAGCCCAGCTGGCCCAGGTTGATGCCGATGAGGGGCACGTTCTGACAGGCCAGGGCCCGGGCCGCATGCAGCAGTGTGCCGTCGCCGCCCAGCACCACCACCAGGTCCGCATGGGACCCGATGCTTTCGAGCGTGACCGCCAGTTCGGGGGCAGCGCCCACCGCAGCCGCCGAACGCTGGTCCAGGACCACTTCGGCGCCGCGCTCGGCCAGAAACCCCAGCAGCTTCCGCAAGGGTTCGGCGAGATTGCGGCTGTCGTACTTGCCGACGATGCCGATGCGTTGAAAGGTGGAATTCATGCCGGGAATTAAACCACATTTCAGGTAAAATGAAGCGCATGTTAAACGACCGAGCCCGTGCACTTCTCAAAGCGCTGGTGGAGCGCTACATCGAAGACGGACAACCCGTCGGTTCGCGCGCCCTGTCCAAGCTGTCCGGGCTTGAGCTGTCGGCAGCCACCGTGCGCAACGTCATGGCGGATCTGGAGGAAATGGGGTTTATTGCCAGTCCCCACACTTCGGCCGGGCGCGTGCCAACCCCCCGCGGGTACCGTTTTTTCGTGGACAGCCTGCTCACCATCAAGCCTTTGGGTGCCGACACGATCAACCAGCTGGAGCACCAGCTGCACCCGGCCGAAACGCCGCGCCTGGTCTCGGCCGCCTCGCAGCTCCTGTCCGAACTGACCGCCTGCGCCGGCATCGTGCGCACCCCCAAGCGCCGTTCGGCCGGCTTTCGCCACGTGGAATTCCTGCGCCTGTCTGAAAAGCGCATCCTGCTGATCCTGGTGAGCCTCGAAGGCGACGTGCAAAACCGGGTCATTTTCACGGACCAGCCCTATACCGCGGCCCATCTGTCCCAGGCCGCGCTGTATCTCAACGAACATTTCGCCGGCCATGATTTCGACGGCGTGCGCGACACCCTCGCGCGCGAACTGCAAAACCTGAGCCAGGACATCCAGGCCCTCATGAAAACCGCCCTGGAAGTGGGCAGCGCCGCGCTCAAGCAGGGCCAGGACGATTATGTCCTCTATGGCGAAAGCCGGCTCATCGCGCACCACGACGTTACCGGCAACATCGCCCAGCTGCGCAAGCTGTTTGATGTTTTCGAACAAAAAACCGGCCTGCTGCAACTGCTCGACATGAGCGAGCGGGCCGATGGCGTGCAAATTTTCATCGGCGGCGAATCCGGCCTGGTCCCACTCGACGAATTCAGCGTGGTCACCGCCCCTTACGAGGTGGACGGACAGGTGGTGGGCACCCTGGGCGTGGTGGGGCCAACCCGCATGGCCTACGAGCGGGTCATCCCGATCGTGGACATCACGGCCAAACTGCTCTCGAGCGCCCTCTCCCAACAGTGACATGAGCCGTTACCTGAACGAACCCGAATACACCCATGGCACTGTCCCCAGGACGGGCGTGCTGGTGGTCAACCTGGGAACCCCCGATGCTCCGGAAAAAGGCGCGCTGCGCCGCTACCTGGCCCAATTCCTGAGCGACCCGCGGGTAGTGGAAATTCCCCGCCTGTTCTGGTGGCCCCTCCTGCACGGCATCATCCTCAACACGCGGCCGGCCCGCTCGGCCAGAAAATATGCATCCATCTGGAGTCCCGAAGGGTCTCCCCTGCGGGTGCACACGGAAGCACAAGCCGCGGGCCTGGCCGAACGACTGGCGGCACGCGTGTCCTCCCCCACCGCCGTGACCTATGCCATGCGCTACGGCCAGCCTTCCATCGCGGCCGGCATTGCCGAACTCAAGGCACGCCATTGCGACCGCATCCTGCTGTTGCCGCTGTACCCGCAATATGCAGCCAGCACCACGGCATCCAGCATGGATGCCCTGTTCGACGCCCTCAGGTCCTACCGGAACGTTCCGGGCGTACGCGTGGTGCGGCACTATCACGACCACCCCGCCTACATCGAAGCCCTGCGCCAGCGGGTCGACCGCTACTGGGCCGTCCACGGCCGCCCGGACAAACTGGTCATGAGCTTTCATGGCGTGCCCCGCTACACCCTCGACCGCGGCGATCCCTACCACTGCGAATGCCTCAAGACCGGCCGCCTCCTGGGCGAAGCCCTGGGCCTGCAGCCGGAGCAGTATGCGGTGTCGTTCCAGTCCCTGTTCGGACGGGCGGAATGGATCAAGCCTTACACGGAACCGCTGGTGCGGCAGCTCGCGCGCGAAGGCGTGGGCAACGTGCACGTGATCTGTCCCGGCTTTCCCGCCGATTGCCTGGAAACCCTCGAGGAGATCGGCATGGAAGTCAAAACCGCCTTCCTCACCGAAGGCGGCCGCGAATACCATTACATCCCCTCGCTCAACGAAGAGCCGGCCTGGCTCGACGCCTTGGCCGACATCGCCCTGGAACACCTGGGCGGCTGGGTGTCCTCCCACTGGTCGGAACAGGCGGCCCGTTCGGAAGGCGACCTCAGCCTGAAACGCGCCCTTGCAACGGGAGCAACCCGCTAGTTTTTCCCGTTTTTCCCGGACCCGCTTTTTTATTTTTCAGCCGCCCTTGAAATCCCGCTTTTATGCCCCATCTTGTCCGTGCATTCCCTGAGGAGAACACGATGCAAGACTCAAGCAACGAAGCGCCCGCCAAAGGCCAGTCCGAACTCGAAGCCGCGGCCCTTGAAGCGGCGTCGGCCATTCCGGAAATGAGCCTGGAGCAGGCCCTCGCAGCGCTCAACCAGGCCGAAGCCGGTTTGCGCGAAAAAGAAGAAGCCTGGCTGCGCGCCAGGGCCGACACCGAAAATGTGCGCAAGCGCGCCGCCACCGATCTGGCCCAGGCCCGCAAATTCGCGCTGGAATCCTTTGCCTCCGAATTGCTGTCCGTGATGGACAGTCTGGATGCCGCCCTTCAGGTGAAGGAAGCCTCTCTGGAAAGCTACCGCAGCGGAGTGGAACTGACCGCCCGCCAGCTGGCCACGGTTTTCGAAAAATTCAACATCACGGAAATCAACCCCGCCCGCGAAAAATTCGATCCCAACCGCCACCAGGCCATCGCTTCCCTGGAAAGTGCCGAAGTGCCGGCCAACATGGTGCTGAACGTCATGCAGAAAGGCTTTGCCTTGCATGAACGCGTGCTGCGGCCCGCCCTGGTGACGGTTTCCAAAGGAAAAACGACACCGACCCCTTGAATATTCAAGGCAAAACCCGATCTATAAGCCATCCAATCCATTATTCAGAGGCAAAACAACATGGGAAAAATCATTGGTATCGACCTGGGGACCACCAACTCGTGCGTGGCGGTCATGGAAAGCGGCAAGCCCAAGGTCATTGAAAACGCGGAAGGGGCACGCACCACCCCCTCCATCGTCGCCTACATGGAAGATGGCGAGGTCCTGGTCGGCGCCCCGGCAAAACGCCAGGCCATCACCAACCCCAAAAACACCCTGTTCGCGGTCAAGCGCCTGATCGGCCGCAAATTCCAGGAAGAGATGGTGCAGAAGGACATCGACATGGTGCCCTACAGCATCGTCAAGGCCAACAACGGCGATGCCTGGGTGGAAGTGCGCGGCAAGAAAATGGCGCCGCCCGAAATTTCGGCCGCCGTGCTGCAGAAAATGAAAAAGACGGCCGAAGATTACCTGGGCGAAGAAGTGACGGAAGCCGTCATCACGGTGCCGGCCTACTTCAACGACAGCCAGCGCCAGGCCACCAAGGACGCAGGCCGCATCGCCGGCCTCGAAGTCAAGCGCATCATCAACGAACCCACGGCGGCAGCCCTGGCCTTTGGCCTGGACAAGAAGGAAGGCGACCGCAAGATTGCCGTCTATGACCTGGGCGGCGGCACGTTCGACATTTCCATCATCGAAATCGCGGAAATCGACGGCGAACACCAGTTTGAAGTGCTGTCCACCAACGGCGACACCTTCCTGGGCGGCGAAGACTTCGACCTGCGCGTCATCGAGTTCCTGGCTGATGAATTCAAGCGCGAAAACGGCATCGACCTGCGCAAGGACGTCCTGGCCCTGCAACGCCTGAAAGAGGCAGCAGAAAAAGCCAAGATCGAGCTGTCTTCGTCCCAGCAGACCGAAGTCAACCTGCCCTACATCACGGCAGACGCCACCGGCCCGAAACACCTGGTGGTCAAGATCAACCGCGCCAAGCTGGAAAGCCTGGTGGACGACCTGATCGCACGCACCATCAAACCTTGCGAAATCGCCATCAAGGACGCGGGCGTCAAGATCGGCGACATCGCCGACGTGATCCTGGTGGGCGGCCAGTCCCGCATGCCCAAAGTGCAGGAACGCGTGAAGGAATTCTTCGGGCGCGAACCGCGCAAGGACGTGAATCCGGATGAAGCGGTGGCCATCGGCGCCGGCATCCAGGGCGGCGTGCTGCAGGGTGAAGTGAAGGACGTGCTGTTGCTGGACGTGACCCCCCTGTCCCTCGGCATCGAAACCCTGGGCAGCGTGATGACCCGCCTGATCCATAAGAACACCACGATTCCGACCAAGGCCTCCCAGGTGTTTTCCACGGCCGACGACAACCAGTCCGCCGTCACCATCCACGTGCTGCAAGGCGAACGTGAAATGGCCTCCGGCAACAAGAGCCTGGGCCAGTTCAACCTGACGGACATTCCCCCGGCGCCGCGCGGCATGCCGCAAATCGAAGTCACCTTCGACATCGACGCCAACGGCATTCTGCACGTGAGCGCCAAGGACAAGGCCACCGGCAAGGAAAACAAGATCACCATCAAGGCCAACTCGGGTCTGTCCGAAGACGAAATCCAGCGCATGGTGAAGGATGCCGAGGAACATGCCGAAGAGGACAAGAAGAACCTCGAGGCGGTCAACGCCAAGAACACGCTGGAAGCCCTCGTGCACAACGTGACCAAGTCCCTCAAGGATCATGGCGACAAGCTTGCCGAGGATGAAAAAGGCAAGATCGAAGCGGCCCTCAAGGACGCAGAAGAAGCCCTCAAATCGGGTGACGTTTCGGTCATGACGGCCAAAACCGAAGCCTTGTCCGAAGCCAGCCACAAGCTCGCCGAAAAGATGTACGGCAGCGGCCAGGAAGGCGGCGCCCAGGCGGGTCAGGCGGGCGCTTCAGCAGCGGGAGGCGCTTCCAAGGACGAAAACGTGGTGGATGCCGAGTTCGAGGAAATCAAGGACAAACACCAGAAATAAGCGCCCATAATGAGCAAACGCGACTACTACGAAGTCCTGGGCGTCAATCGGGATGCTTCCGAAGAGGATATCAAGAAGGCTTACCGCAAGCTGGCCATGAAGTACCATCCGGACCGCAATCCGGATAACGCCAAGGCGGAAGGACAATTCAAGGAGGCCAAGGAGGCCTACGAGATCCTGTCCGATTCCGACAAGCGGGCCGCTTACGACCGCTACGGCCATGCCGGAGTCGACCCGAGCCAGGCCGGCCCCGGCGGCCCCGGTTTTGGCGGCATGGGGGGCGGCTTCTCTGATGCCTTCGGAGATATTTTCGGCGACCTGTTCGGCGCCGGTGGACGGGGACGGCAGGGCGGCGTCTACCGTGGAGCCGATCTGCGCTACAACCTGGAAATCAGCCTGGAGGAAGCGGCCCGCGGCACCGAAACGCAGATCCGCATCCCCACCATGGAAACGTGCGACACCTGCAAAGGCAGCGGCGCGCGTCCAGGGTCAAGCCCGACCACCTGCGGCACCTGCGGCGGGCAAGGCCAGGTGCGCATGCAGCAGGGTTTCTTCTCGATCCAGCAAACCTGCCCGGCCTGTCACGGGAGCGGCAAGACCATCGCCCATCCCTGCCCTGATTGCAACGGCGCCGGACGCACCAAGCGTTACAAGACCCTGGCCGTAAAGATTCCTGCAGGCATCGACCAGGGCGATCGCGTGCGTCTTTCCGGTGAAGGGGAACATGGCGTTGCGGGCGGCCCGCCGGGAGACCTGTACGTGGTGGTCCAGATCCGGCCCCATCCCGTGTTTGAACGGGACGGTGCCGATCTCCATTGCGAAATGCCGATCAGTTTCGGGGTGGCGGCGCTGGGTGGCGAAATCGAGATTCCCACCCTCGAGGGTCATGCCAAGCTGAAAATCCCCGTCGAGACCCAGACCGGCCAGGCTTTCCGTCTGCGCGGAAAAGGCATCAAGGCCTTGCGGGGCAGCGGTTACGGCGACCTGATCTGCCACGTGACGGTGGAAACCCCGGTCAAGCTGACGGAGGCCCAGAAGGAATTGCTGCGCCAGCTGGACGCCAGCACGCTAGGCAATCCCACTCACAGTCCACGCGCCAAAACCTTCATGGACAAGGTGCGGGACTTTTTCAACCCTGCCTGAAAACGGTCAAGCCCTGCGCCAGGAAGTTCCCTGGGGGCCATCCTCCAGGAGGACGCCCTGGCTCAGGAGCAGATCGCGGATCCGGTCCGATTCGGCAAAGTTCTTTGCCCGCCGCGCTTCCGTCCGTTGCGCGATAAGCGCTTCGATGCGAGCAGCTTCGGCGTCCTGGTCCGCGGCCGTGGCGCGCCCCGCCCCTTCCCTCATCCAGCGCTCCGGATCCTGTCCCAGCAACCCCAATGTCTGCCCCAACCGGAACAGCTGCGTGGCTGCGGCATCGCTGCCGCTGCGGTTGGTTTCCCGCGCCAGGCCAAACAGTACGGCCACCGCCTCGGACGTGTTGAAGTCGTCATCCATGGCTTCCTTGAACTGACGGGCTGCCGGCTCGTTCCAGTCGATCGGGCCGGGTTCCAGGTGGCGCCCGCGCAAGGCGGTGTAGAGGGTGTTGAGGGCCTGGCGCGCGTCTTCAAGATGGGCGTCGGTGTAATTGAGCGGGCTGCGATAATGGCCGCGCAGCAGGAAAAAGCGCACCACTTCGGCATCAAACACCTGGAGCACGTCGGCAATGGTGAAAAAGTTGCCCAGGGACTTGGACATTTTTTCATCGTTGACGCGCAAAAACCCGTTGTGCATCCACACGTTCACGAAAGCATGCCCGTGAGCGCCTTCGCTTTGGGCGATTTCGTTTTCATGGTGGGGAAACTGGAGATCGTGCCCCCCGCCATGGATGTCGAAATGTTCGCCGAGGAAATGTTCGCTCATGGCGGAACATTCGATGTGCCATCCCGGCCGGCCGTCGCCCCAAGGGGAAGGCCATGAAGGTTCCCCCGGCTTGGCCGCCTTCCACAGCACAAAATCGAGCGGGTCATGCTTGTGGGAGTCCACTGCGATCCGTTCGCCGGCGCGCAGGTCCTCCAGGGACTTGCCGGACAGCTTGCCGTAGCCGGGAAAATCCCGCACCGAATAATAGACGTCGCCATTGTCACCCGCATAGGCAAGCCCCTTGGACACCAGCGTGCCGATGAGGGCGATCATGCCGGCAATGTGTTCCGTGGCGCGCGGCTCGAAGGTGGGCGGCAGAACGTTGAGCTGCTGCAGGTCCTGATGCATGGCGGCAATCATGCGCCCCGTCAGGGATTGGATGGTTTCTCCGTTTTTAGCAGCACGTTCGATGATTTTATCGTCAATATCGGTGATATTGCGCACATAAGTCACGTCATAACCCGACGTCTGCAGCCACCGGTACACCAGGTCGAAATTGACCAGCATGCGCGCATGGCCCAGATGACAGCGGTCATAAACGGTCATGCCGCACACGTACATGCGAACCTTGCCGGGCTCGATGGGCTGGAATGGGGCAACGGTACGGGTCAGGGTATTGAACAGTCTGAGCATGATCGCAGGCGCCATGCTGGAAGATGACGCAGTTTATTGATATAATTAAAAATTCTGCCAATTTGGCAAACAGCCAGTATAACACGATATGACCGAGCGCTTCGGGCTGCAACGCATGGTGCTGGGCGGACTTGCCCTGGGAATGTGCGCCTGGGCAAGCGCAGCCGACCCTGCCCCGGCTTTGCCTGCCGCCCCGCCACCCCCGGCTGCACAGGCGGGCACACCACCGGCCCCGTTGCCGGAAAAGCCGGTTCCGACACCCCGGGACATCCAGCAACTGGTCAGCGCCGGCAAGCTGGAAGAGGCGCTGGCCGCCCTCGACCGCTACCTGGAAGTGAATTCCCAGGACGGTTCCATGCAGTTTCTCAAGGCGCAGCTCCTGACCCGCACCGGCAAAACCGATGACGCCATCGCCACGCTGGAAAACCTGACCGAACGCTTTCCCGAAATGGTGGCCCCCTACAATAACCTGGCGGTGCTCTACGCCAGCCAGAACCGCCTGGACGATGCGCGCAAGGTTCTGGAAATGGCGGTGGCCGTGCAACCCAACTACCCCACCGCCTACGAAAACCTGGCCGACGTGTACCTAGCTCTGGCCCACCGGGCCTACGCGCGCGCCCTCACGCTCGACCCCAACAGCAAAACCCTCAAGGCCAAGGCCGCAAAATTCAATTGAAATGGAGACATCATGGTTCGTCTGAAAACCAATTTTGGCGATATCGTTCTGGAGCTGGATGCCGAACGCGCCCCCAAAACCGTGGCCAACTTCCTCGACTACGTGTCGCAGGGCTTTTATGACAACACGGTTTTCCACCGCGTCATCGATGGCTTCATGATCCAGGGCGGAGGCTTTGAGCCCGGCATGCACCAGAAAGCGACCAATACCCCCATCGAAAACGAGGCAGGCAACGGCCTCTCCAATGACCGCTACACCATCGCCATGGCCCGCACGTCCGACCCCCATTCCGCCACGGCCCAATTCTTTATCAACGTCAAGGACAATGCCTTCCTGAATTTCCGTAGCGCGACGCGCGACGGCTACGGTTACTGCGTGTTCGGCAAAGTGGTGGAAGGGCAGGATGTGGTGGACCGGATCAAGGGCGTGAACACCGGATCGCGCATGGGGCACGGCGACGTGCCGCTGGAAGACGTGGTCATTCTGAGCGCCCACGCCGACTGAGCTTCCGTGCCGCATACGCTTTTCATTTCCGACCTGCACCTGTCCGAAGACACGCCGCTCATCCGCAAGCGTTTCCTGGATTTTCTCGCCGGTCCGGCACGCGAAGCAGAAGCGCTGTACATCCTGGGCGACCTGTTTGAAACCTGGGTGGGGGATGACGACATCCCCTCCCCTTTCAACCGGAAAATCGTGGAGGCCCTGCGCGAGCTGTCCGATGCCGGCACGGCGCTCTTCCTGATGCATGGCAACCGCGATTTCCTGCTCGGCCAGGATTTTGCGCAAGCCTGCGGCGCCACGCTCCTGCCGGACCCGACGGAAGTGACGCTGTACGGCATGCGCACCCTGCTAAGCCACGGTGACCAGCTGTGCACGGACGACGTGGAGTACCAGGCCTATCGCAAGCAGGTGCGCAGCGCGGCCTGGCAGCGCAAGGTGCTGGCCCTGCCGCTTTCCACGCGCCACCAGATGGCGCGGGATGCCACGGCCATGAGCGACAAGGCCAAGCAGGCCAAGACCATGGAAATCATGGATGTTTCCCCCCAGGCCGTCACGGACTTGCTGCGCAAAAGCGGCTACCCGCGCCTGATTCACGGACACACGCACCGGCCGGCCCGTCATGTGTACCGGCTGGAAGACCATGCCTGTGAACGCTGGGTGCTGCCTGACTGGACCGCCGCGCGCGGCGGCTACCTGATGTGCGACAGCGAGGGCTGCCAGGCCGTGCCGCTTTAGCCCAGCCCGCGCGAAAGATCTGCCTGCAAATCCTGCAGCGATTCGAGACCCACCGAAAGGCGGATCATGCCCGGTCCGATGCCGGCCGCCTGGCGTGCTTCTTCGGAAATACGGCCATGGGTGGTGGTGGCCGGGTGGGTGATGGTGCTTTTGGTGTCCCCCAGATTGCCGGTAATGGAAATCAGGCGGGTGGAATCGATGACGTGCCAGGCCTTGGCCTGCCCGCCATGCACATTGAACGTGACGATGGCCCCGCCGCGCGACTGCTGCCGGCGGGCCAGTTCGTACTGCGGATGCGAAGGCAGGCCCGGATAATAAACCCGTTCCACCGCCGGATGGCGTTCCAGCCATTGCGCCAGCGCCTGGGCATTGCGTGACTGGGCTTCCATGCGCAGGTTCAGGGTCTCCAGACCTTTCAGGCAGACCCAGGCATTGAAGGGACTCATGCTGGGCCCTGCCGTGCGCAGGAACTGGTAGATGCCGCCATCCATCACCAGCGCTTTCGAACCCACAACGGCTCCGCCCAGCACCCGGCCCTGCCCGTCGAGGTACTTGGTGGCGGAATGGACCACCAGGTCGGCACCCAGCAACAGCGGCCGCTGCAACGCCGGCGTACAGAAGCAGTTGTCCACCACGAGCAGCGCGGAAGCCCCATGGGCCACAGCCGACAACGCGGCGATGTCCACCAGTTCCATGGTGGGATTGGAGGGGGTTTCCACAAAGAACATCCGGGTCGTGGGCCGGGCAGCCGCTTTCCAGGCAACCAGGTCGGACAACGGCACGAACGTGGTGCCAATCCCGAACCGTCCCATGATGTTGGTGAGCAACTGGACCGTGGAACCGAAAATGCTCTGGGAGGCCACCACATGGTCTCCGGCTTTCAGCAACCCCATCAACGCGCTCAGAATGGCCGCCATGCCGCTGGCCGTGGCGACACAGGCTTCACCGCCTTCCAGCGCGGCAAGCCGCTCCTGGAATGACGTCACCGTGGGGTTGGTGAAACGGGAATAGATGTTGCCGGGTTCGCGGTTGCAAAAGCGGTCGGCCGCCTGCTGCGCGCTGTCGAAAACGTAGCTTGACGTCAGGTACAGCGCTTCGGAATGTTCGTTGAAAGCGCTGCGGTGAATGCCCGCGCGAACTGCGAGGGTGTCGAGATCCAGTTCGTCACTCACGCCTGCGCCGCCGTGCTGAGATTGAGATCGAGCTGCTGGGTCGAGTCATGGTCCGTGCGGGTTTCGCCATCGCAACGGTTGGCTTCGATTTCTGCCAGGTATTCCGCCGTCACGTCCCCGGTGATATAGCAACCATCGAAACAGGAAGTGTCAAAGCGGGCCACGCCGGATCGTTCGCCGCCCACATCGCGCACGAGGTCTTCAAGGTCCTGGTAGAACACCGCGTCGGCACCGATTTCCAGGGCAATCTCCGCATCGGTGCGGCCCGTGGCCAGCAGCTCGCGGCGCGTGGGCATGTCGATGCCATAGACGTTTGGAAAGCGCACCGGCGGCGCCGCGGAGGCGAAATACACCCGGCGCGCCCCGCAATCGCGCGCCATCTGCACGATTTCGCGACTGGTGGTGCCGCGCACGATGGAATCGTCCACCAGCAGCACGTTCTTGTCCTTGAACTCGAAACCGATGGCATTGAGCTTCTGGCGCACCGAACGCTTGCGCTCCGCCTGGCCGGGCATGATGAACGTGCGTCCGATGTAGCGGTTTTTGATGAATCCTTCGCGGTAGGGCACGTTGAGCCTGAGCGCGAGCTGCAAGGCGCTGGGACGGCTGGTGTCGGGAATCGGGATCACCACGTCAATCTGCAGGTCAGGTGCCATGCGGCGAATCTTGTTGCCCAGGCTCTCACCCATGCGCAACCGGGTTTCATAGACGGAAATCCCGTCCAGCACGGAATCCGGCCGGGCCAGGTACACGTACTCGAAAATGCAGGGATTCTTTTGCGGCGAATCGGCGCAAATGCGGCTGTAGAAGTTTCCGCTTGCATCAATCAGGATGGCTTCGCCCGGTTCCACATCGCGCATCAATTCAAATCCCAGCGCGTCCAGGGCCACACTTTCGGAAGCCACCATGAACTCGGTGCCCATGCTGGTGACGTTGCGCCCGATCACGAGGGGGCGGATGCCGTGCGGATCGCGGAACGCGAGCAGGCCATGTCCGGCAATGATGGTCACTGCGGCAAATGCGCCATGACAGCGACGGTAAACCTGGGCAACCGCGTGAAAAATGTCCGTCGGGTCGAGCTTGTGGTCTTTGGCGCAGGCGTACAGCTCGTGTGCCAGCACGTTGAGCAGCACTTCGGAATCGGAATTGGTGTTCACGTGCCGCCGGTCCTGTTCGAACAATTCAGCGCGCAGTCGCTCCGAATTGGTCAGGTTTCCGTTGTGGCCGAGGACGATCCCGAACGGGGAATTGACATAAAAAGGCTGGGCTTCGGCCGGCGATGCGGCAGAACCGGCGGTGGGATAACGGCAGTGGGCGATGCCCATGGTGCCCGTCAGGGAGCGCATGTCCCGGGTGCGGAACACGTCGCGCACCAGGCCCAGGCCTTTGTGCATGTGAAACGTGTTGCCATCGGCCGTGGCGATGCCGGCGGCGTCCTGACCCCGATGCTGAAGCAGTTGCAGGCCGTCGTAGAGCAGCTGGTTGACTGGTGTTTTGGCAACGATGCCGACGATTCCACACATAGTAACGGACCGTTCCTGAAAAGTGGTACCCCTGTGGGCCTTATTCTACTCCTGTTCGCCCCGGAGCACGCCGGCCGCTTTAAAATTGGATGCGTTCCGCCATGCCCGAGGGCAAATACGGCAACAGCCAATGGGCGCAGGACTCGCTCCAGTCAGAGAACCAGGCGGATCTCCACTCGCGATGCGCCGTCAGCGAGGTCATGCCGGCCAGCAGTGTCAACACCACGATGATCAGGGCGCCGCGCGTCAGCCCGAACAGGCCGCCCAGCACGCGGTTGAGCACACCCAGCCCTGCATTGTTGACCAGCGCGTTGAAGCCCACTCCCAATAGCGCCATGAGCGCCCAGCCACCAGCAAAGAACAGGGAAAAACCAGCCACCAGCCGCATCGATTCGCTGCCGATGTAGGGTGCCAACCAGTGGGCACCTGCCTCCGCATAGGTTTTTGCAAGCCAGAACGCGACAACCCAGGCCACCAGGGAAAAGATTTCGCGCACCACCCCCCGCATCACGCCCAGCAACACCGATCCCGCCAAAATGGCAAAGGCGGCCCAGTCCAGCCAGCTGAATCCGGCAGCCCACTCCATCATGGAGTCACCATCATCGACCTGATGCCGAGCTGGTCCAGGCGATGCACCACGTTCACGGCCTCTGCGCGGCCTTCAAAAGGCCCCAGCCGCACGCGCACCCGCACCCCTTCCTTGTAGCGCACGTCTTGGCTGATTACGGGCAGCTTCTCCTGTTCCAGGCGGTGGGCCAGTGCCTGGGCCTTGTGGCGATCGCCAAACACGCCCACCTGGACCAGATAGTGTCCGCGGCCCTGTTTCCCCGCCTCCCGGGGTGAAGCGGCAGAACTGGCTGCTGTGACTGGCGTTTCCGCTGCGGAAGCTGGCACGGCAGCGGGTGCGGGAGAGACGGCGGCCGCAGGAACCGGGGGTTCTGCTGCAGCAGCCGAGGCCGTCGCCGTCGGGGCGGCAGCAACGGTTGCGGCGGAGGTCTGGGCCGGAGTCACTTCCGGCAAGGGAGGCTGGGCCGAAGCCGGTTTGTCGGAAACCGCCGGCGCAGGGAGCGGCAGTTTGGGGCCGGTGGCGTGATTCAACATCATGGGCAGAAGCAGCACCACGGCAAACATCAGAACGAACGCGCCGATCATGCGCCGGCGGCTCTGGATGCGGAGCGTCTGCTCCTGGGCGGTCAGGGGGCGTTTCATAACTCCCTCGTTCTGGCAGCCTGCACTCAGGCGCTTTCGGCCACCTGCAGCAGCTGTCCCAGTATGTTCGCGATACGGTCTCGGGCTTGGCGCCGGTCGACGATCATGTCGATGGCCCCCTTGCCCAGGAGAAACTCGGCGCGCTGGAATCCTTCAGGCAACACTTCGCGCACCGTCTGCTCGATCACGCGCGGCCCCGCGAAACCGATCAGGGCATTGGGTTCGGCGATCACCACGTCGCCGATCATGGCAAAGCTGGCGGACACCCCGCCCATGGTGGGATCGGTCAGCACGGAAATGAACGGCAGGCGCTCCTGCGAGAGGTGCGTGAGCGCCGCGCATGTTTTGGCCATCTGCATGAGGGAAAGCAGGCCTTCCTGCATGCGCGCGCCACCGCTGGCGAGAAAACACACGAAAGGGTATTTCTGTTCGATGGCCGCTTCCACGGCACGCACAAAGCGCTCACCCACCACGGACCCCATGGAGCCGCCCATGAACTCGAACTCGAAAGCGGCCGCCATCAACGGGATTCCCTTGAGCGTCCCCTGGATGACCACCAGCGCATCGGTTTCACCAGTGGCGGTCGTCGCTTCCGTGAGGCGATCCACGTAACGCCGGCTGTCCTTGAACTTGAGGCTGTCCACCGGCATCACTTCGGAACCGATTTCAAACCGCCCTTCGGGGTCCAGAAAATAATCCAGGCGGGTGCGCGCCGAAATGCGGATGTGGTGCGAACACTTGGGGCACACGTGCAGGTTGGATTCGAGATCGGAACGGTAGAGCACCGCCTCGCAGGAACCGCACTTGACCCACAGGCCTTCGGGAACGGAACCTTTGGCGCTTTTCTGGGTGCGCTTGATGCGGGGGGGCAGAAGTTTCTTGAACCAACTCATCGATCGGCATCCATGGCTTGACGAAAACGATTGATCAGGGCGCCCACTGCGGCGGGGGCCTGGCTTTCGGAAGAGGTTTCGATTTCTTCCACGATGCGCGAGCCTACCACGATGGCGTCCGCCACGGCGGAAAGGGCGCGGGCCGTGGCATCGTCACGGATGCCAAAACCCACTCCCACCGGCACGCGGGCCACGGACTTGATGCGCGCAACCTGGCGCGCCACGTCCGCCACATCGATGTTGGAGGCCCCGGTCACGCCCCGCAGGGAGACATAGTAGATGTAGCCGGTGGACATGGCGGCAATTTCCTTGATGCGCTCGTCCGTGGACGTGGGCGACAACAGGAAAATGGAATCGATGTTGCGGGGGGACAGCAAGGCACCCAGCGCACGGGCTTCATCCGGCGGGTAATCCACCACCAGCACGCCGTCCACGCCGGCTTCGGCGCAGCGTTCGGCAAACGCCTCGCGCCCCATGCGTTCAATGGGATTGGCGTAACCCATCAGCACCACCGGCGTCGCCACATCGCCCTGGCGAAAGCGGGACACGGCATCCAGCACATCGTTGAGGGACACGCCCTGCTTGAGCGCCCGTTCGCTGGCCCGCTGGATGGTGGGGCCATCCGCCATCGGGTCGGAAAAAGGAATACCCAGTTCGATCAGGTCGGCGCCACCGGCCACCATGGCCTGCATGGTGGGCACGCACTGGTGCAGGCTGGGATCGCCCACGGTAAAAAAAGGGATCAGCGCCTTGCGCCGTTCCTGCGCGAGTTTTTCAAATGTTGCGGAAATCCGTGACACAACTTTCCCCTTCAACTCATTCGGTATTTCAGAGCCGGATGCCGCTGCGTTCGGCGACCGTCGCCATGTCCTTGTCACCGCGACCGGACAGGTTGACGAGCAGGATCTGGTCGCGCTTCATGGTGGGCGCCATCTTCATGGCCTGGGCCAGCGCATGGCTCGATTCCAGGGCCGGGATGATGCCTTCCATGCGGCACAAGGTGTGGAATGCATTCAGGGCTTCGTCATCCGTAATGGCCACATATTCGGCCCGGCCCGTGTCTTTCAGCCAGGCGTGTTCGGGTCCGACGCCAGGGTAATCCAGCCCGGCCGAAATGGAATGGGTTTCGATGATCTGGCCGTTGGCATCCTGCAGCAGGTAGGTGCGGTTGCCATGCAGCACGCCCGGGGTTCCGGCCACCAGGGAGGCCGCATGGTGGCCGCTGGCAACGCCTTCCCCGCCGGCTTCCACGCCCATCAGCCGCACCGACTCGTGAGGAATGTAGGAATGGAAAATGCCCATGGCGTTGGAGCCTCCACCCACGCAGGCCAGCACCACATCCGGCTGCCGGCCGGCCATTTCCGGCATCTGCACCAGGCATTCGCGCCCCACCACGGCGTTGAAATCGCGCACCATCATGGGATAGGGATGGGGACCGGCCACGGTGCCGATGATGTAGAACGTGTCCTGGACGTGGGTCACCCAGTCGCGCATGGCTTCGTTGAGCGCGTCCTTGAGCGTCTTCGAGCCGCTTTCCACGGGCACCACGCGCGCGCCCAGCAACTTCATGCGATAGACGTTCTGGGCCTGCCGGCGGACGTCCTCTGACCCCATGTACACCACGCATTCCATGCCGTAACGGGCCGCGACGGTGGCCGTGGCCACGCCGTGCTGGCCGGCCCCGGTTTCCGCGATCACGCGCTGCTTGCCCATGCGCCGGGCCAGCATGGCCTGGCCGACCGTGTTGTTGATCTTGTGGGCGCCCGTATGGTTGAGGTCTTCGCGCTTGAGGTAGATCTGCGCGCCGCCGAGCGATTCGGACAGGCGGCGGGCATGGTAAATGGGGCTGGGACGGCCCACGTAATGCTTGAGCTCGTAAGCGAACTCCGCCTGAAACTCGGGATCGTCGCGAAAGCGCAGGTACTGGCGCTTGAGCTCGTCGATGGCCGCAATCAGGGTTTCTGACACGAATGTCCCACCGTAGGGGCCAAAATGGCCTTCCCGATCAGGCATGTCGTAAATCTTCATTCCTCACTTCCTCGATGAATTGCCGCACTTTTTCCGCATCCTTGAGACCCGGCGCACTTTCCACGCCGCTGCTCACGTCCACGGCCCACGGATGCACGGCGCGCACGGCCGAAGCCACATTCCCGGGCGCCAGCCCGCCGGAAAGGATCAGGGGAAGCGGCAGGCTTTCGGGCAGCAGGCCCCAATCGAATGTCCGGCCTGTTCCACCCGGTTGTCCAGGCACATAGGCATCCACCAGAATCGCGCGGGCATGGCGATATCCAACCGCATATTGTATCAAATCGAACCCGGGGCGAACCCGGGCCACCTTGATGTAGGGCAGCGGGAAACGTTCGCAGTCGGCCGGCGATTCGTTGCCGTGAAACTGCAGGCAATCGAGCCTCACTTGCGACAAGACGGACTCGATGCGGGTTGCCGGCGCATCCACGAACAACCCCACCACAGACACGAACGGCGGCAGGGCCGCCACGATTTCTGCCGCCCTCCCCGCATCCATGGCGCGCGGGCTGGCGTCGTGAAACACGAGCCCGATGGCATCCGCGCCGGCCAGGGCCGCATCACGCGCGTCTTCCGGTTGGGTGATGCCACAGATTTTGACGCGGGTTCTCATGAAATCAGTCCATGCGCGCTTGCATGAAAGCCCCATGATAGCGTGTTGCCGGCGCCGGCAGTTGCCAATCGTCGGCATAGCCCACCCCGGTGAGGTACAGGCCGTCGGGCGGGAACGTGGGCGCTCCCCGGGTGCGGTCGCGCGATTCGAGCAAGGCGCCCAGCCCGGCAGGCTCCAGGCGCCCAGCGCCCACGGCGACCAAGGCCCCCACCATGTTGCGCACCATGTGCTGCAGGAAGGCATCGGCGGTGAATGAAAACTGCAGGAGTGGGCCGTTGGCGGCAATGTCGGCCTGCGTGAGCGTTTTCACGGGCGATTTCGCCTGGCATTCCGCTGCCCGGAACGCGCTGAAATCGTGGGTGCCCAGCAGCATGCGGGCGGCTTCGCGCATGAGCGCGAGGTCGAGCGGCTGGTGGAACCAGCCCCATTTTCCCTGCATGAGGGCATTGCGTACGGGATGGTTGAGCAACAGATACTGGTAGGAACGCCGCACGGCACAGAAGCGCGCATGAAACGAATCCGGGACGGGATGGGCCCAGAGCACGGCAATGCCGGGGGGCAGCAAGGCATTGGCGCCACGCACCCAGGCCGTGAGGGGTCGGCTGGCCTGCGTATCGAAATGCACCACCTGGCCGCTGGCATGCACCCCGCGGTCGGTCCGCCCCGCCGCCGCCACCGTCACGGGTTCTCCGGCAATGCCCCCCAGCGCGCTTTCCAGAGCACCTTGCACGGAAGCCTGGTCGGGCTGGCGCTGCCAGCCGCAAAAACCGGAACCGTCGTACTCCACTCCCAGTGCGAAACGCATGGGCGCGGGGTTACTGAATCTCGAGCAGGGAAAGCGCCGCGCGTCGCATCCGGACGTCGTCGCGAATCATGATGGGGGCAATGGCGTCCCGGGCCCCTTCGCTGTCACCACGCCACAGGCAGTAGCGTGCGATCACGATCAGGTGTTCGCTGGAAAGCTCCATCAGGGAAGTCATGGGACTGGCCGGGGGGAGCAGGACCGGCTCCGATTCCGGCGTGATCAGCGGCAACCCGACTTCGGCCAGGTCTTCCCTGGAAATGCCCAGGCGGCGTTCGAAATCCAGGCCGGGGGGCATTCTGGCGGATTCGTCATCCGCCGCTGCGATGCCGGCGTTCTGGCCCGCAGGCAGGCGTCCCACCAGCCAGCCCAGGCCGAACACCAATACCAGCAGGCCCAGGGCAATTTCCCCCAGCAGGGCAAAATCGGGGTACAGCAGATACCAGTTGTGGGCATCTTCGAGCGTTGGCCATTCCAGGCGGGACAGGTAGTCCAGCAGATTGTCGAACCAGCCCGCGAGATCGACAGAGGACACGGATCAGTCCACCAGAATGCGCAGCATGCGGCGCAAGGGTTCGGCCGCACCCCACAACAACTGGTCCCCCACCGTGAAAGCGCCCAAGTATTCAGGCCCCATGGCGAGCTTGTGCAGGCGTCCCACGGGCACGGCCAGGGTGCCGCTCACGGCAGCCGGTGCCAAGCCGCGTTCGGAAGCCTCGCGTTCGTTGGGAATGACGCGCACCCAGTCGTTGGCGGAGGCGATTGCCTGCTCGATCTCGGACAGCGGCACATCGCGCTTGAGCTTCACGGTCAGGCCCTGCGAATGGCAACGCATGGCACCAACCCGCACGCACAGCCCGTCGATGGGAATGCTGCCGGGCGAGCGGAAGGGCGGCAAGCCCAGGATCTTGTTGCATTCGGCGCCGCCTTTCCATTCTTCCTTGCTCTGGCCCTGTTCCACCGGCACGTCGATCCAGGGAATCAGGCTGCCGGCCAGCGGCACCCCGCGGAAATTGGCGGTCGGCATGGCGGCTGAACGCAGGGTTTCCGTCACTTTGCGGTCGATATCGAGGATTGCCGAGGCCGGGTCGGCCAGTTCGGCCGCCACGGACTGGTGCAGCACGCCCATCTGCTGCACCAGCTCGCGCATGTTCTGGGCGCCGGCGCCGGAGGCCGCCTGGTAGGTCATGGCAGAAATCCATTCCACCCAGCCTTCGCGGAAAAGGCCGCCCAACGCCATCAGCATCAGGCTCACGGTGCAATTCCCGCCGATGAAATCGCGCACGCCGCGTTCCAGTGCGGCATCGATCACCGAGCGGTTGACGGGATCGAGAATGATGACCGCATGATCTTTCATGCGCAGGGACGACGCGGCATCGATCCAGTAGCCTTTCCAGCCGCGGGCGCGCAAGGGGCCAAACACTTCGTTGGTGTAATCGCCGCCCTGGCAGGAGATGATCACATCCAGAGCCGAAAGGGCCTCGAGGTTGCGGGCGTCGACCAATGGCTGACTGCCCTGGCCCACGTCAGGCCCGGGGGCGCCCACCTGGGACGTGGTGAAAAACACCGGCTTGATGAGGCTGAAATCCCCTTCTTCCTGCATGCGTTGCATCAGGACCGATCCCACCATGCCCCGCCATCCCACCATTCCCACGTTCAACATGATGCATTTTCCTCGAGTTCGATCATTGGGCCCGCAAGGCGGCGACGACAGCGTCGCCCATGGCCGAAGTGCTTACCGTGGCCTCCCCCTTGCGCGCGATGTCTGCCGTGCGCAGGCCTTGCTGCAGCACGCGGCGCACGGCGAGATCGATGCGGTCGGCCAGGTCCGCGCGCTTGAGCGAATAGCGGAACATCATGGAGGCCGACAGGATCTGCGCCAGCGGATTGGCTATGCCGCGCCCGGCGATGTCGGGCGCGCTGCCATGAATGGGCTCGTACAATCCCAGCCCGGCCGCGTTGAGCGAAGCGGACGGCAGCATGCCGATGGAACCCGTTAGCATGGACGCTTCGTCGGACAGGATGTCGCCGAACAGGTTGCCGGTGACGATGACGTCGAACTGACGCGGGTTGCGCACCAGCTGCATGGCCGCGTTGTCCACCAGCATGTGCGTGAGCGTCACGTCGGGATAGTCCGGCGCGATTTCATTCACCACGTCACGCCACAGCTGCGTGGTTTCCAGCACGTTCATCTTGTCCACGGAACAGAGGGTCTTGCGCCGTTCGCGCGCGGCCTGGAACCCCCAGTGCACCACGCGCCGGATTTCCGACTCGCTGTACACCATGGTGTTGATGCCCACGCGTTCGCCGGCCGCATTGCGGCTGATGCCGCGCGGTTCGCCGAAATAGATGTCGCCCGTCAGTTCGCGCACGATCATGATGAGATC
>JAJZPY010000137.1 GCA_021811005.1 Pseudomonadota bacterium
TCCCGATGCCAGCATGGGGGCCATTCTGGGCGCCCAGGCGGGCATGGTGCAGTCCCAGCTCAACTTCAGCCGTGACAATGAACGCGAAGCGGATCGCCTGGGCATCCAGCGCCTGATCAAATCCGGATATGACCCACGCGCCATGATGACCTTCTTCAGCAAACTGCAGCGTTTCGGGCGGTTTTACGAAGGCACGTCACCGGCTTACCTCAAAACTCACCCGTTGACCACCGAACGTCTGGCGGAAATCCAGGACCGCCTGCTCAATGTGCCTTACCGTCAGGTGCAGGACCGGCCGGATTTTCAGCTGATCCGGGCGCGCATCGCCGCGCTCGTGGGCACACCCCGTGAAGCCCTGCACTATTTCGAGGGGCGTACGCTCGATCCCAAGCGCCCGGAGGAGCGTCCCCTCATTTATGGCAAGGCGGTGGCCCTGTGGCGCAGCGGACGCCTGGACGAGGCCATGCAGACGCTGGACAGCGTGCGTGCGGTGTCGCATCCCAATGCGCTGTTCGACAGCCTGGCGGCGTCCATCGTGCATGATCAGGGGGATTACGCCAGGGCCATCGAGCTGTACCAGGCCGCGCTGCGGCACTATCCGGACCAGCGTGCGCTCAACTACGGCTACATTGGTTCGCTGCTGGATGCCCACCGCGACCAGGAAGCCCTGGCCGCAATCGACAACCGCCTGATGCTCACGCGCAGCGACTATCGCCTCTACGACCTTCAGGCGCGTGCCTACGCCCACGAAGACAAGCAGCTGTTAAGCCATGAGGCGCTCGCGCAGGCCTATCTGCTGCAGGACAATCTGACGGCGGCCCTGGACCAGCTGCAGATCGCGCAGCGCAGTGGTGGCGGGGATTTTTACGAGAATTCCGTGGTGGAATCCCGCATCAAGGACATCAAGAAACAGCTGGCCGCAAAAGGCAAGAAAGGCGGCGGCAGCCGCCTTTCCGATCACCTGCGCGACCACGCCCTCTGATCAGCGCCGCAGGCGCGCCAGCTGACTTTCCAGATCGGACAGGGTTTGCGAGAAGCGTGCCAGGCGTTCGCGTTCCTGGGACACGACTGCGGCCGGTGCCCGCTCCACAAACCCCGCGTTTTCAAGTTTGGCGCGGCATTTTGTTTCTTCCTCGCGCGTCCGGGCGATCTGTTTTTCCAGGCGCTCGGTTTCCGCAGCCACGTCGATTTCGATCCTGAGCATGAGCTGCACGTCGCCTGCCACCGCCACCGGCGCGTTTGCGTCGGGGAGGGTGCCCGTCAGCAGCGACACTTCGGACAGGCGGGCCAGGAACTGCAGGTAACCTTCCAGGCCTTGCACCCTGGAAGACTGCCCCGCCACCAGCAGGGGAACGCGTTCGCCCGGGTTCAGGTTCATTTCGCTGCGCAACGTGCGGCAGGCGTTCACCAGTTCCTTGAGGAAAGCGATGGCGGCTGTTGCCTGGCCATCGACCTTCTCCGGCTGGGGCAGGGGATAGGGCTGCAGCATCAGGCTGTCGCCCGACTTGCCGGCGAGCGGCGCCACTTTCTGCCAGAGTTCTTCCGTGATGAAAGGGATGACGGGATGGGCCAGACGCAAGGTGGCTTCCAGCACGCGCACCAGGGTGCGGCGCGTGCCGCGCTGTACCGCCGGGTCATTTTGCGCAAGCTGGGTTTTGGCGAGTTCCACATACCAGTCGCAATATTCGTCCCACAGGAATTCGTACAGCGCACGCGAGGCCAGGTCGAAGCGGTAGGTTCTGAACGCTTCATGCACGGCCGTTTCCGCTTCCTGCAGGCGACCGATGATCCAGCGGTCGGCCAGGGACAGCGTCACGGGCAGCGTTTCATCGAGGCCGCAATCCTGTCCTTCCACGTTCATGAGCACGTAGCGGGTGGCGTTCCAGAGCTTGTTGCAGAAATTGCGGTAGCCTTCGCAGCGCTGCAGGTCGAACTTGATGTCGCGGCCATGGGTGGCAAGGCTTGCAAAAGTGAAGCGCAGGGCGTCGGTACCGAAGCTCGGAATGCCTCCCGGGTACTCTTTGCGCGTGCTTTTTTCGATGGCGGCCGCCTGCTTGGGGTCCATCAGGTTGCTGGTGCGTTTCCTTACCAGACTTTCCAGGTCGATGCCGTCGATGAGGTCGATGGGGTCCAGGATGTTGCCCTTGGACTTGCTCATTTTCTGGCCATGGGCATCGCGCACCAGGCCCGTCACGTACACTTCGCGGAACGGCACTTCGTCGGTGAAATGCGTGGTCATCATGACCATGCGCGCCACCCAGAAGAAGATGATGTCGAAACCCGTGACCAGCACGCTGGAGGGCAGGAACGCTTTCAGTTCCGGTGTGGATTCAGGCCAGCCCAGGGTGGAGAAGGGCCAGAGGGCGGAAGAGAACCAGGTGTCCAGCACATCCTCGTCCTGGGTGAGCGCCTGGCCTCCGGCCTGGGCCATGGCTTCTTCCCGGGATTCCGCCACAAACACATTGCCGTTGGCGTCATACCAGGCAGGAATGCGGTGACCCCACCAGAGCTGGCGTGAAATGCACCAATCCTGGATGTTGTCGAGCCAGTGGTTGTAGGTGGTGGTCCAGTTTTCCGGAACAAATCGCACGTCGCCTTCGCGCACCACGTCGAGGGCGCGCTGGGCCATCCCCTCCATGGACACGAACCATTGGTCGGAGAGCATCGGTTCGATCACCTGGCGCGTGCGGTCACCGCGCGGCACCATGAGCTTGTGGGGTTTCACGCGTTCCAGCAAACCCTGGGCCTGGAGGTCTTCCAGCACCTGCTTGCGGGCGTCGAAGCGGTCCATGCCGCGGTAGCGTTGCGGCGCGTTGTCGTTGATGCGCGCTTCCAGCGTGAAAATGTTGATGGGTTCGAGCTGGTGGCGCTGGCCCACCTGGTAGTCGTTGAAGTCGTGGGCCGGCGTGATCTTGACGCAACCAGTGCCGAAGGCCGGGTCCACGTAACTGTCGGCGATGATGGGGATGGTGCGGCCGGTGAGCGGAAGCTGCACCGCGTGTCCGATGAGGTGGCGGTAGCGCTCGTCTTCGGGATGCACGGCCACGGCCACGTCGCCCAGCAGGGTTTCCGGACGGGTTGTCGCCACGATCAGCGCCCCTTCGCCGGAGGCCAGGGGATAGCGGATTTCCCACAGGCTGCCGTCTTCCTCTTCGGACACCACCTCCAGATCGGATACGGCTGTCTGCAGCACGGGGTCCCAGTTCACCAGGCGCTTGCCGCGGTAGATCAGGCCTTCGCGGTAGAGCTGCACAAATACGCGGGCCACGGCGCGGCTCAGGCCTTCGTCCATGGTGAAGCGTTCGCGCGTCCAGTCGCAGGAGCTGCCCAGCCGGCGCATCTGGCGCGTGATGGTGGAACCTGACTCCTCCTTCCATTTCCAGACGCGTTCGAGGAACGCTTCGCGTCCCAGGGTGCGGCGGTCCAGTTGCTGCGCTTCCAGCTGGCGTTCCACCACGATCTGGGTGGCGATGCCTGCATGGTCCGTGCCTGCCTGCCACAGGACGTTGTCGCCCATCATGCGCCGGTAGCGCACCAGGGTGTCCATCAGCGTGTGCTGGAAGGCATGGCCCATGTGCAGCGTGCCGGTCACATTGGGTGGCGGCAGCAGGATGCAGTAAGGCGTGGCCTTCGGGTCCATGGACGCCTTGAAGTAGCCGCGGGTCTCCCACTCGGGATACCAGCGGGACTCGATGGGGTGGGGGTCAAAGCTTTTTGCGAGTTCTTCCATGCGTCGACTTCAGGCAGTTGGGCTCAAATTGTGGGAATGGAGTTCAAAGCCGCGGTCCCGATAGAACTGAAAGCGTTCCCGGGCACGCTGGCGGTCCGCTTCGTCCAGGCTCACGATTTCGATGAGCCGCTCGAAGCGGGAAAAATAATCGGGCCGGTCATGACCCAGGTTCACCAGCACCTGGTGCGAACGGGGCTCCTGCCCTTCGCTGTCGATCACCACCGGCGTTTCGGAGGCGAGCGCATGGCTGGCGCGGCAGTGGGGTACGAAGCTACCGGGCGGCTGCAGCCAGAGCGATTCGTCCAGGCGCGCAGCCAGGATCTCGTCAGCGGCGCGCACCCACACCGAGAGGCCCCGCTCCCAGGCTTTGCCGATCAATTGCACAGCGACCGGGAGCTTGTCCTCCACATGG
>JAJZPY010000021.1 GCA_021811005.1 Pseudomonadota bacterium
GCCCAGTTCGTTCACGGCGCCGAAGCGGTTCTTGATGGCACGCACCAGGCGGAAGCTCGAGCTGCCGTCGCCTTCGAAATAAAGCACGGTGTCCACGATGTGTTCCAGCACGCGCGGCCCGGCCAGCGCGCCCTCTTTCGTGACGTGTCCCACCAGCACCAGCACCGGCCCGGCATTTTTGGCGATGCGCGTGAGCTGGGCCGCGCATTCGCGCACCTGGGACACCGAACCCGGCGCCGATTCCAGCGCTTCGCTGTAAACCGTCTGGATGGAGTCGATGACCACCAGTGCCGGGCGGTTGGCCTGGATGGCCTGCTGGATTTTTTCCAGCTGGATTTCAGGCAGCAGGGCCACCTGGCTGCAATCAAGCTTGAGGCGATGGGCGCGCGCCGCCACCTGTTCGGGCGACTCTTCGCCGGTGACGTAGAGCACGGGATGCTGGCGGCTGACGCGGGCCAATGCCTGCAGCAGCAGCGTGGACTTGCCGATGCCGGGGTCGCCTCCCAGCAGCACCACGCCGCCGGGAACGAAGCCGCCGCCCAGCACGCGGTCGAATTCCGAAAGCCCTGCACTCATGCGGTGGATGGCTTCGGCCTTGACGTCCGCCAGCATCTGCACCGGGCGCGCTTCGTTCAGGGGCGCATAACGGGCCGGGGCGCGGGTGTCGGGAAGGGATTCAACCAGGGTGTTCCAGGCCTGGCAGTGGGGACATTGCCCCTGCCATTTGGTGGATTGCCCACCGCATTCGGTGCAGGCGTAAAGGGTTTTGGCTCGGGCCACGATGTCAGTAATCGTGTCCCTGGAAATTGCCGCCTGCCGCAAAGTTTTCAAAACGGGTGTAATGGCCGAGGAACGTGAGGCGCACCGTGCCGATGGGGCCGTTACGCTGCTTGCCGATGATGATTTCGGCAACGCCCTTGTCCGGCGTGTCCTCGTTGTACACTTCGTCGCGATAGATGAACAGGATCACGTCCGCGTCCTGCTCGATGGCGCCCGATTCACGCAAGTCCGACATCACCGGGCGCTTGTTGGGCCGCTGCTCCAGACTGCGGTTGAGCTGCGAAAGCGCGATCACCGGCACGTGCAGTTCCTTGGCCAGCGCCTTGAGGGAGCGCGAGATTTCGGAAATTTCCGTGGCGCGGTTTTCCCCCACCGAAGACGACGTCATGAGCTGCAGGTAGTCCACCACGATCAGCCCCAGGCCGCCGTACTGGCGATGCAGCCGGCGCGAGCGGGCACGCAGGTCGAGCGGGTTGAGCGCCGCAGATTCGTCGATGTAGATGGGAATTTCGCTCAGCTCGCCCATGGCCCGGGTCAGGCGGCCAAAGTCTTCGCTCTTCAAGCGCCCGGTGCGCAGATCCTGCTGGTTGAGCCGCCCATGGGAACCCAGCAGACGCATGGCAAGCTGGCCCGAGGACATTTCCATGCTGAAAATGGCCACCGGCAGCTTGGTGTCCACGCCCACGTTGCCCGCAATGTTGAGCGCAAACGCGGTCTTCCCCATGGAAGGGCGGCCGGCCACGATGATGAGGTCGCCCGGCTGCATGCCGGAAGTTTTTTCATCGAGGTCCACAAAGCCGCTGGGAACGCCCGTGACCGGATCATGGTTGCCGGCGCGGTAGAGTTCGTCCACGCGCTCCACCACTTCCGCCAGCGGATCACGCAGGGGACGGAACCCTTGCGAGGCGCGCGAGCCGTGTTCCGCGATGTTGAAAATCTTGGCTTCGGCTTCGTCCAGCAGGTTGCGGGCATCGCGCCCGGAAGGGGCGAAGGCGCTTTCGACGATTTCGGTGCCCACCTGCACCAGGCTGCGCATGACGGCCCGTTCCCGCACGATTTCTGCGTAGCGCCGGATGTTGGCGGCACTGGGGGTGTTGTGTGCCAGCGCGCCCAGGTAGGCCATGCCCCCCACGCTTTCCAGTTCACCCCGCAGGGTGAGCTCTTCGGTAACGGTCAGGATGTCGGCAGGGCGGGAGCGGTCCAGCAGCGCCAGGATGGCGCGGTAGATTTTGCGGTGGTCGTCGCGATAAAAATCGGACTCGGTGATCTGGTCCCCGATCTTGTCCCAGGCCAGATTGTCCAGCAGCAGGCCGCCCAACACCGCCTGTTCCGCCTCGATGTTGTGAGGCGGAACACGCAGTGCGTCAATGGGGCTGTTGTCGGCCATGAAAAGTGCGGATCAATGCTCTCCCAGCACCGACACGGTGATGTCCACCGCCACGTCGCCATGCAGCGCGAGCGTGACCGGATGGTCGCCCACCGTCTTGAGCGGCCCGTTGGGCAGCCGCACTTCCGCCTTGTTGGCTTCAAAACCCTGGGTCTTGAGGGCTTCCACGATGTCGTGGTTGGTGACGGAACCGAACAGGCGTCCGTCCACACCGGCTTTCTGGGTCACCTGCAGCATCAGGCCGGTCAGCTTTTCAGCACGGGCCTGGGCTTTGGTCAGGGCATCCGCCTGCTGTTTTTCCAGCTCGGCGCGACGGGCTTCGAACTCCTTGCGGTTGTTCTCGGTGGCGCGCTTGGCTTTGCCCTGGGGAATCAGAAAATTGCGTGCGTAGCCTTCCTTGACCTTGACGATATCGCCGAGCTGGCCCAGGTTGACCACTTTTTCCATGAGGATCACTTCCATGGGATATCTCCTTAGTGCAGGTCAGTGTAAGGCAGCAGCGCGAGGAAACGCGCACGCTTCACGGCGGTGCCCAGCTGGCGCTGGTAACGCGCCTTGGTGCCGGTAATGCGCGCCGGAATGATCTTGCCGTTTTCGTTGATGAAATCCTTCAGCAGTTCCACGTCCTTGTAATCCACCCACTCGATTTTCTCGGCGGTGAAGCGGCAAAACTTGCGACGACGGAACATGCCGCCACGGTTTCCACCGCGGGCATCCTTCTTGGCATCTTTCTTTCCATGGGGGTGAGCCATTTCATTCTCCATCAATTAACTTGTAGTGTTCGGTCCTGATCACCAGTTGCCGGCTGTTGCGGCTTTTCCGGGCCAGAAACCCCTTGACGCTGATCTGTGTTCCCAACGGCTGCCGGTCCAGCGCAGCGGCTGCATCTCCCAGCACCAGCACCACCGCTTCCAATTCCGCCCGGAAAGCGGCGCCTGCTTCGATTTGCTCCGACTGGTGCGACAGCACCAGGTGCAACAGAGGCAGGCCGGCCGGGGTGTAACGCAACGGCTCCTTGGCGGCAATGGTGCCGCTCAGGACCAGCTCGTTGCGGTTCAGCTGGCCGATGCGGCGGCCTCCGGGGCTGCAGCAACAGGTTCTGCCGGCGGCGCTTCACGGAAGCCTTCTTCGCGCGACTGCGGCGCACGCTTCTCTTCGCGCATCATGGGCGAAGGAGCGGTCACGGCGGCCTTCATCTGAATGGTCAGATGGCGAAGCACGGCGTCATTGAAGCGGAAGGCGTTTTCGATTTCCGCCAGCACCGCGTTTTCGCACTCGATGTTCATGAGCACGTAGTGGGCTTTGTGGACTTTCTGGATCGGGTAAGCCAGCTGGCGCCGGCCCCAGTCTTCCAGGCGATGGACGGTGCCGCCGCCCTGGGTGACCATGTTCCGGTAACGTTCGACCATGGCGCCCACTTGCTCGCTCTGGTCGGGATGGACGATGAATACGATTTCGTAATGCCGCATGTTTTCTCCTTGTGGATATGCTCCCGTCCGGGAGCAAAGCCTGTTCCGATGGGCACGGAAACAGGCAAGGTTTCAGGGAGCGGGCATTCTACCGGAAAGCCCTTGCAGAATCAAGGCGCTGCGGAACCCGCCCGGGGCTCGCTGCGGCGCCGGGACTCGTACAGGCAAATGCCGGCAGCCACCGACACGTTGAGCGACTCCACCGAGCCGAACATGGGGATGCGCACCAGCTGGTCGCAGGTTTCGCGGGTCAGCCGGCGCAGCCCCGATCCTTCCGCGCCCAGCACCCAGGCCATGGGGCGCTGGAACGAGGCCGTGAACAGGTCGTCCGCCGCCTGGTCGTCCGCCCCCACCACCCACACCGCATGGTCCTTGAGGTCGCGCAGGGTGCGCGCCAGGTTGGTGACCATCACGTAGGGAACGGTTTCGGCCGCGCCCGAAGCCACTTTGGCCACCGTCGGGGAAAGCGGCACGGCACGGTCGCGCGGCGCCAGCACGGCATGCGCGCCCATGGCATCGGCAACCCGCAGGCAGGCGCCCAGGTTGTGCGGATCCTGCACGCCGTCCAGCACCAGCAGCAGCAGGTCGGCTCCCGCCTCCACCACCAGGTCGTCCAGGTCCACCCGCAAATCCACTTCGTCCACCTGCGCCACCACGCCCTGGTGGCGGCTGGTGCCTGCCAGTCCGTTCAGGCGCTGTCCGGCCACCTGCCGGGGGCGGGCGCCGGCGGCCTGGGCCAGCGCCAGAAAATCGCGCATGCGCGAATCCTGCCGGGTTTCGTCCACGTAGAGCTCGTGCACGGTGGCCGGATGGCGGCGCAGACGGCTTGCCACGGCATGAAAGCCGTAAATGATTTTTTGCTTGGCCAAAATTCAGTGCTTCCTGGAAGGTTTCTTCGACTTGTTCTTTTGCGGCTGGGCGGCCAGCAGAAAATCGATCTTGTTGGTTTCCATGTCCACCCGCACCAGTTGCACTTCCACCCGGTCGCCCAGGCGATAGCGCTGGCCGGTGCGTTCGCCCAGCAGCTGATGCCGGTTCGCATCATAGTGGAAATAATCCGTGCCGAGTTCGGAAATGTGCACCAGCCCTTCCACGTACACGTCATCCAGCGCCACGAACAGGCCAAAGCTCGTCACCGAACTCACGGAACCGCTGAACGCTTCGCCCACCCGGTCCTTCATGAAGAAGCATTTGAGCCAGGCTTCCACGTCCCGGGTGGCATCATCGGCCCGCCGTTCGGTCATGGAGCAATGCACGCCCAGGGCTTTCCAGTCGCCCGGTTCGTAGGACTGGCGGGCCAGCACGGCGCGAATCGCACGGTGCACCAGCAGGTCGGGATAGCGGCGGATGGGCGACGTGAAATGGGCGTAGGCCGTATAGGCCAGGCCGAAATGGCCTTCGTTGTCGGGACTGTACTGGGCCTGCTGCAGCGAGCGCAGCAGCACCGTTTCCAGCAGGCGCTGGTCGGGGCGGCCCTGGATTTTCCGGATCAGGGCGGCATAGTCCGAAGCCCGGGGCTTTTCCCCGCCGGACAGGTGCAGGCCAAACTCGCCGAGAAAACCGCGCACCACCTCCAGCCGTTCTGGCGCGGGCGGGGGGTGAATGCGATACAGCACCGGATGGCGATGCTTTTCCAGAAACCCGGCCGCGCACACGTTGGCGGCCAGCATGCATTCCTCGATCAGGCGGTGCGCGTCGTTGCGCTCCACCGGCAGGATGGTTTCGATCTTGCCCCGGTCGTCAAACACCATGCGGGTTTCGTCGCTGGCAAAATCGATGGCGCCGCGCGCTTCGCGGGCGGCCAGAAATACGCGGAACAGCGATTCCAGATGCAGCAAATGGGGAATCAGGGGGCGGCGCGCGGCGTCGGCCCGCGCCGGATGCTCCAGGATGGCCGCCACTTCGGTATAGGTGAGCCGGGCATGGGAATGCATGACCGCCGGATAGAAATTGTAGTCCTGTATTTCGCCACGGTCGGACACCCGCATGTCGCACACCATGCACAGGCGGTCCACTTCCGGATTGAGCGAGCACAGGTGGTTGCTCAGGGCTTCGGGCAGCATGGGAATGACCCGCCGCGGAAAGTACACGCTGTTGCCGCGCTCCAGCGCCGTCAGGTCCAGGGGGTCCTTGGGCTTCACGTAATGGGACACGTCGGCGATGGCCACCACCAGGCGGTAGCCCTCCCCGGCTGGCTCGGCATAAACCGCGTCGTCAAAATCCTTGGCCGTTTCGCCGTCGATGGTCACCAGCGGCAGATGGCGCAAATCCACGCGCCCCTTGAGGTCGGACTTGCGCACCTCCTTGGGCAATTTTTTGGCGGCTGCCTGTGCCGCCTCGGAAAACTCGTAGGGCAGCTCGTGCTTGCGCAAGGCGATTTCCACTTCCATGCCGGGATCGGCATAGTTGCCCAGAATTTCCACCACGTGCGCAATGGGTTCCGACTGGCGGCTGGGCTGGGCGACCAGTTCCACCATCACCACCTGACCGGGGTGGGCGCCGCCGGCCTGGCCTGGCGCCACCAGAATGTCCTGGCTGATGCGCTTGTTTTCGGCCACGGCAAACAGCACGCCCTGTTCCTGGAACAGCCGCGCCACCAGGCGCTTGTTGACGTGTTCCAGAATCTCCACCAGGGCGCCTTCCGGGCGGCCCCGGTGATCGGTTCCCACCACCCGCACCATGACCCGGTCGCCGTGCAGCACGCGCTGCATTTCCCGCGGGCCCAGGAAGATGTCCTGCCCGCCGTCCTCGCGCACGGCAAAGCCGAATCCGTCCGGGTGTCCTTCCACGCGGGCGGGAACGATGTCGAGCTTGGCCGGCAGGCACAGGGCATTCTTGCGATTGCGCATCACCTGCCCGTCGCGTTCCATGGCACGCATGCGCCGTGCAAAGAGGTCGCGTTCCTCGCTGCCAATGGCAAGCATTCGTTCCAGCTGCTCCACCGTGACCGGCACGCCTTCCTGCTGCAGGATCTGCAGGATAAATTCACGACTGGGCAACGGCTGCGGATATTTCGCTTTTTCCCGCTCGAGATAGGGGTCCTGCAGCCGCAGGGATGTTTTTTTGGTTGACAAAATAGAGGGATCCTTTAGAATTCTGTGGTTTGCAGGGCCGAGATGGCGGAATTGGTAGACGCACCAGGTTCAGGTCCTGGCGGTGGCAACACTGTGGAGGTTCGAGTCCTCTTCTCGGCACCAAAATTTATTGTTAGTACGGCAACCGTCCTCCGGGTCGGCATCTGCCGCAGGCGTCAGCGGGAACTCTCACCCGCCCTTGCGCCCACCCGATAAACACTGAAACGCCCATTATACGCTGCCGTTGCGGCAAACGCCCGGCGCATCGACGGTCTGCACGGAAAATAGTGCGCTGAAAGCGGATGGATCAGACGTCCTTGTAGGCGGGATCCAGCAGCGCCGCATAACAGGGCGGTGAAGCGTAGGGGCGAATTTCCAGCGGTTCCTCCCCACCTGCGCCCCCCGCCGCGTCGCGGCGCGCCTGCAGGATGGAGCGGGCGCGCTCGCCGGCTTCGGCGGGCTTTGCAATGCGGACCAGCCCTTCGTCCGTGACCGCATGAATGCCCGCTTCCGTCACCACAAAATCCATGGGAATGTCATGCGGCTGCGGCCGGATGGTGTCGATGCGCGACAATTCGAAGGCCACGGCAATCTTGAGCGGTTGGGGTTTGAGCTGGGCCAGGGTGCGATCAAAATAGCCGCCGCCGTAACCCAGACGGTAGCCCTGCCCGTCAAACCCGATGGGAGGAATGAGCAGGGCCTGCGGCACCAGCACGGCCGTGCCCTGGGGTACCGGAAGATCGAAGACGCCTTTTTCCGTGGCCACGCCCGGCCACCATTCCCTGAACTGCAGCGGCTTTCCTTTTTCCACCACCTCGGGCAACGCGGCCACCGCCCCCTGCTGGCGCCAATGATGGATGGCGAAGCGGGGATCAAACTCGCCCTTGAAAGGCCAATAAAGCCCCACCGCCATGCCGCGCAGCAAGGGAAAACCTTCAACCAGCAGCGCCGTGACGCGCTCGTTCCAGCCCTGGCGCACGACCGGGACCACGGACTGGCGCTGTGCCAGCAATTCGGCCCGTCTTTCCTTTCTCCAGGGGGCGACCCCTTCGGGCAAACTCATGAAAGCTCCTTTACTTTTTCCGGTTCGTTTCACCTTTTATATCACGGTATGATATATTCACACAATGAACCCGGCCACGAAAAATACCTTGCCCGCCCTGCACAAAGACGATTACGAAAAACTGGCTCACTTTCGCCACCAGTTGCGCCGCTTTCTCCGTTTCAGCGAAGAGCTCACCCACCGCCGCGGCATCACCGTCCTGCAGTACCTGCTCATGCTCCAGATCAAGGGCTTTCCCGGCCGCGACTGGGCCACCGTGGGCGAACTGGCGGAACGCCTGCAGGCGCAGCCGCATGGCGTTGTGTCGCTCGTGACCCGCTGCGAAGAAGCCGGCCTGGTGCGCCGTCACGCCAGCGACCAGGACAAGCGCCGCGTGGAAGTGAGGCTCACCGCCAAAGGCGAGCGCTGCCTGGAAACCCTGGCCCTGCAGCATCGCAGCGAACTGCAATCGCTGGAAGGGTTCCCCGCCATCCCCGGCCTGCAGCCGGACACACCGCAACCCGCCGTGCTCACGGACCCGCTCTATCGCGGCCTCATGGAACAGGCGCCGGATGCCATGATCTATGCAGACCGCTCCGGCCTCATCCGCTTCTGGAACCGCGCTGCCGAATCCCTGTTCGGACATACGGCTGACCAGGCGCTCGGACAAAGCCTGGACCTCATCATTCCCGAACGGCTGCGCGCCGCTCATTGGGCCGGTTACCAGCGCGCCCTGTCAAGCGGCGAAATGCGTCATGCGGGAAAAGCCATGACCACGCGTGCCGTGCATCGCGACGGCAGCAAGCTGTACGTGGAGCTGAGCTTTGGACTGCTCAAGGATGATTCCGGGCAGGTGCTGGGGTCACTGGCCATCGGGCGCGACGTGACGGCGCAGCACAACGCTGCGCCCAAACCGGCAGGCCTGTGAGCATGGACGCCATGCCGCTGCCCCCCGCACGCCCGCCCGCTCCCTTTGCCTTGTGGAACCTTGGCTTCCGGCCCTTTTTTCTGCTGGCCGGGATTTTTTCCGCCGCCAGCATGCTGGCCTGGATTGCACAGCTGTCCGGCCTCGGTGGCGCCTACCGCTACGCCTCAAGTCCGCTTTGGCATGCCCATGAAATGATTTTCGGATACGCCTTTGCCGTGGTGGTGGGCTTTCTGCTCACGGCCGTGCGCAACTGGACCAATGAACCCACCCCCACCGGGCGGCCACTGATCCTGCTGGCGCTGCTGTGGGGCCTTGGCCGCGTGCTCGCCGCCGGCCCCGGGTTTGCCTACGCCCCGCTTTCCGATGCCGTGTTTGCGCTGGCGGCAGCCGCGGCCATTGCCCGCCCGCTCCGCCAAAGCCGCAACCGTCGCAATTACTTTTTCATCGCCGTGCTGGCGGGTTTCTCTGCCGGCAACCTGCTGTTCTACCTGGCCCCGGCGCAGGGCATTCGCCTGGGCCTCGACCTGCTGCTCTTTCTCATGGCCGTGATGGGGGGGCGGGTCATTCCCATGTTCACCGCCAACGGCGTGCCAGGCAGCGCGCCCCGGCGCATGGCCTGGGTGGAACGCGCGGCCCTGGGGTCGATCCTTGCCCTGCTCGTGCTGGACCTGCTGCCCTGGCCCCTGCTGTCCGCCGTGGCCGCCGCCGTCGCTGCCGTGGCCAACCTGGCCCGCCTGGCCCTGTGGCAACCCTGGCGCACGCTCCGCCATCCGCTGGTGTGGATACTCCATGCCTCCTATGCCTGGATCGTGGTCTATCTGGCCCTGCAGGTCCCCGCCCTCGCCGGCCTGATACCGGCCAGCCCCGCGCGCCATGCCCTGACGGTGGGCGCCATTGGCGGGCTCACCCTCGGCATGATGCCCCGCGTGGCACGCGGGCATACCGGGCGCGAACTGCGCGCCGGCCGGGCCGAAGTCCTGGCTTACCTGCTGGTGGAAGGTGCCGCCGTCATCCGCGTGTTCGTGCCCTTGCTGGCGCCGCAGGCCTACTTTGCCGCCCTGCTGGTTTCGGGCAGCCTGTGGGCTGCCGCCTTTCTGGCGTTCGCGGGCCGTTTCTTCCCCATTCTCACCCGCCCCCGCACGGACGGGCGTCCCGGATGACGGGCCTGGGTTACCTCGAGGTGAAGGCGCTTCATGTGGCCTGCGTGGCTGCCAGCTACGGGCTGTTTGTGCTGCGCGGGCTGTGGATGATGCGCCGCCCGGCCTTGTTGCTGCAGCGCTGGGTGCGGGTGGTGCCGCACGTCATCGACACCGTGCTGTTGGCCAGCGCGGCGGTCCTGGCCTACCTGTCCCACCAGTATCCGGGAGTCGATCCCTGGCTGACGGCCAAAGTGGTGGGGCTGCTGGGCTATATCGGGTTGGGCGCCGTGGCGCTCAAGCGCGGAAACACGCGGCGCGTCCGGATCACGGCCTGGGTTGCCGCACAGGCCGTGTTTGCCTACATCGTCCTGGTGGCCGTGACCCGTTCGCCGCTAGTGCTTTAAGGGCGAAGGCGCCGGCACTTCCCGCAAATAGCGGGACAGGTCCTGCCGGAATTCGCGCAAGAACGCTTTGACCTTGTGCTCGTTGTCCAGTCCGATCCTCATCAACAGCTTCTGCCCGGCCGAGCGCTTTTCCAGGTCGGGATCGGCAAAAAGGTAAAACACTTTGGGATGCACGAGCGTGATCGGCCCGGAAACTTCGGGCGCGTCCAGCAGGTCGCTGAGCGCCACCTGAAGCCGGTCATTGAAATACTGGCCCGGATACCCCATGGACACGTAGGCCTTCTGAAACAGCGGGTACAGGCGGACATAAAGCGCCACGGCCCTGGCCGGGTTCACCGATTCCATGAGCTTCATGTAAGGCGCGTAGCGCGCGGCGTTGTCGGGACTGATCACGCCGCCCTCCTCGCTGCCGGAGCGCAGGAATTCGCCCTGGGGCGATTCCACGGGAAGGGCGGCCGTGGGGACGATGCGTCGCGGCAGGTTGTCCACCGTGGCCACGATGTGATTGATTACCCCCTCAGGGTCGAACAGGTGCAGCAGCGCGCGGTTTCCAATCAGGGACTCCAGCGCGTTCAGCATGTAGCGGTCGCTCGCTTCCAGGGCCGGAAGCGGAGGTTCCTTGGCGGGCGGCGGCTCGATCAGCTCCTGCTTGAGCGTGGGCGGCGGGGTGGACGGGATGACGGCCGGCTGGGCCGGCGTCGGCGCCGACTGGTGCGTCTGGACCACCTCCCGGCTCAACTGGCGGTGTTGCCAAAAGAAATAGCCCAGTCCGCCGCCTCCCAGGAGGAAGGCCAGCCCCACCAAGATCCACGCGGTTTTTTTCATGCGCCCAATATAGATCATTTTGCCGGACGCGGTATGATTCCAGATGTAACTGACCCCCTTCGTGACCGGGAGGTTGCGTGCACCAGAAACATCCGCCTGTCCTGCACGTCGTATTCATCCTGATCGCCGTCGGTCTGGCCTGGGTTGTCCTCAGCACCGACCTGTTGTGGACCGTGCTGCGCATTCCCTCCCCGGTCGCCCTGTACTACTCCTATACGGAAATTTTCTACGTGCTGGTCACGGCCGCGCTGGTTTACGTGCTGGTGGACCGCATGCTGGACCGCCAAAGCCTGATCGAGCAGGACCTGAGGGAAAGCGAACACCGCCTGCAGCTGTTCATCGAGCATGCGCCGGCCGCGCTGGCCATGTTCGACCGGCAGATGCGGTATCTGTCTGTCAGCAACCGGTGGCTGCAGGATTACGACCTGGGCGGCCAGAACGTCATCGGGCGCTCCCATTACGAGGTTTTTCCGGAAATCCCGGCGCGCTGGAAAATCCTGCACCAGCGGGGGCTGGAAGGCGAAGTCCTTTATTCCGACGATGACCGCCTGCAACGCTCGGACGGCAGCCTGCAGCGGCTGCGCTGGGAAGTCCGGCCCTGGTATGCCAATGACGGGCGGGTGGGCGGCATCGTCATTTTCTCGGAAGACATCACGGCGCGCAAAATGACGGAAGCCGCCCTGCTGTCCAGCGAAAGGAAATACCGCACCCTGTTCGAACATTCGCGCGATGCCCTGATGATTCTGGTGGCACCCTCCTGGCATTGCACTGCAAGCAACCAGGCGGCCCTGCGCCTGTTCCAGCTGCCGGACAGCGCCGCGCTGGCGGCCGCCACCCCCTGGGCCCTTTCTCCCCCGATGCAGCCGGATGGCCAGGGGTCGGAAGAAAAGGCGCATAAAATGCTGGCCATTGCGTTGCAGGAAGGCGCCCACCATTTCGAATGGCTGCACAGCCGCCCCGATGGCAGCACCTTTTCCGTCGAAGTTCAGCTCACCCGCATGGAACTGTCGGGCGAAGACGCCGTCCTGGCTTCCGTGCGCGACATCAGCGCCCGCAAAGCCCTGGAAAAACAGCTGGGCGAACACCGGCGCGAAATGGAATCCCTGCAAAAACGCCAGGTCGCGGCCCAGACTGCCGCGGCATTCGCACATGAACTCAACCAGCCCCTGCTGGCCATCGCCACCTACAACCAGGCCTCCCTGATGCTGCTGGATTCAACCAACCCGGACTTCTCCCGCATCCGCGAAGCCATCGAAGCCAGCGAACGCCAGGCGCTGCGCGCCGGACATGCCATACGGGAACTGCTCGACTCGCTCACCATCAGCGAATTTGCCACCGACACCTTCGACATCAACCAGGAAATCCTGGACGTTCTGGACATTGCGCGCCGGGAGCACGAACTCCAGTTTCAAACCCGCCTGATGCTGGCACCGCGCTTGCCGCCGGTGAAAGCCAACCGCACCCATGTGCAGAAAGTGCTGCTCAACCTGCTGCACAATGGCATCGAGGCCATGCTGGAAGCCGGCATTCCCCTGCCCGACCTGACCGTGAGCGTGACCACGAAGCGCGATGAAGGGCTGATCCAGATCACCCTACAGGACAGCGGGCCGGGCCTCAGCGCCGAGATCCAGCGTCGCCTGTTCGAACCGTTCTACACCACCAAATCCAATGGCATCGGCATGGGCCTGTCCATCAGCCGTTCCCTCATCCAGGCCAATGGCGGGCAGCTCTGGGTCGATCCCCACGAAGGGCCCGGCGCCGTATTCCACCTGACGCTGCCCCTGGCGGGTTGAGCAACGCCCGCGCCCTGTGCGGCCCTTGGGCCCTTTTCTATATTCATAATTGGAATACGAATATGATTCAATAATATTTTTAATTATAAAAAAACAGGCCTACCATGGGTTCATCACACTTTGTAACCGGATCACGCCCATGTCCCAGACCGCCTCTCTCCGCGCCGCTTCCTCCGGCTGGCGCACCCTGTTCCAGCAGGAAGACTGGTGGGCCATCTGGATTGGCCTGGGCCTGCTGGCCGCAGCCGTGTTGCTGTTCGACGCCGGCGCCAGCATGAAATGGATCGCCGTCACCCCCCAAAAATGGCACACCCTCGACCAGTTGCTGCTGCAGGTTGAGGCCAATGCCGGACGCTACATCCTGCTGTTCGGGCTGTGGGCCGGTGTTTTGGGCATCGGGGTGTACGCCCTGGGCATTTCCCTGCGGCAGTTTCTGCCGGCGTTCCTGTTCATTTATGTGGTTTCGGTGCTGATCTTTTTCCTGGGCGAATGGGACCGGGCCCACGAATACAACCTGGAGCCGCCGCTGGTGGCGCTGGCGCTGGGCCTGGTCATCGCCAACCTGGGCAAGCTGCCCGCCTGGCTCGAGTCGGGCTTGCGGGTGGAGTTCTACATCAAGACCGGCATCGTGCTGCTGGGCGCCACCCTGCCCTTCACGCTCATCCTGTGGGCGGGCCCGGTGGCCATCACCCAGGCCACGATCGTCTCGCTTGCCACCTTTGGCACCATTTTCTGGGCCGGCAAGAAACTCGGCCTTGACCGCCGGCTTGCCGCCACGCTGGGCGCAGGCGGCGCCGTGTGCGGCGTCTCGGCTTCCATCGCCATTGCCGGGGCCGTGGGCGCCAAAAAGGAACATGCGCCGATCTCCATATCGCTGGTGGTGTTCTGGGCCATCGTGATGATCTTTGCCCTGCCCATCGTGGCCCGCAGCCTGGGGCTGCCCACCGGCGTCGCCGGCGCCTGGATCGGCACTTCGGAATTCGCCGATGCCGCCGGCCTGGCGGCAGCCCAGGCTTACGGCGGCTACTCCGGCAACGTGCCCGGCGTGACCGGCAATCCGGAAGCAGCGGTGCGCGCCTTCACCCTGATGAAAGTCATCGGGCGCGACGTGTGGATCGGGATCTGGGCACTCGTGCTTTCCGTGGTGGCCACCACGCGCTGGGAACAGACCGGCGTGCAGGGACGTGCCGGCATCGGTGAAATCTGGCGCCGCTTTCCCAAGTTCGTGATCGGGTTTTTGCTGGCTTCGCTGGCAGTGACGGCGATTGCCCAGGGTTACAGCTTTGCCGAGTACAAAAGCACGGTGGAGCCCAACCTCGTGGCCCCCATCAAAAACCTGCGAACCTGGGCCTTCATCTTCTGCTTTTTCAGCATCGGCCTGACCACGCGCCTGTCGGCATTCACACGGGGCGGCGCCAAGCCGTTCTATGCCTTCACGCTGGGCGTGGCGGTCAACGTGGTCCTGGGTTACGTCCTGTCCACGCAGGTCTTCTCGGGATTCTGGACGGCGCTGGGACAATGAGCACCGCGCCCATCCCGGACGGACGACGCGCCTGCTGCGGGCTGTGCCGCCACTTCGACAACCGTCCGGAAACGGTCGAACAACTCATCCCCGGGCTGCGCACCATGGGCTCGGGCTACAGCTCCGTCAAATCGCGTGATGGGATATGCCAGCTTCACGACCGCTATCTTGCCGCGGAATACCATTGCCCCTCGTTTCAGGAAGCCACCGCCACGGCCTGAGCCGGCCGGCCGCGCTTCAGGGCAACAAGGCCTCGATGTCTGCCTGCAGTGACTCCGGGGCCACCTGCGGGGCATAGCGGCGAATGACCTGCCCTTCGGGATTGACGAGAAACTTGGTGAAATTCCATTTGACCGCTTTGGTGCCCAGCAGCCCGGGCGCGTTTTCGGTCAGCCAACGGAACAGGGCCGAAGCCTGCTCGCCGTTCACGTCGGTCTTTTCAAACATGGGGAAGGTCACGCCAAAGTGGGTCTGGCAGAAGCCGGCAATCTGCGCCGCGTCGCCGGGCTCTTGCTCCCCGAACTGGTTGCAGGGAAAGCCCAGCACTTCCAACCCGCGCTGGCGATACGTGCGGTACAGGGCTTCAAGCCCGGCATATTGGGGGGTGAAGCCGCAGGCGCTGGCCGTATTGACCACCAGCACCACCTTGCCGCGGTAGCGCCCGAAATCGATCGCTTCTCCGGACAGGGAGCGGGCGCTGAAATCGTGAAAGGTGGTCACGGGCGCGACCCCGGAAGGCCTCAGGCGTCGAAAGGATGGCGCAACACGATGGTTTCGCGCCGGTCCGGACCGGTGGACACCACATCCACCGGAACGCCGCACAGTTCCGCCATGCGGTCGAGATAGCGCCGGGCCTGGAGCGGCAAGCCATCGAGCGTTTCCACGCCCACCGTGCTGTCCGACCAGCCGGGCATTTCCTCATAGATGGGTTCGCACTGGGCAATGGCATCCGCTCCCAGCGGAAGGATGTCGCTCACGGTGCCGTTGTAGCGATAACCCACGCAAATGCGGACGGTTTCAACGCCATCCATCACGTCGAGCTTGGTGACGCACAGCCCGGACACGCCGTTGATCTGGATGGAACGCTTGAGCGCCGCCGCATCAAACCAGCCGGTGCGGCGGGGCCGCCCCGTGACGGCGCCAAACTCATGACCGCGCGTGGCCAGCCGTTGGCCCACTTCATCATCCAGTTCCGTCGGGAACGGGCCCGAGCCCACGCGCGTGGTATAGGCTTTCGTGATGCCCAGCACGTAATGCAGCTGCTGGGGCCCGACGCCGCAGCCGGGCGCTGCCGCGCCGGCGATGCAGTTGCTGGAAGTGACGTAGGGATAGGTGCCGTGGTCGATGTCGAGCAACGTGCCCTGGGCGCCTTCGAACAGCAGGTTCTTGCCTGCGCGGTTGGCATCGTACAACTGGCGCGACACGTCAGCCACCATGGGCCGGATGCGCTCTCCAAGACGCAACGCTTCTTCCAGCGTGGCGTTCACGTCCACGGCCTCGGCCTTGAAATACTGCGTCAGCACGAAATTGTGATAATCCATCACTTCGCGCAGCTTGGCTTCAAACCCCGCCGGATTGAACAGGTCCTGCAGGCGCAGGGCGCGGCGCGCCACCTTGTCTTCGTAGGCAGGCCCGATGCCGCGGCCGGTGGTACCGATCTTGGCATCGCCCTTGGAACGTTCACGGGCATGATCGACGGCCACGTGGTACGGCAGGATGAGGGGACAGGCATCGCTGATGCGAAGCCGCGCCGCAACCGAAACGCCGGAGTTTTCCAGCATGTCGATTTCCTTGAGCAGCGCCGAGGGTGACAGCACCACCCCGTTGCCGATGAAACATTCCACGTGTTCACGCAATATGCCTGCGGGAATCAGGCTCAATACGGTTTTCTTGCCGCCGATCACCAGCGTGTGACCGGCATTATGGCCACCCTGGAAGCGCACGACGCCGTGGGCACGGTCCGTCAGCCAGTCCACCAGCTTGCCTTTGCCTTCGTCCCCCCACTGGGTTCCGACCACCACTACATTTCTTGCCATGAAGAATGACTCTCCGATATTTCTCAATGATTCAAACGAAGGGACTCAGGAAGGCGGCAGCGAGGGCAGCAGCTCCCGCAGGTCCAGGCTGAAGCCGGTGGCCGGCCGGGCCCGGCCGAACGCGCGCCCGATGTCGTCATAACGCCCGCCGCGCGCCACCGCATCCGGGTAGCCTTCGGCATAGGCGGCAAACACCAGCCCGCTGTGATAATGGTAGCCCCGCAGTTCGGCCAGGTCGAAAACCAGTGGCACGCGCTGCCCGAAGTGAGCGGCGACCGCTTCCAGTTCCGACAGCGCCTGGCGGATTTCAGGCACCTGGGGCAGCAGCCGGTGTGCCTGGCCCAGCACTTCCCGGTCGCCATTCAGGCGGGCCAACTGCGCCAGGGCATCTCCCTGCGGGGTTCCCAGGGCGGACGAGAGCGCTTGCAGCGCCGGCAGATCCTTGTTTTGCAGGGCCTCAAACCATTCGCCTTCCGCCTTGTCATCCAGCCCGGCCAGGCGGGACAAAGTGCGGAACAGGCCCACATGCCCCACGTCCAGGGTGACCTTGGGCAATCCGGCGCACTTGAGCGCTTCCAGCATGAGTTCCTGGATTTCGATGTCCCCTTCCAGGCCGCCCAGGCCATAGATTTCGGCACCCACCTGGAACGGTTCGCGTGACTGGTTGAGCCCTTCGGGCCGGGCATGCAGGATGCTGCCGGCATAGCACAGGCGGTTCACTCCCGAGTGGTTCATGCCGTGCGCATCGATGCGGGCCACCTGCAAGGTGGTGTCGGCGCGCAGCCCCAGCTGGCGGCCGCTCAACTGGTCAACCAGGCGGAACGTGAGGAGATCCATGTCCCGTCCGGTGCCGGCCTGGAGCGACTCGATGTATTCCAGCAGCGGCGGCATGACGAGCTGGAAACCCTGGCCCCTGAAAAGGTCCAGCAGTTCCCGGCGTGCTGATTCCAGGCGCCAGGCATCGGGCGGCAGCAAATCTTCGATGAACTCGGGCAGGAGCCAGCGGTAAGTCATCGGACCACCTGCATCAGGATGAGCCCCACCAGGATGGCTCCAAATCCCAGGAAACGGATCTGTCCATCGCTCAGTTTACAGATGCGCAAAACGGTTTCCCTCCAGCGGTTCGGCGCCAGAAACGGCATGACCCCTTCCAGGACGAGCAACAGCGCAAAGGTCAAAAGCAGGGAATGCATGGGCCGTTATTTCTTGCCGCCCGGAACCACCGGGGTGTTCTTGAAATAGTGGAAAAAGTCGGAGGCGGGGTCCAGCACCAGCACATCGCCCTTCCCTTTGAGCCCCTGCTGGTACGTTTCCAGGCTGCGGTAGAACGCATAGAACTCGGGGTTGCGGCTGTAGGCCTCGGCATAGATCGCGGACGCCTTGGCATCGCCCGAACCCTTGATGCGCTGGGCTTCGCGGTAGGCGTCGGCCAGGATCACTTCGCGCTGGCGGTCGGCGTCGGCACGGATTTTCTCGGCCTCGCCCGCGCCGGTGGAACGCAACTCGTTGGCCACGCGCTTGCGTTCGGCTTCCATGCGGCGATACACCGACTCGGTCACTTCCGGCGTCAGCTCCACGCGACGGATGCGCACGTCAAGCACCTGCACGCCAATCTGGCGCGCGTCATTTTCAGCGCGCACGCGCATGGAATCGATGATTTTTTCCCGCTCGCCCGAAACCGCCTCGTGCACCGTGCGCTTGGCAAACTCGGCACGCAGGTCGTCGTTGACCGTCTGAGTCAGCCGGACCTGGGCGCGGCGCTCGTCACCACCCACGCTCACGTAGTACTGCTTGACGTCGGCAATGCGCCACTTGACGAAATAATCCACCAGCAGCGGCTTTTTCTCCGAAGTGATGAAACGCTCGGGGTCGTTGTTGTCCAGGGTCTGGATGCGCGTGTCGAAAACCCGCACGTTCTGGATGAGCGGCAGCTTGAAATAAAGTCCCGGGACCGTGCGCACGGCCACCACTTCGCCCAGCTGGAACACCAGGGCATTCTGGGTTTGCGTGACGGTATAAACGCTCAGGGACGCGAGAATCACGACCACCGCGAGGCCGATCAGGTAGGCGCCAAAATCTTTCATCATGGTCGGGGCTCCCGCTCGCGATTGCGGAACGCATCGCGCGATCGGCTGTCCGGCGCCGCCGTTTCGGGCGACGGGGATGCTGCTGGAATGGCTGGCGCCGGGGCAGACGCCGGCTTGCCGGCATCGGCCGCGCCGTCACCGGTGCCACTGGCCTGGATGAGTTTGTCCAAGGGCAGATAGAGCAGGCTTGAACCGGATTTCTGCTCCGCCACCACCTTGGTGGTGTTGGACAGCACCTGCTGCATCATGTCCTGGTACAGGCGCTGCCGGGTGACTTCCGGCGCTTTCGAGTATTCGGCCAGCACCTGCTTGAAACGGCTCGCGTCGCCTTCCGCCCGCACCACCACCCGCTGGGCATAGGCCTTGGCTTCTTCGTTCAGGCGCGACGCAGTGCCCTTGGCGCGCGGAATCACGTCGTTGGCATAAGCCTGGCCTTCGTTGTTCTGGCGCTCGCGGTCCTGCCCGGCCTTGACGGCATCATCAAAGGCCGCCTGAACCTGTTCCGGCGGCTGGGCGTTCTGCATGTTCACCTTGCTGATGGCGATCCCGGTCTGGTAGCGGTCCAGGATCTTCTGCATGAGGTGGGCCGATTCGTCCGCAATCTGCGAACGGCCTTCGTACAGCACAAAGTCCATCTTGTTGCGCCCCACCACTTCCCGGATGGCGGTTTCCGCCACCTGCATCACGGCTTCGTCGGGGTCCCGGTTGTTGAACAGGAAAGCCTGCGGATCCTTGATGGTGTACTGGATCGCATACTGGTTGTCGATGATGTTTTCGTCATCCGTGAGCATGAGCGATTCATGCAGTACCTTGGATTTCAGGTTGGTGCGGTAACCCAGTTCCACCGTGCGCACCTGGGCCACGTTGAGCGGGCTGCCGGGAGCCTGGGTTTCGATCGGGTACGGCAAATGCCAGTGCGGGCCCGGGCCCGTGGTTTCCTGGAACTTGCCGAAACGCAGGATGACGCCGATGCGGCCGGCATCGACGATGTAGAAGCCGGATATCAGCCAGACGAGCACCAGCCCTGCCAGCAGAACCCACAGGGCGCCTTTGCCTCCCGGCAGGGACGGCGCCGGTCCGCCGCTGCGCGGACCCGCCGGCTGGCCGCCGCGCGACTTCAGCTTTTGAATGAAGCGGCGCCAGATCTCGTCCAGATCCGGCGGACCGTCGTTGCTGTTTTTTCCCCACTGGGGATCATTCTGTGCCATCGGGATGATTTGTCTGCTTGTCAGAAGGCTCGGTCTGCCCGCTCACCTGCCGAGCGGCTTGGCACGCTTCAAGGAAGGCCTGGCGGATCAGTTCGACCCCCGCCCCCGTCAAGGCACTTGCCCGAATGCGCGAAATTGTACCATAGGCATCTCGCTCCATTCCGGCCTGGGCACCCGGCAAGCGGTCTGCTTTGTTGTACACCAGCAGCTGGGGTACCGTGTCCGCGCCGATTTCCTCGAGAACCCCGTTCACCGCCTCGATCTGTTCCTCCCGCTCGGGGTCGGAGCAATCCACCACATGCACCAGCAGGTCGGCATCCCGCGTTTCTTCCAGGGTGGCCCTGAAGGCGGCCACCAGGGTGTGCGGCAGGTGGCGCACAAAGCCCACCGTGTCCGACAGGACCACCGTGGCGCCCGGTCCCAGGTACAGCCGGCGCGACGTGGTGTCGAGGGTGGCAAAAAGCTGGTCTGCCGTATAGGCGTTGGCATGGGTGAGGCGGTTGAACAGGGTGGATTTTCCGGCGTTGGTGTAACCCACCAGCGACACCCTCAGCACATCGGTCTTGCCGCGGGCCTGGCGTTGCGTGCGGTGGCTGCGCCGCACTTTTTCAAGACGCTCCTTGAGGGTCTTGACGCGTTTTGCCAGCAGCCGGCGGTCGGTTTCCAGCTGGGTTTCGCCCGGGCCGCGCAGCCCGATGCCGCCTTTTTGCCGTTCCAGGTGGGTCCAGCCGCGCACCAGCCGGGTGGCCAGGCGCTCCAGCTGCGCCAGTTCCACCTGCAGCTTGCCTTCATGGCTGCGGGCACGCTGGGCAAAAATATCGAGGATCAGGCTGGTGCGGTCGATGACCCGGCGTTGCAGCGCGCGTTCCAGATTGCGCTCCTGCGCCGGCGACAGATCGTGGTTGAGGATGACCAGGCCCGCGTCGCTGCTGCGCGCCTGCTCCGCCACTTCCAGCACCTTGCCGCTGCCCAGGAAGGTGGCCGGATCGGGACGGGCCCGCTTGCCCAGAATGGTGCCGCAGACCGTGAGCCCGGCACTGGAAGCCAGCAGCGCCAACTCTTCAACGCTGTCTGCAGCCGCAGCGCGGCCCAGATCCAGGCTGACCAGCAGTGCACGTTCGGGATGCCCTGCCGAGAGCGCCTCTTCTTCCAGGCCTCCGGCCGTTTCCTTTTTTTTGCTGGGGGATTTCCGGCCCCGGCCTACCAGCGGGCCAGAATCCGTCATAAACCCATCAACTTTCGGAACTGGATTCTACGGGCATGGATACCGAGCGGGCCGGTACCACGGTGGAAATGGCGTGTTTGTACACCATCTGGGTGGTTGTGTTTTTCAACAGCACGACATACTGATCGAACGATTCCACCTGGCCCTGCAACTTGATGCCATTCACCAGGTAAATCGACACGGGAATATGCTCTTTGCGCAATGCGTTGAGAAACGGGTCTTGTAGGAGTTGCCCTTTCGTGCTCATCTGATTCTCCAGAAGGGTTTTGTTATAAAAATTTGAAGCCCTTGTTCGGGCATTCTACTGCTTTTTCGAAGCAAGTTCCAATCCACCCCTGTTCAGCGTTTCCCGAACAGCTTGCGCCCGCGCCGGCGCTGGCGGCGCAGGCGGTTTTCCTCGGCTTCGGTGAGGGGTTTTGGCTTGCGGTCGGCAAAGGGGTTGCTGCCCTGGCGGAATTCCACCCGCAAGGGGGTGCCCCGAAGCTCGAACGTCGTTCTGAAGGTGTTTTCCAGGTAACGGCGGTAGGAATCGGGAATATGGGCAATGGCCGTGCCATGCACCACCACGATGGGCGGATTGTGCCCGCCCTGGTGGGCATAACGCAGCTTGGGCCGGAACGGGCCGGCCTTGGGCGGCTGGTGCTGCGTGACGGCCGCATGCAGCACGCGGGTGAGCTTGGGCGTGGACAGCTTGGCCATGGCCGCGGCATAGGCCCCGTCCACCGCCGGCAAGAGCCCTTTCACGCCGGTGCCCTTGAGCGCCGAAATGAACAGCGGGTTGGCAAAATCAAGAAAGCCCAGCTTGCGCGCCAGTTCGTTTTTCACCACATCGCGCCGGTGCGTGTCCAGGCCGTCCCACTTGTTGATGGCCAGCACCACCGCGCGCCCTGCATTGACGATGTAGCCGGCAATGTGGGCATCCTGGTCGGAAATGTCTTGCTGGGCATCCAGGGTCAGCACCACCACGTTGGCCTCTTCGATGGCCTGCATGGTCTTGAAGACGGAAAACTTTTCCACCGCCTCGAACACCTTGCCGCGACGCCGCAGGCCAGCCGTATCGATCAGGACGTAGCGCTTGCCGTTGCGTTCGAAATCCACCGCGATGCTGTCGCGCGTGGTGCCCGGCTGGTCGAAGGCGATCATCCGTTCTTCGCCCAGCAACTGGTTGACCAAAGTAGATTTGCCCACGTTGGGACGCCCCACGATGGCGATGCGCGGCACTTCGTCTTTCTCGGCAGGGGCCTGTTCCGGTTCGGGCTGGAAGCCCGCAAGCACCTGTTCCATGAGGTGGGAGACGCCTTCCCCGTGCGCCGAAGAAACCGGGATGGGATCCCCCAGGCCGAGCTCATGGAATTCGGCCGTGACCACGTCCCCGGGCATGCCTTCCACCTTGTTGACCGCCAGGATCACTTCCTTGCCGCGATTGCGCAAGGTTTCGGCAATCATGCGATCGCCGGGGGTGAGCCCGGCGCGGCCATCCGTCAGAAAAATCACGCGGTCGGCTTCGTCCACGGCCTGCAGGGTCTGGCGCGCCATTTCCAGCAGAATCCCATCGCGCGCCACGGGTTCGAAGCCACCAGTGTCGATGACCAGGTAGGACAGGCCTTCAAACCGTGCCCGGCCGTAATGGCGGTCCCGCGTAAGGCCCGGCAGGTCGGCCACGAGCGCATCGCGCGTGCGGGTCAGGCGGTTGAACAGCGTGGACTTGCCGACATTGGGCCGGCCCACGATGGCCACCGTGG
>JAJZPY010000022.1 GCA_021811005.1 Pseudomonadota bacterium
TTCGGAATCGTTTCCGACGCTGTGGCTGTTCTTCATGGGGCTGCTGTTCATTGGTGTGGTGATGGTGTTTCCGGAAGGCCTGTCGGGCCTGTACAAGACCCATCTGGAACCGCGCCTGTGCCAGCTCATGAAGAAAGGAAAGGGGAAAGACGTTTCCTCAAAACCCAATACCGAAAATGCGGGGGCATGACATGGCAAACAAGATCGCACTTTCCATTGAAGGCCTGACGGTGTCGTTTGACGGATTCAAGGCCGTGGACGATCTCAACCTGTACGTCGAGGAGAACGAACTGCGGGTGATCATCGGGCCCAACGGGGCCGGAAAGACCACGGTCCTTGATCTGATCTGCGGAAAAACCAAGGCCACTTCCGGAACCATCGAGTTCAATGGAATCGAGTTGACCCGCTTGCCGGAATACAAGTTGGTTCAGCTGGGTGTCGGGCGTAAATTCCAGACGCCTTCCATCTATGAAAACCTGACCGTCCTGGAGAACCTGGAAATTTCCTATCCGGAAGGGCGCAGCGTGCTGGGTTCCCTGATGTTCAAGCGGACTCCCGAGGTCGAACAGAAGATTATTGACACGGCAAGGATGATTTTTCTGGAAGAGCATCTCAATACCCAGTCGGGTTTGCTCAGCCATGGCCAGAAGCAATGGCTGGAAATCGGCATGTTGCTGATTCAGGACCCTGCGTTGCTGATGCTTGACGAGCCTGTGGCCGGCATGAGCGTGGTGGAGCGCGAAAAGACCGCCGAACTGCTCAACAAGATCGCCCAAGGGCGGTCGCTGATCGTCATTGAACATGACATGGAGTTCGTGAAACGCATCGCGCACAAGGTGACTGTTTTGCACCAGGGAAAGCTGCTGGCGGAGGGGAGCATGGAGTCCGTGCAATCCAACCCCAAAGTCATTGAAGTCTATTTGGGACATTGAGGGAGACGCCATGGAACACGCCATGTTTTCAGTTGCCGGCCTGGATGCCGGCTATGGTCAAAGCAAGGTCATCAATGGCATTTCGCTGGATGTCGGCCAGAAGGAAATAGTCGCCGTGATGGGCCGCAACGGCATGGGGAAAACCACCTTTTTCAAGACCCTGATGGGGATCATCCCAGCCATGTCCGGGGACGTGAAAGTGGACGGCCAGTCGCTTAACGGCATGGAGTCATTCAACCGGGTGAGGAACGGGATCGCCTACGTTCCCCAGGGGCGGATGATTTTTTCAAACATGACGGTGCTGGAGAACATCCAGACGGGACTTCCTTCCGATGTCCGGAACAACAAGGTGCCAGACGACATCTATGCCCTGTTTCCCGTCCTCTACGACATGCGGGCGCGCAAGGGGGGGAACCTTTCGGGAGGGCAGCAGCAGCAACTGGCCATCGCGCGGGCTCTGGTCACCAACCCCAAGGTTCTTTTGCTGGACGAACCGACGGAAGGGATCCAGCCCTCGATCATCAAAGACATTGCCAAAACCCTGAAGGAAATCCGGAAATCCAAAGGGCTGACCATCATCGTGTCCGAGCAGGTCCTGAGTTTCACCATGGAAATTGCCGACCGGTTTTGCGTGATCGAAAAGGGGCGCTTTGTCTATCAGGACATCAGCGCCAACGTGGATGAAAGCGTCATCAGCAAGTATTTGTCCGTTTAATCAATTCAGGAGTGCATCATGACCGACACCCTCATCAAAGTGGATCTGAAAGAGTCGCCCTACACGAACGAAATGATTCACAACCGCTGGCATCCGGATATCCCCATGGCTTGCTGGGTCAAGCCGGGCGATGACTTCATCCTGGAAACCTACGACTGGACCGGAGGGTTCATCAAGAATGATGACAGTGCAGAAGATGTTCGTGACATCGATCTGTCCATCGTGCATTTCCTTTCGGGCCCCGTCGGCGTTCACGGTGCCGAGCCGGGGGACCTGCTGGTGGTTGACCTGCTGGACATCGGGGCAAAGGACGACAGCCTGTGGGGGTTCAACGGATTTTTTTCGAAGCAGAATGGCGGCGGGTTCCTGACCGATCATTTTCCCCATGCGCAGAAATCGATCTGGGATATCCAGGGCATGTTTACAAAAAGCCGCCATGTTCCCGGAGTGGGCTATGCCGGCCTGATTCATCCGGGCCTGATCGGGTGTCTGCCGAGCCATGAATTGCTGGAACAATGGAACAGCCGGGAGCAGGCCCTCATTGACACCAATCCCACGCGGGTTCCGGCGCTTGCCAACCCGCCGTTTCCGTCCACAGCCCACATGGGCAAACTGAAAGGCGATGCAAAGGCAAAGGCTGCCACGACGGGCGCCCGTACCGTTCCTCCGCGCGAACACGGTGGAAACTGTGACATCAAGGACTTGTCGCGCGGTTCGAAGATCTACTTTCCGGTGTATGTGAAAGGCGGGGGGTTGTCTGTCGGGGATCTTCATTTCAGCCAGGGAGATGGTGAAATCACCTTCTGCGGCGCCATTGAAATGGCCGGCTGGGTGCACATGAAAGTCGAAGTCATCAAAGGCGGGATGGCGAAATACGGGATCAAAAACCCCATCTTCAGACCCAGTCCGATCACGCCCCACTACAACGATTACCTGATCTTCGAAGGGATTTCAGTGGACGAGGCCGGAAAGCAGTATTACCTGGACGTCAATGTCGCCTACCAGCAGGCCTGTCTCAATGCCATCGAGTATCTGACCAAGTTCGGGTATTCCAGATCCCAGGCCTATTCCATTTTGGGGACAGCGCCTGTGCAGGGTCACATCAGTGGCGTGGTTGACGTACCGAATTCCTGCGCCACCCTGTGGCTTCCCACACAGATTTTCGAATTCGACATTCGTCCCAATGCATCAGGGCCAACCCAGTTCATCAAGGGTGGGCCCAGCATGCCGATTGCCTACGACAAGGGGTGAGCATGCCGACCTATGATTTTCTTTGTCCGAATTGCGGCCCGTTTGACCGGCTGCTGAGGATGGGTGAACGCGATGCGGAGCAGCACTGCATCTCTTGTGGCGCTTTGTCGCCACGCATGATTGCGGCTGCCCCGCGGATTGCCGACATGCCGGAACATCGGCGAAAAGCCATGGCCACAAATGAAAAGTCGGCCCATGAGCCCAAACACAGGAGCATGTCCGGACATGGGCGAGGCTGTTCCTGCTGCAGCAGCAGTTCAGCCAGCACAGCCCCCAAGGGATTTGCGCACAAGCGTCCCTGGATGATCAGTCATTAACCGGCAACAAGGATCAACTCATGATACACGGTGATATTTCAAGCAGTAATGACACAGTGGGTGTGGCTGTAGTGAATTACAAGATGCCCCGGCTGCACACCAAGGCAGAAGTGATTGAAAACGCCCATGCCATCGCCCGCATGGTGGTGGGAATGAAGGCGGGGTTACCCGGGATGGACCTGGTGATTTTCCCGGAGTACAGCACCCACGGCATCATGTACGACACCCAGGAAATGTTCGACACGGCAGCGACCGTTCCGGGAGCGGAAACGGAAATCTTTGCAGAAGCCTGCCGCATGGCGAACGTGTGGGGCATTTTTTCCCTCACGGGCGAACGCCATGAGCAGCATCCCCATAAAGTGCCTTACAACACCCTGATCCTCATGAACAACCAGGGCGAAATCATCCAGAAATACCGGAAGATCATGCCCTGGACTCCGATTGAAGGCTGGTATCCCGGAGAGCAGACCTACGTTTCGGAAGGACCGAAAGGCCTGAAAATCAGCCTGATCATCTGCGATGACGGCAATTACCCTGAAATATGGCGGGATTGCGCCATGAAGGGCGCTGAGTTGATTGTGCGCTGCCAGGGATATATGTATCCGGCAAAAGAGCAGCAGATCATCATTTCCAAGGCGATGGCTTTTGCCAACAACACCTACGTTGCCGTCGCCAACGCCTCCGGCTTCGACGGCGTTTATTCCTACTTTGGGCACTCGGCCATCATCGGATTTGATGGCCGCACCCTGGGCGAGTGCGGGGAGGAAGAGAACGGCATCCAGTATGCGGCGCTGTCCAAGCAACTCATACGGGATTTCCGCCGTCACGGCCAATCGCAAAACCATTTGTTCAAGCTCCTGCATCGGGGCTATACCGGACTCATCAATTCGGGTGAAGGCCGGTCCGGGGTTGCCGCGTGCCCTTATGACTTTTACAAGCAGTGGGTCAATGATCCAGAAGGAACGCAACGCCGCGTGGAATCGCTGACGCGTCCGATGGTGGGTACGGAGGAATGCCCTGTCCCGGGAATTCCCAACCCGGGTGGTCCAGAGTAATGCCGGAAACTGCGAAAGGCTGGCATGCCAGCCTTTCCCTGGCTTACGACCGCGCAGCACGGGGCACGGTGTTGCGACACAAATCCCATCAGGGGCCGCTTAGAGTGCAGAAAGTTCTGTACCCCGAGGGCGAGGACGTGTGCCATACCTTGCTGTTGCACCCGCCAGGCGGAATCGTGGGCGGCGACCATCTTCAGGTGCAGGCCTACCTGGGCGAGAAAGCCCACGTGCTGTTCACCAATCCCGGGGCGAACAAATGGTACCGCAGCAATCATCGGCAGGCACGCCAACAGGTGCGACTGCACGTTGGCCCTCAGGCTGCTCTTGAATGGCTTCCGCAGGAAACGATCCTGTTCGACCAGTGCCAGGCAGATATGGCCATGGAAGTCGAACTTGAGCCGGGTGCGGTCATGATGGGATGGGACATCCTGTGTTTTGGGCGGCGCCATTCGGGAGAAGCTTATTCGCAAGGCCAGGCCCGCTCTTCCCTCGCCATTCGTCGCGGCGGGCGTCTGGTATTGCTGGATCGCGCGCGCTTTGATGCGCAGGAACCGGTCATGAAAAGCCAGACGGGCCTGGACGGGCACACCGTGATGGGAACCCTGGTTGCGTGCAGCGAGGCATTGAAAAAGGAAATGCTGGCTGATTGCCGTTCGATTCCGGTCAGAAGCCAGGCCCGGACGGGGATCACATTAATGGATGGCATATTTATTGCTCGTATCTTGGGGGACTCTTCGGAAGCGGCCAAGTTGTGGTTCACCGCCATCTGGCACGCACTGAGGCCTCAGTTGTTGGGGCGTCCGGCTGAAAACCCGCGGATCTGGAGGACATGAAGCGTCATGGATTTGAGCCCACGCGAAAAGGACAAGTTGCTGATATTTACTGCGGGCTTGCTGGCAGAGCGGCGCAAGGCCCGTGGCCTCAAACTGAATTACCCCGAAGCCGTTGCCTACATCACCGCAGCCTTGCTGGAGGGGGCCCGGGATGGAAAAACAGTGGCAGAACTGATGAGTCAGGGAGCTGGCCTGCTGGGTCGCGACGATGTCATGGAGGGCGTTCCAGAAATGATTCCCGACGTCCAGGTAGAAGCCACATTCCCGGATGGCACCAAATTGGTGACCGTCCATCAACCGATTGTGTAGGGGCCAGGATGATACCGGGTGAATGGAGGCTTGAAGCGGAAGAGATTCCTTTGAACAAGAGCCGCGAGACGCTTGTGCTGGTGGTGGCCAATCGCGGTGATCGGCCCATCCAGGTGGGTTCTCACTACCATTTTCATGAAACCAACGACGCCTTGGCTTTCGATCGTGACAAGGCCCGGGGAATGCGTTTGAACATTGCGGCAGGAACGGCCGTGCGATTTGAGCCCGGGCAAGAGCGGACCGTGGAACTCGTGGCCTTTTCCGGAAGCCGGCGGGTTTTTGGATTTCAGGGAAAAGTTCAGGGGGATTTATGAAACGGCATCGGAAACAATCTGTTGTGCGTGGCGTGGCCTGCGTCGCAGCCTGTTTGCTGCCTGGTTTGGCGTTCGCTCATCCAGGCCACGGGTCGGGAGGTTTTCTGCAGGGATGGGCCCATCCTTTTGAAGGCCTGGATCACCTGGTTGGCATGGTTTCCATGGGAATCTGGACGGCCATGGCTTCCTCCTACCGCCAGCGTGTGGCCGTCCTTGCGTCGTTCCTGACAGGAATGCTGTCAGGAAGCTTTCTTGGAATACAGGGCATAGCCCCTTCCTGGGTAGAGTCTTCCCTGATCGCGAGTGTGCTCGCAACAGGCACCCTGCTGCTCTGGGCCAAGCCGTGCACCATGCTGGTGCGAATGTTGGTGGCAGCCTGCTTCGCCATGTGGCATGGACTTGCCCATGGCCTGGAGATTCCGGCGATGGCAGATCCCGCGAGTTATTTCGCCGGGTTCATGCTGGCCACGGGCCTGCTGCTGAGCCTTGGGGTGGTAATGGGCCAGTGGATACATCGCTCCCTCAGCAGAACCCGGTGGGCAGGTGCCGGGGTGCTCGGTCTTGCCTTGATCGTCATGGGAAGCTGATGCCATGGCAACGACATTGTCCCGCCGTTCCTATGCGGAGATGTTTGGGCCGACGGTGGGTGACCGACTGCGCCTGGCCGATACCGAATTGTGGATCGAGATCGAACAGGACCACACAATTTACGGCGAAGAGGTCAAATTTGGCGGTGGCAAGGTCATTCGCGATGGCATGGGGCAGTCGCAACAGAATGCCGCTGAAGTGGCCGATACCGTCATCACCAATGCCGTGATCATGGATCCGATGTGCGGAATCATCAAGGCGGATCTGGCGATCAAGGGAGGGCGGATTTGGGGTATCGGCAAAGCTGGAAACCCTGACATACAGCCCGGTGTCACGATTTCCATCGGGGCTGCCACAGAAATCATTGCCGGTGAAGGCATGCTGGTGACAGCCGGTGGCATAGACAGCCACATCCATTTCATATGCCCCCAGCAGATTGAAGAAGCCTTGAGCTCGGGGGTCACCACCATGCTGGGCGGCGGGACCGGGCCCGCCACTGGCACATTTGCAACCACGTGCACGCCGGGGCCCTGGCATATCCACAGCATGCTCCAGGCTGCGGAAGCTTTCCCCATGAATTTGGGATTCATGGGAAAGGGAAACGTGTCGCTGCCACAGCCGGCCATAGAACAGGTCAAGGCAGGAGCCATTGGATTAAAACTGCACGAGGATTGGGGCAGCACCCCGGCAGCAATTGACAATTGCCTGTCGGTCGCCGACGTGTATGACGTGCAGGTGGCCATTCACACGGACACCCTCAATGAATCGGGGTTCCTTGAAGAGACGCTGGGCGCTTTCAAGGGCCGGACGATCCACACATTTCACACCGAAGGGGCCGGGGGCGGGCATGCTCCGGACATCATCAGGGCCGTGGGGCTGAAGAACGTGCTGCCTTCGTCAACCAATCCCACGCGACCTTATACCGTCAACACGATCGATGAGCATCTGGACATGCTGATGGTGTGCCATCACCTGGATGCCGCCATTGCCGAAGACGTGGCTTTCGCCGAATCGCGGATTCGGCGTGAAACCATTGCTGCGGAGGACATTCTGCAGGACATGGGTGCCATTTCCATGATGTCTTCGGATTCACAGGCTATGGGAAGGGTGGGGGAAGTGATCCTGCGAACCTGGCAGACGGCACACAAAATGAAGGTTCAGCGTGGCCCTTTGCCCGAAGACTCGCCTCGCAATGACAATTTCCGCGTCAAGCGGTATCTGGCCAAATACACCATCAACCCGGCCATTGCACACGGCATCAGCCACGAAGTGGGATCCATTGAATCAGGAAAACTGGCTGACCTCGTGATCTGGCGGCCAGCTTTTTTTGGGGTGAAACCTTCCACCATCATCAAAGGCGGAATGATTGCCTATGCCCTGATGGGGGATGCCAATGCATCCATTCCCACGCCGCAGCCGGTGCATGGGCGGCCGATGTTCGGCAGCTTCGGGCAGGCGCTGTCCCATTCGGTGACGTTTGTTTCGCAAGCATCCCTCGACAATTTTTCTGTACAGGGTCTGGGGTTGAGGAAACCCCTGGTTGCCGTGAAAAACACCCGCCGCCTGGAAAAAAAGGACATGGTCTACAACGACGCATTGCCACAGATTCAGGTGGACCCTGAAACGTATGAAGTGCGCGCAGACGGAAAACTGTTGTCGTGCGATCCGCTGGCTGTCGTGCCCATGGCCCAGCGATATTTCCTGTTCTGAGGTTCCCATGGTTGTGGTTGAACAGCTGGCATCCAGTGAAATTAAGGCAACGGAGTCCCTGACGCTGCCGTTTGAATATCGCTGCAAAAATCGCCTGCAAACCAGTCTGGATTCGGGCGAGGAGGTGGGGTTGTTCCTCAAGCGGGGAACCGTGCTGCGCGGCGGGGACCATCTTGTTTCCCAGGACGGCCGCATCATTGTCGTCAAGGCGGCGATGGAAGCTGTGATGGAAGCGCGCTCGGCAGATCTGCTGCGCCTGATCCGGGCCGCCTACCATCTGGGCAACCGGCATGTGGCCCTTGAAGTGACAACCGCCTGGCTGCGGTTTGCACGGGATCATGTTCTGGCGGACATGGTACGTGGCCTGGGTCTCGAGGTGGAGGAGGTCATGGCGCCGTTTGAGCCCGAGTCGGGAGCTTATGGGAAGCATGTGGGACATGCACATGGGCACAGCTTTGATGGGATCGGCCGTGGTTCAAGAATTCACGACATGCGAACACGGTAAGACGGTCGCTTTGCTGAGGCTGCTGCAACTGGCGAGTCCTGCGCTGCCGGTTGGAGCCTACAGCTATTCGCAAGGGTTGGAGTGGGTTGTGGAGCAGGGGCTGGTCACGGATGCCCCCGGCGTTTTGAGGTGGGTCGGCGATGCGTTGCGTGACGGCATGGCCCATTGCGAGGCCATATATCTGGTTCATATGTTGAGGGCTTGGCGCATGGGAGATGTCGCATTGGCGATCAGGCACGATGAAGCGTTCATGGCGAGCCGGGACACCAGCGAGTTGCGGGCCGAGACCTTGCAGATGGGATTTTCCATGAGGCAACTGCTGAGGCAGATGGGGGTGTCTTTGCCTGAAGAAGCGACGCGGATGGCGCAGATCACTTTTCCGGGAGCCTGGAGCTACCTGGCCCATCATTGGGCGTTGTCAGAGAGGGAGGCCGTGACAGGCTACCTGTGGTCGTGGCTGGAAAATCAGGTCATGGCCGCCGTGAAGTGCGTTCCATTGGGCCAAAGCGAAGGGCAGCGGCTGCTTTTCGAGTTGTCCAGCCAGGTTGAACGCCACCTTGACGCCATCCTGGATGCAGCCATTGAAGATGCCGTGAATTCACTGCCGGGCCATGCCCTGGCTTCCTGTTCGCATGAAACACAATACGCCAGGCTATTTCGATCATGATCAATCAACGTCAACCGCTTCGTGTGGGCATCGGGGGCCCGGTGGGGTCCGGGAAAACTGCCTTGACCCTGGAACTGTGCATTGCCATGCGCGATAAATATCACGTGGCGGCGATAACCAATGACATTTATACGGAAGAGGATGCGCAGTTTCTGGTGCGTCATGCCGCCTTGAGCCCGGACCACATCCTGGGTGTTGAAACCGGCGGATGTCCGCACACAGCCATTCGGGAAGATGCCAGCATCAACCTGGAAGCGATTGATCAGTTGAATCAGCGCTTTCCGGATCTCGACGTGATTTTCGTGGAAAGCGGCGGCGACAATCTCGCTGCCACCTTCAGTCCGGAACTTTCGGACTTGACGCTGTATGTGATCGATGTGGCGGCCGGGGAAAAGATCCCTCGCAAAGGGGGGCCTGGAATTACCAAGTCCGATCTGTTGATCATCAACAAAATCGATCTGGCGCCTCATGTGGGCGCCTCGCTGGAAGTCATGGACCACGATGCAAAGCGGATGCGCGGCGAACGGCCATTTTTGTTCAGCAACATGAAAACCCGGCAGGGATTGCCTGAAATCATCCGGTTCATAGAGCGTGCCGGCATGTTATGAATGACTTTTCGGCGCAGGGCGTCTTCACAATTCGCCGCGATTACAACACGTGGGTTGCCAACGAGAGCCTGGAAGACTACGCCCTGCGCTATGCTCCGGAAAGCTTCAGAAAATGGAGTATAGGTGAGGTCGCCAATACGGCCTTCAGCACTTCCTCTTTCATGGTGCTGGAGGCTCTCGGGGCGACGTTGCTCATTCACTCCGGGTTCGTCAATTCCTTTTGCGCCATCCTGTGTTCAGCCATCATCCTGCTGCTGGTCAGTCTGCCCATCAGTTACTATTCGGCGCGATATAACCTGGACATGGATTTGCTCACCCGGGGGTCCGGGTTTGGCTATTTGGGATCGACCATCACATCCCTGATTTACGCCGCCTTCACCTTCATCTTTTTTGCGTTCGAGGCCGCCATAATGGCTTTCGCCGTGCATCTGGCCTTCAATATCTCCCTGCCCTGGGCCTACATTCTGTGTGCCGTTGTGGTCATACCGGTGGTGACCAGAGGAATTACGGCAATCAGCCGGTTCCAGAGCTTCACCCAGCCATTCTGGCTGGCCTTGCTGGTGCTGCCCTACATCTATCTGCTGAATTCAAATTACGTCACGTTCCATGACATCTGGCGTTTTACCGGAATTGACGGTGGAGGAGGAAGCTTCCACGTAAAGACATTTTGCGCCGCCTTGACCGTGCTGTTGCCTCTTCTGGCCCAGATGGGCGAACAGGCGGATTACCTGCGTTTCATGCCGGCCATAACCCCGGAGAACCGAAAATCCTGGTATGCAGGAGTGTTTGCCGGCGGATCCGGCTGGGTCGTGCTGAGTTCACTTAAAATCCTGGGTGGAATGACGCTGGCTTACGTGGCGCTGAGGATGGGATACGAAATCAACCAGACCCTCAATCCCAATGCCCTTTACTTCATTGCCTATCAATACGTCTTCTCGAATTACTGGGTCATCCTGATTTTCTCTTCGCTCCTGATCATTCTGTCGCAGCTGAAAATCAATGTAACCAACGCCTATGCAGGGTCGCTTGCCTGGTCCAATTTTTTTTCGCGTCTGACGCACAGTCATCCGGGCCGGGTGGTGTGGGTCATTTTCAACATCGTCATTGCACTGATGCTGATGGAGCTGAACCTGCTGCAGGTCATGGACAGTGTCCTGGGCCTGTTTTCGAATATCGCCGTTCCCTGGATCATGACAGTGTTCACGGATCTCGTGATCAACAAACCGCTGGGCCTGTCACCCCGTTCTGTGGAATTCAAGCGCGCGTACCTGTACGACATCAATCCTGTGGGGTTTCTGACGGTCACCGTCACGGCCACCATCGCCATCCTCATTTATCTGGGTGTTCTTGGTGAGACGTTGCAGCCTTTTGCCATTCTGGTGTCCTTGCTGTTGCCGGTCATTCTGTCGCCGCTCATTGCCTACTGGACCAAAGGCAGATTTTATATAGCGCGTCCTCCGGATTTGATGGGGGATTCAGCCCAAAGCCATGAGTGCACCGTGTGCGGGAACCATTTCGAACGCGAGGACGTGGCCGTTTGTCCCGCATACCAGGGAAAAATATGCTCCCTGTGCTGTACGCTGGATGTTCGGTGCCAGGATCAGTGCAAACCCACGGCCCGGATTTCAGTGCAGATGATGGATTGGATCAGCCTGCTGCTTCCGCCAAAACTGATCAACTACCTGCGAGTTGGTCTTGGGCACTACATTGTCCTGCTGCTGTCCTTTTCCCTGGTTCTGATCGCTTTGCTCGGACTGCTCTATTACCAGGAGGTCTACGCGGGCAATCTTGGAAACGTCGAACTGGTCCAGTACGTCCGCGGCATTTACGTCAGGCTTTTCTCTGGATTGTTCGTGATTTCCGGGATTGTTGCCTGGTGGCTGGTTCTGGTCAGCAAGAGCCGCCAGGTGGCATTCCTGGAAGCCAAGTCCCAAACCGGCCTGCTCATGCAGGAAATAAACTCCCATAAAAAAACCGACAAGCTCCTGCAAAGTGCCAAGGCGACGGCAGATACGGCCAATCTGGCCAAAAGCCGATACATCATGTCCATCAGCCACGAGTTGAGAACTCCTCTGAACAGCATTCTGGGCTATGCCCAGATCATGGATGGAGATCCCAGCATTCCGGGGCACCGCAAGCAGGCGGTCAGCGTCATCCGGCGCAGCGGCGAACACTTGCTGTCATTGATAGAGGGAACCCTGGACATTGCCAGGATTGAAAGCGGCAAATTGAAGCTGAATATCAAAATGCTTCCCTTTCGAGAACTGGTCCAGCAAATCGTCAGCATGTTCAAGCTTCAGGCGCAAAACAAAGGCCTTGATTTTGTTTACCAGCCGCTGTCCGAGTTGCCCATGACCGTGCGTGGTGATGGCGGCCGGCTGCGTCAAATTCTGATCAACATTGTGGGCAATGCCATCAAATTCACCAGGGAAGGGCGCGTCTCCCTGAGGATAAAGTACCAGAATGAAATTGCAACAATAGAAGTGGAGGACACGGGGCCAGGGATTTCTGAATCAGACCTGGAACGAGTTTTCGAGCCCTTCTCCCGCGGATCCAGCATGTCTTCCGACGCTGCCGGAGGAACGGGTCTTGGCCTCACCATATCGAAAATGCTTATTGACCTTATGGGAGGGGACATCACGGTCAATAGCATGGAAGGAAAAGGCAGCGTTTTCAAAATGCGCCTGTTTTTGCCTTGCGTGACCGGACACACGGCAGTTGGAACGTTCGAGAGCAAGATTTATCTGGGATACCATGGGCCACGAAGAAGGGTTCTTGTGGTTGACAACGAACTGCAGGATCGCAATGTGCTGTCTGGGTTTTTGACGCCATTGGGGTTTGAAGTGTTCGAGGCAGGGAATGGACAGGAATGTCTGGATCTTCTCGATAAAGTTCATCCTGACCTTGTGATGATGGACTTGGCCATGCCTGGCATCGATGGGTGGGAAACGATAAGACGAATTCGGCAAACTGAACACCGTTACGTCAAGGTCATGGTGGTATCGGCCAATGCCTTTGAAAAGAATTCGGACAATGATTCCAATATCACTTCAGACCACTTTATAACGAAGCCAGTGAATATCAATGAGTTGCTGGAATGTGTCGGACGCGCTCTTTCACTTTCCTGGATTTTTCATGATGTGCCCATGAACACACCTGTTGTTCCGCCTGATCAGATGACTTATCCGTCACGAAAATGGGTCGATGAATTAAGCCGGCATGCCGAATCCGGATACCTCAAAGGAGTTTTCCAGACGCTGGAGCGCTTGCGCGAATGTGGCAGCGAATACCATGAATTTATCGATGCCGCGAGAAGGATGGCCAGCTTGTTCCAATTTGAGGAATTAAAGTTTTTTTTGAAACGCGCCACAGAAATCAGGGAAGTTTCATGAGGAAGACCGAAACATCGGCAGTGGTCCTGGTCGTGGACGATACCCCAGAAAACCTTGCATTGCTGCATGATGCGCTGGACGAAGCCGGGTACACGGTACTGGTTGCAACCAGCGGGGAATCAGCCTTGCAGTCCGTACGGCGCCAGCGGCCGGACATCATCCTGCTGGATGCGATCATGCCAGGAATTGACGGGTTTCAGGTGGCACAGCATCTGAAAAATGATGTTTCCACACAGAGTATCCCGGTCATATTCCTGACGGGCCTTGCAGACACCGAAAACGTGGTGAATGCGTTTTCTCATGGGGTGACTGATTATGTGGTCAAGCCCATCAAGCCTCAGGAAGTTCTTGCGCGTATCGCGGCCCATCTGCAAAGGGCGCGACATGCCAGCCAGGCTCACGGCGCCCTGGATCAGGTTGACCAGGCAAGCCTGACGGTGGATCGGGAACAACGGGTGATACTATGGGCTACTCCGCAAGGAAAGGAGCTATTCGACAAGTATTTCGGCATTCATGCCGGGCCGATGCTCCCAGCCGAATTCATGCAGTGGCTTCATCGCGCTCTTCAGGCTGTCCATGAGGACCGGGATATTCCCGTATTGATGGAAACGGAAGGGGCCCGTTTGCTCGGACGCATTCAGATCCTGGACCATGAAAATGAAGTCCTGGTGCTGATGCGGGAAGAAAGCGAAGCGATTATTGTCCGCTCACTTCAGCAACGATTCAGCCTGACCATCAAAGAAGCTGAAGTGGTTTACTGGATGGTGCATGGAAAAACCAATCGACAGATCGGTGCAATTCTTGAATGCAGCCCGCGTACCGTGGATAAACACGTGGAACACATCTTCGAGAAACTGGGCGTTGAAACGCGCACGGCCGCCATCGGAATCGTGATGAAAAAAGTGAAATTTCCTTCCCAGAGTTAGACGATCCGAAGTCTGGAAATTATATTTTGTACAGTATAGGAGAACATCATGAATCGTAACGATGTCACTGAAATGATCGTTTCGTCCCGAATCAAGCAGGGGCTCAAATGGGCGGACGTGGCCAGTCAAGTTGGGTTGTCCAAAGAATGGGTCACGGCAGGTTGCCTGGGCCAAATGACCTTTGAAAAAGGTCAGGCTGAAATCATCGGTAAAATTTTCAAGCTTCCAGAGGAGGCGGTCCAGCTTCTTCAAGTCGTGCCTTACAAAGGTTCATTGCCAACCTCCGTACCTACTGATCCTTTGATATATCGTTTCTACGAGCTTGTTAATGTCTACGGCACAACCTTCAAGGAACTGATCCATGAGGAATTCGGTGATGGCATCATGAGCGCCATCGATTTCAAAATGGACTTGAAGCGCGAGGCGAATCCTGCAGGCGATCGGGTAAGCATCACCATGAGCGGAAAGTTCCTTCCATACAAGGTGTACTGAGCCCACGGAGAGAGCTACGCCGTCTATCCGATCCGGGCGGACAACAGCTTTTGTTCCACCGCCCACACCGCCGCTTCGACGCGGGACTGAAAATGCAGTTTCCGCAGCAGGTTATGGACGTGGACCTTGACGGTGCTTTCCATGATGTCGAGTTCGCGGGCAATGATCTTGTTTGAATGGCCATGGGCCAGATGACGGAGAATGGCAATTTCCCGCTCGGTCAGGTCCTTTGTGTTTCGATCCTTTACCTCATGCTGTTCGCGCAGGGCAATGGCAAGCAGCGCCATCATTTCATCGCTCATCTGGGCATCTGAAAACAGCAGAGCCTGAAGCCGGCGCAGCAGGGATTCCGGCTCGGAATCCTTAAGCACATATTCGTCAGCGCCTGCACGGACGGCGGCAATGATGTCGGCAGGCTTGTCCGAAACCGTCAGCACGGCAATATGGCTTGAAACGCCTTTCTCCCGAAGCGAGTGAAGGGTTTCGATTCCATCCATTCCGCCTTTCAGATGCAAGTCCAGCAAGATGAGGTCGGGCTTGAGGGAACAGGCAATCTCAATACCCTGAAGGCCGTTTTCAGCCTCTGCCACGGGCTGCAAATTATCCGTGGACATCAGAAGCCGCAAGACCCCCTTACGGAACAGCGGATGATCATCGATGATCAGCACGGTTGCCGTTTGCAGGGTGGGGCTGGTTGCCATGCGCATGCTCCTTGCAGTGGCGGGGGACAAGCGATTTTGATTTCTGATTCGGTTTCGATAAATACCCATTTCGGTGTAGCTGCCACGTACATCCAATGATCCCTTTGCTCCAAGTTTTGACTCGATACAATTTCAGACAGTGAACAGGCCAATAAGAGCCGAAAAAAATACGGGTCCGAGTGTCAACAAGGGGGATGCATCATGAAACCAACCGGTTTTGCCGCCGTTCTGACGGCCTGCTGTCTGTTTGCATGGTCCGGCCTTTCACAGGCGGAGCAACGCGAATTCAACATGACCATCGAAGAAGTCGTTGAACATGTGGCGCCAGATCTTGACTACAAGGTGTTCGCATTTGATGGCCAGGTTCCCGGTCCGCTGATCCACGTGAAGGAAGGCGACGATCTCGTCATCCATCTCACGAACAACACCACGTTGCCGCACACCATTCACTGGCATGGCACCCACCAGAAAAACTCCTGGAAGAACGACGGGGTACCCGGCGTGACGCAGGAACCGGTGCAGCCTGGCGAAACCTTCACCTACCGCTTCAAGGCGGATCGCCCGGGCACGCTCTGGTATCACTGCCATGTCAACGTCAACGAGCATGTGGGCATACGGGGCATGTGGGGCCCCATGATCGTGGATCCCAAGGACCCAACCCCGCTGGAAAAAACCGTGACCAAGGACGTGGTCATGATGCTGTCGAGCTGGGAAAGCAAGCACGGCGAAAATTACGGCGAAGGCAGCACGCCCTACGAGGTGGAAGACTATTTCTCCATCAACGGCAAATCGTTTCCGCTCACACAACCCATCCGCGTGAAGAAAGGGGACGTGGTGCGCGTGCGCTTCATCGGGGCTGGTGGCGAGTTTCATGAAATGCATTCCCATGGCCACGACATGCTGGTCACCCACAAGGACGGCTTGCCCCTGCCCAAGCCTTACTATGCCGACACCGTGCTGGTGGGACCGGGCGAACGCTATGACGCCATCATCAAGATGGACAATCCGGGTCGCTTCATTTTTCACGATCACATCGACCATCACGTGACGGCGCGTGGCAAGTTCCCCGGCGGTCCCATCACCATCATCGAGTACGACGGAATTCCCAAAGAGGACTGGTACGTCTGGAAAAACAAGGACGCCATGTACGACCCAAATTTCTTCTACAGCGAGTCGATGAAACAGGGATATGGCATTTTCACGAGTGCCGGCTTTGCAGGAAAGGCCGCTGAGCAGGAAGGCCGTCACCACCGGAGGCAACCATGAGCGCCTTGATGACACGCGTGTTGCGGCACGCTGCAGCCATTCCGGTTTTTGCCGCACTGTCTTTGGCCGCCTGGGGTGCAGACGGCGGCGCGATCCTGCAGCAGCAGTGCGCATCCTGCCATAACCTCACGGGTCCTGCGCCGCAGACCTTGCAGGCGCTATGGAGCCGCAAGGGGCCGGATCTTTTCTACGCGGGCAACAAATATCGCGAGGCCTGGCTGGTGTCCTGGCTGCAACAGCCGAAACCCATCCGGCCTGTCGGCGAGTTTTACGGAGATCACATCAAGCCAGGCCCAAAAGGCGATGAAGTGGATGCGGTGACTCTCAAGGCGCATCCGGCCCTTGGCCAGGGCGAGGCTACCGCCGTGGCGGCAGCGCTCATGAAGCTCAAGGCCCATGACGACCTGATCGCGCGTGAAAAAATCGAGGCGGGGGCCCTTTCGAAATCCATGGGTGAAATGGTGTTCGACAAGTTCCTGGGGTGCATGGCCTGTCACCGCATTGAACCCGATTACGGTGGCCTGTCGGGGCCTGAACTGTACACCGCGGGCGAACGCTTGCAAGCGCAGTTCATCGCAAGCTACATCCGCAGCCCGCAGGCGTGGGATCCGAAAATATGGATGCCCAACAAGCACGTGAGCGACGCCAATATCCAGAAGCTGGTGCGCTATCGCGAGCTGCTGTCCAAGGAGAACGCCCATGAGAAATAACCGAATGGTGTTGCTGGCGGTGCTGGCTGCCGTCGCAGGTGCGAGCAGCGCCGCCGAAACGGCCGCAGACAACTACAAAACCTATTGCGTGCAGTGTCACGGCTCCCAGGGTAATGGCAAGGGCGTCAACATTCGCGACATGTCGGTCCAGCCGCGCGACCACACGGATGCCAAGGCTATGTCCGGGCGTACGGACGACGAGCTGTTCAAGGTCATCAAGGAAGGGGGACTGTCCATCGACAAGTCCGTGCTGATGCCGCCCTGGGGCGACACGCTGAGTGATGGAGAAATCCGGGACATGGTGCAGCACCTGCGGGGGCTGTGCAAGTGCCGATACGGGTCCTGAACAGCCATCCGGCTGGCGGGGAACGGGGGAAACCGCAGCAGTTGATATCTACTATAAGGAGAAGAAGCCATGCAGTTACTACGCAAGACAGCCTTGGCGCTGGTTGCAGGCGCCGCAGTCGCGTCTGCCCAGGGCGCGCTGGCGGAAACGGTGAAAGTCACCATGACCGCCATGGAAAAGGAAGTGACGATCGACAACAAGGGAACCAAGTACCCGGCCTGGACTTTCGACGGGGCCATGCCAGGCAAGTTCGTCCGGGTCCATGAAGGGGACACGGTGGACTTCACCCTGATCAACCCGCCGGAAAACAAGAACTCCCATGCCATGGATTTCCACGCAGCCCAGGTGGATGTGCTGAACGAGTTTGCGCCGGTAAAGCCGGGTGAAACGAAACATTTCATTTTCAAGGCCAAGGTGCCCGGCCTGTTCATGTACCACTGCGGCGCAAGCCCCATGGTGCAGCACATCGCGCGCGGCATGTACGGGGCCATCCTGGTGGAGCCCAAAGGCGGCTACAGCAAGGCCTACCCCAAGCCGGACCGCGAATACATTCTGGTTCAAAGCCAGTATTTTCCAGATGCCGACGACTACAAGGCGATGCTGGAGAACAAGGGCTGGGCCGGGTCGCTCATCAACGGAAAAATCCTGCACTACGATCCCGTGCATGATCCCAACGCCTCCCAGGTTCTGGAAGCGAAGCCAGGCGAGCGGGTGCGCATCTATTTCGTGAACGCCAACATCAACATGCCGGTCGCGCTGCACCCCATCGCGGGCATCTGGGACAGGGTTTACATCAACGGCAATCCCCGAAACACGCTGTATGGAATACAGACCTACAACGTGGCGGTGGCCGAAGCGGACACTTTCGACCTCGTGTCTCCGGATGACCGGGCCACCAACAATGCCATTGTGGACCACACCATGGGGGCGGCCCTGCGTGGCGCCATTACTGTGCTGATGAACAAGCCTGACGCCGATCCCGGCAAAGGTCGCGGGAGTCAGCTGGTATTGCCGTAGCAGGGTCCTGTTCGGGGAGGCTTCACGCCTCCCCTTTTTTTGCACAATGAAGGAATGACTGTTCCATGCGCCGATTTCCGGAAGTGCTCCGATCCAGCGCATTGCTGATTTGGGCCGGGCTCCTGCCCGCAGTGGCCCAGGCGTGCGCCTGCGGCTGCGGCATGTTCGACATCGGGTTGCCGGGCCTTGGACTGCCCGGCGGAGGCTCAGGTGGCAGCTTCAACCTGCAGGCCACTCGCCTGGTCCAGGACGAAGCACGTTTGGGCACCAACCGCATTCCCCTGGACCAAAGCCCAGACCAGAAAATCCAGACGGACTTCCTGAACGCCAACTTCCAGTACAACTTCAACCATGACTGGGGCGTCATGGCCATGGTTCCCTACTGGCAGCGCAGTTTCTACACCAACACCTCGTTTGGCAGTGGCACGCCCACCGTGGCCAACTATCAGGCCAATACGCTGTCGGACATCCGGCTCATGGGTATGTACACCGGCCTTTCGCCGGACATGTCGGTGGGCCTGATTTTTGGACTCAAGCTACCTACCGGCACTTACACGGCACCAGGGTTCGATCGCGATACCGAACCCGGCACGGGAACCACCGACTTGCTGCTGGGCGGCTACCGGGTAGGCCAGCTGCGCACCTGGGGGTGGTACCTGCAAGGCATGGTGCGCGCTGCCCTGGATTCGCGTTCCGGCTACCGTCCGGGCGACAGCCTGCAGCTGGTGGCCGGCATGCACTATGACGCCAACCCGATTTCAGAAAAGCTGGTGCCGCTGCTGCAACTCAACCTGACCCTGCGCCGCTCCGATTCGGGCGTGGCCAGCGACCCGGCCAACAGTGGTTCGCGCTCGCTGTACCTGACGCCTGGGGCGCTCTACGGCATCAGCAAACAGTGGCAGGCCAATGCGTTCGTTTACTTGCCGCTCTACCAGCAGGTGACAGGGATCCAACTGGTTCCCCGGCAGATCGCGAGCGCAGGAATCACCTACAGCTTCTGAGTACCCGCGCATCGGAGGGAGACATGGCAAAGCGCTGGATCACGATTGTGTTATGCATCGCCTGCGGGTTCCTGGCGGGGCCGGCGCAGGCGATCGGGCCCGGAGAGCCGGCCCCCGATTACCGCGTGCGGCTGCTGGACGGCAAGACTTTTTCCAGGGCGGATGGCCTGGGAAAGGTGGTGATCCTGCACTTCTGGGCCAGCTGGTGTGTGCCCTGCCGTTCGGAAATGCCGGCCATTGAGCGTTACTACCGCAGGCACCATGGCGAAGGGCTGGAACTGATCGCCATCAGCATGGACGATCCGGCGGATGTCAGCAAAGTGCGGGAAGTCCTGGGGCGTTACAGTTACCCGGGCGCCATGGCGGGCGAAGCGGAGATGCGCAGCTACGGGCGCATCTGGCGCATTCCGCTCACCTTCGTGATCGATCGCCAGGGGACGCTGCGCCTCGATGCCTGGGGCGGGGGAGAATCCGGGCTTGACGAAGCATCGCTGGAATCCGCGGTCACTCCGCTGCTCAAAGGCAAGCCGGCATTATGAACGAATGCGCCTCGCGATCATTTTAGGCGTCGCCAGATCTTTTTCTTCAGCAAGTAGAACAGCACGGTGAGAACAGCGACATAAATCAGCACGCCGGCCCCCATCCGTTTTCTCGCATCAGCCTGGGGGTCGGCTGTCCATTCCAGAAATGCGGCGACGTCTTTCGCCTTCTGTTCGATTTCCTTTCTTGCGGCGGGGTCTGCCTGGGCAATGCCAAATATGTCGGGCATCTTGATTCCCGGGAAAACCCGGTTCGTCGTTTGCCCGTCCGCGCCCGGAGCAAATCCCGTCAGGAGCTCAACGATGTAATGCGGACCGCCTTCCCGCGCTTCAGCCATCAATGAAAGATCGGGGGGGGCCACGTTGAACATGGCCAGGGCATCGTTGACTGCCATCTGCGCTTTCAGGGGATCCCCCAGGTTTTTCTCGCCGCGCAAGGTATTGACTTCATCTTTTGTCAGGCCGATGGACAGCAGGTCTTTGTACTTGATGTATTTGAGGCTGTGGCAGCCATTGCAAACCTCTGTCGCGATATGGGCTCCCCGCTGGATGGAGGGCAGGTCGGCGGACGCATGTGCGGTGCCGGCGAAGAGTGTCAGGCAAAGGGTGCTGATCCAGTAAACAGTCTTAAGCATGGGATTCCTCGATTTCCTTTCTGGCCATGCCGACAACATCTGCGGGCAATTTTCCTGATTGAAGCAGCCGGCTTTCTTCCCAGCGGGACACGAAAGGCAGCAGCAGGAAAGTGAGGAAGTAGATGCTGGTGGCAATCTGCCCGGTCAGTTTCATGAGGTTGGCTGGCGGATGGGCTCCCACGTAGCCGAGAACGAAAATATCGATCACAAACACGTAGAACAGGGTCCGGTAAATGGGGCGGTATCGCGCACCGCCCGTGATGCGTGAGCGGTCCAGATAGGGCATGGCGGCAAAAATCAGCACTGAAACGAGCATGGCCACCACCCCGCCGGCCAGATCAGGGACCGACCGGAGAATGGCGTAAAAGGGGAGGAAGTACCATTCGGGAACGATGTCTGCCGGCGTTTGCATCGGGTTGGCCGGGACGTTGTTGGCCGGGTCGATGAACAAATCCGGTTTGAAAAAGACAATGGCGAAATAGCCCAGCAAAAAGATTCCCAGGCCAAACAGATCCTTGGTGGTGTAGTAAGGATGAAAGGGGATGTTGTCCTTGTCGGCCAAATTCAAGCCCGAAGGATTGCTGCTGCGAACGGTATGCAATGCAACAAGGTGAATGATAACGGCCCCGGAAATGATGAACGGAAAAAGATAGTGCATGGAAAAGAACCGGGTCAGGGTCGGATCGTCCACGGCAAACCCGCCTCTCAGCCACACGACGATGTCTTCACCGAACCCCGGCGTGGCGCTGAACAGGTTGGTGATCACGGTGGCACCCCAGTAGGACATCTGCCCCCACGGCAGCAGGTAGCCCATGAATGCCGTGGCCATCATCAGCAGCAGCAGGAGCTGCCCGGTCCACCACAGCAGTTCCCGCGGACGGCGATAGGAGCCGTAGTAGAGCGTTCTGGCCATGTGGGTGTAAATCACGATGAAAAAGGCGGAAGCCCCGGTGGAGTGAAGGTAGCGGATGAGCCAGCCGTAATTGACTTCACGCATGATGTGCTGGATGGAATCGAAGGCCAGGTTGGAGTCTGCCTTGTAATGCATGGCCAGAAACACGCCGGTCACGAGCTGGATCACCAGCACAAAGCCTGCAAGGAATCCGAAACCCCACCAGTAACTCAGGTTCCTCGGGGTCGGATAGTCCGTCAGCTCATGCTTTACGAAAGCGCTTAAGGGGAATCTCTGGTCAATCCAGGCGACAATTTTTTTGCTCATCACGCTTTCCCAATGACGATTTTTTCTTCCGACACGAAGTGATAGGGCGGCAGGATCAGGTTTTTGGGCGCCGGGCCGGCGATGATCCGGCCGCTGTTGTCATAGACGCTGCCGTGGCAGGGGCAAAACCATCCGCTGGCCGTCTTGTTCGGCACGCAACCCAGATGCGTGCAGATGCCAACCACGACCAGCCATTCCGGCTGCTGGATGCGTTTGCTGTCGGGTTCGGGATCCTTGCCGCCTTTCGAGGATTCCATTTCGGAAATCATCGCGGGCGTTCGATGCAGGATGAAAACCGGTTTCCCCTGCCAGGCCACGGTCTTTTCCTGGCCCATGCCGATTTTGGATATGTCGATTTCAACGGTGGCCTTGTCGAGAACGTCCGA
>JAJZPY010000138.1 GCA_021811005.1 Pseudomonadota bacterium
CGATGGGAATGACCGGCAGATTGAGTATGACCGAGCGGCCTCCCAGGATGCTTTCCTCCAGCTTCTGTGTGGGGCGGCGAAAAAGGAATGCCGTGCGGGCCTTGGCCTGGGCCACTTCGACCGAGCCCAGCTGGGTGTAATCCATGCGTTCCAGCAACATCAGGTGGCCGCTTTCGTCCACGATGGCAATGACCACGTTCCAGTTGTTTTCTTCGGCCTTGACGCGCGCCGCGGCGGCCACGGCCTTGGCATCGGCAAGCGACAATGCGGGTTTGATGTACATGAAATGCTCCTGGCGAAGATGATGGGCCGTGGCCCAAAATTAAAGGATCAGAATTCGGCGTGAAAACGCACGCCGTACACGCTCACGGGCCCGCGCTCCTGATTGTAGGCGGGATTGTTGATGCGCTGCCAGTCCAGCGTGAGGTGCACCCCTTTCACGAGGCCGATCTTGTAGTAGGTCTCCAGCACGGATTCCGGCGCATACACCAGAAAACCGTCGCCGATGAACAGGTCATAATTGCCTGCCGCCAGAAAGTTCTGGCGCGCCTGGCTGATTTCGTTGCGCGCATAGCCAACGCCGATGCCGTCCAGGTTTCTGCCCCAGAGGCGGCCTTCAAACACCACGCCGGTGCTTTGGCTGCGGTCCGCTTCCGTGAAGGCCATGCTTTCGCTGTGCCCGCCGGTCCAGAACACCCGGCCAAAAAACCCGATATCGGGCGACAAGGCCTGCTGCAGGTTCAGCCCCGCCCCCCCGCGCTTGGCATCCGTCTTGGGGGCATTCTGGACGAACACCCCGCTCTGCCCGGCAAACTGCGTGTAGTCCGACAGCTTCATGCGCCCCTGATAGGCCAGGAGTTTTAGCGCGCCACTGACCCAGCGCCGCTCCAGTTCCCAGTTGACGCCAAAGTGCTGGCCGACGGAGCCGTCGATTTCCAGCTGGTTGGGCAGGCGCGGCATGGCAAACCATCCGGCCCGGGTGGACCAGTCATCCCAGTCGAGCTCACCGTCAATGCCCCAAGTGTAGCCGCGCGCATCCGCCGCAAAGTCGTAGGCGCAACTGGTCATGAAACACCAGTTCAGGAACTGGTCGTCCGACTTGTGGGCATAGGCGTTGTCGTCAAAGAGGCCCAGCACATCCACCTTGCCCAGGGTCAGGCTGATCCGTCGTGCGGTGGTTTCCCGTGCCAGCTGGGTGCTGTCCGCGTCAAGCCGGACGCTGTCCCCGCCCAATGACCAGTACTGGGTGACGAAAGCGAGCGCCACATAGGAGACGAAACGATTCTCCATGATGCGCTGCATGTCGTTGTTGGTGAGCGCGGCCAGCCCGCCGGCATCGCTCAGGGGAATGCCGCGGATGGTTTCAAATCGCACCCAGGCTTCGGCATCCGGTCCCAGGGCATGTCCCAGGTTCACCCCGGTGACTGAGGAATAGGAACGTTCCGAATGGGACAGGAAACTGTTGGCGCCATCCGGGCGCGCCGAGTAAAAGCTGCCGTGTTCCTGCCCGATCAGGGTCTCATCCGCGTGCCAGGCCCAGTCGCTTGCGGGATCGGCCGCAAACGCCAGAATCGGCAGGCAGAGAATCAGTATGCGGAACAGGATCACGTCAGTCGAAAGGGATTTCAAAAATGCTTTTCAGGGTCCAGCGATCCGACGAGGAAGTCAGGCCGCGACCGATGCCCACGTTGAAAATCCAGGGCTTGCGGTCCACGTCCAGCGCCAGGAACAGGACATGGTTCTGCTGGGCGAAAGGCAAGGGGCCATTGATGCTGCCCACATCGCCATAATATTCAAAGCCGGCCGCGATGCCCTGGGTCACGGTGCGCGCCACTTTGACGCCGGGATCGAAATCCGGTCCGCCCTGCCGGTAACCGGCACGCAGCGGATAGTCGAGGCTCGGGTTGGCGGCAAACAGCCAGTCGGGCGTCCGGAAGCCGATGATCGGCCGCAGCTCCATGGAGTTCTGGTACTGCTCATAGCGCGGTTTCACAGCCGAGAGTTCCACATTGACCCCGTAAAACAGTCCTCCGGTTTCCGGCGCCTGGCGGGGAATCCATTTCATGCGCACCCGGGGTCCCGCAAACTCGGTGGCTCCCGAGGCATCGTGCACCACCGGCAGGTAGAGTCCCGCTTCCAGGGTGTCGGTCAGGCCGTAGCTGATTTCCGGCGTGCCCCGCACCCCGTGCACATTCTGGATTTCGCCCGGATACTCGCGCGTGGAAATGCCCGACGGCGTGGAATTCAAATGCAATTCCAGGCCCCATTGCCCGGGCTTGTTGATGCTGTCGTCGTATACCTGGATTTCATCCTGCAGGACGGCATGGGCAGGACCCGCCACGCACAGGCCTGCCAGCAAGGCGGCCAGCACCCTCCGGAGCCTCCAGGCAGGGTACCCTCTTTGTGTTGCACGACTGTGAAAAGGGGTTTTTCTGCAATGCGTCGTTGTCGTCGTTGTCGTCATGATTGCAGTCGCAGACAGATTAAAAAATCCCCAGCTCATCACTGAGTCTGGGGATGGATGAAGCGGGCCGGTTGAAACCCCGGCTCTGCCCGGTCAGGAAGGAATGTGGGCCAGGATGCCGTCCACGCTCTTCTTCGCATCTCCAAACAGCATGCGTGTATTTTCCTTGTAGAACAGCGGATTTTCCACCCCGGCGTAGCCGGTGGCCATGCTGCGCTTGAACACCACCACGGTCTTGGCTTTCCACACCTCGAGCACGGGCATGCCGGCAATCGGGCTGCCCGGATCTTCCTGCGCGCTCGGATTGACGATGTCGTTGGCACCCACCACCAGCACCGCGTCGGTTTCGGGGAAATCGGCATTGATTTCGTCCATTTCCAGCACGATGTCGTAGGGCACCTTGGCTTCCGCCAGCAGCACGTTCATGTGCCCCGGCAGGCGGCCTGCCACGGGGTGGATGGCAAAGCGGACCTTGACGCCCTTGGCGCGCAGGCGCTTGGTGATTTCGCTGATCACGCCCTGGGCCTGGGCCACTGCCATGCCATAGCCGGGAACGATGATCACTTCCTTGGCATCGGCCAGCAGCTGGGCCGTATCTTCGGCCGAAATGGCCACCACTTCGCCCGCCGGCGCGGCCGCGCTGGAGGTGCCGCCCCCCGTTCCGAAGCCGCCCAGGATCACGCTCACGAAACTGCGGTTCATGGCACGGCACATGATGTAGGACAGAATGGCGCCGCTGCTGCCCACCAGCGCGCCGGTCACGATCAGCAGGTCATTGGACAGCATGAAACCCGTGGCTGCCGCCGCCCAACCGGAATAGCTGTTGAGCATGGACACCACCACCGGCATGTCCGCGCCGCCAATGCCCATCACCAGGTGAATGCCGATGAGCAGTGCGATCACGGTCATGACGAGCAGCGCCGGCAACCCTGCCGTGCCTTCCGCGCCCAGGAACACGGCACCCAGATACACGGACAACAAGATGCCCGCCAGGTTGAGCCAGTGACGCGCCGGCAGCATGAGCGGCTTGCCCGAAATGGAGCCGCGCAGCTTGCCGAAGGCGATGATGGAGCCGGTGAAGGTGATGGCGCCAATGAATACCCCAAGGAAAATCTCCACTTCGTGGATGGATTTTTCCGCGCCCGTGAAATGGGCGCCGGGATCGAGGTAACTGGCATAGCCCACGAGGGTGGCCGCAAGCCCCACGAAACTGTGCAGCACCGCCACCAGTTCCGGCATCTGAGTCATTTCAACCCGGACCGCCAGGGTCCAGCCCACCAGGGCACCCACCACAATGGCCGGCACTAGCAAGGCATAGCCCGTCACGTGCGCGCCGATGATGGTGGCGAGAATCGCGATCGCCATGCCCAGGGCGCCGTAGAAATTGCCGCGGCGCGCGGTTTCCTGGCGGGACAGCCCCCCCAGGCTCAATATGAAAAGAATCGCCGCAGCGACATAGGAAACTGTCATCAATCCGTTTGCCATGGTGTCGGCCCTCAATCTTTACGGAACATGTTCAACATGCGCTGGGTCACACGGAAGCCACCGGCAATATTG
>JAJZPY010000139.1 GCA_021811005.1 Pseudomonadota bacterium
ATGGTATACCCCCGGGTCTTGAGCAGGGTGATCACTTCGGCCAGCCGCTCCACGATGACCGGGGCGAGTCCTTCGGAAATTTCGTCCAGCAGCAGCAGGCGGGCACCGGTTCGCAGGATGCGGGCCAGGGCCAGCATCTGCTGTTCGCCGCCGGACATGCGTGTGCCCTGGCTGTGGCGCCGTTCCTTGAGGTTGGGGAACAGGTGGTAGATTTCATCCAGCGACAGGCCGCCGCTGGCCACCACGGGGGGCATGAGCAGGTTTTCCTCGCACGTGAGCGACGCGTAGATGCCGCGTTCTTCCGGGCAGTAGCCCAGGCCCAGGCGGGCGATCCGGTGCGGCGGCCAGTGGATGGTTTCCGTTCCGTTCACCATGATCGATCCGGTGCGGCGTCCCGTCAGGCCCATGATGGCGCGCAGCGTCGTGGTGCGGCCGGCGCCGTTGCGGCCGAGGAGCGACAGGCATTCGCCCCGGTTGATGGAAAAATCCATGCCGTGAAGGATGTGGGATTCGCCGTAGAACGCATGCAGGCCGGTGATCCGGAGGTATTCGATGTCGCTCATGCCGTGGCCCCGCGTTCAAAATGTCCGGCCTTGGCGCCCATGTAGGCCGACACCACGTCCGGATGGGCGGCGATTTCCGCATAGGTTCCTTCCGCCAGCACGGCGCCGCGGGCGAGCACCGTGATCCGGTCCGAAATGCCGGCAACCACTTTCATGTTGTGTTCCACCATGAGGGTGGTGCGCGTGGCGGAGACGGACTGGATGAGGGCCATGACGTGCTCCACATCCTCATGTCCCATGCCCTGCGTCGGTTCGTCCAGCAACAGCAGCTCAGGGTCGAGCGCCAGGGTGGTGGCGATTTCCAGGGCGCGCTTCTGCCCGTAGGGCAGTTCCACGGCCAGGCGTTGCGCGTGCGCTTCAAGTCCCACTTCGGCCAGCAGGGTCATGGCGCGCGGGTTGAGCGCATCGAGCGTGCGCACCGGGCGCCAGAAATGAAAACTGTTGCCCAGCGGGCGCTGCAGCGCGATGCGGATGTTGTCCAGCACGGTGAGGTGGGGGAAAACCGCGGAGATCTGGAACGAGCGCACGATGCCCCGGCGGGCAACCTGGGCGGGCGATTCGGCCGTGATGTCCATTCCGTTGAACAGGATCTGCCCACCGGAAGGTTCCAGGAATTTGGTCAGCAGGTTGAAGCAGGTGGTTTTTCCGGCGCCGTTGGGTCCGATGAGGGCGTGAATGGTGCCGCGTTGCACGGTGAGGTCCACTCCGGACACGGCCACGAACCCTTTGAAGCTTTTGCTCAGGTTGCGCGTTTGAAGGATCGTGTCGCTGGCTGCGGCGGTCATGGGCAAGGCGGCTGGGAGAATGCCGGGAGCATACCCGAAATGCCCCCGATTTTGTATAATGTCGGGTTTAACCAATACTATTGTTTACGACAAGGCCGGCTCATGGAAACTGTGCAATCTAATTCGCTCGAACGGACGCTGCAACTGGCGGTTCCCCTTTCCAAGGTGGACGCCGAAGTGAACGCGCGCCTGAAACAAATCGCCAAGACGGCCCGCATGCAGGGTTTCAGGCCGGGCAAGGTCCCCATGAAGCTGGTGGTCCAGCAATATGGGGGGCAGGCCCATCAGGACGCCTTGAGCGAACTGGCCCACAACCAGTTCAGCGAAGCGGTTCGCGAACAGAGCTTGCGCGTGGCGGGTGTTCCCCGTTTCGAGCCCAAGGTCGGCGGCGCGCAAGGTCAGTTTGAATTCACGGCGATTTTCGAAGTCTATCCCGAGGTCAAGGTCGGGGACGTGTCGGGGGCTTCCATCCAGCGTCCGGTGACGGAAATCACCGACGCGGACGTGGAGCGCACCCTGGACGTGTTGCGTCAGCAGCGTACCCGCTATCAGCCGACCACGCGCGCGGCGCAGAAAGGGGATCAGGTGACGCTTGATTTCGCGGGTTTCCTGGATGACCAGCCTTTTGCCGGCGGGCAGGCGAAAGGGCACCGGCTGGTGCTGGGGCAGGGCCAGTTCCTGCCTGATTTCGAGGCCAGCGTGGAAGGCATGGAAGCCGGGACCAACCGTTCCTTCCCGCTCACTTTTCCGGCCGACTATCATTCGGCTGACCTTGCCGGCAAAACCGTGCGCTTCGACGTGACCGTGCATGCGGTGGCAGAACCCGTGGTGCCGGAACTGAATGCCGATTTTGCCCGTTCGGTGGGGGTCGCCGACGGCGACCTGGAGTCGCTGCGCGCCGAGCTTCGCCGCAACCTGGAACGCGAAATGCGAAACAGGGTCAAAGGGATGGTGAAGGAACGCGTCATGCAGGTCCTGCTCGAGGCCACCGAACTGCCCCTGCCGCAGTCCCTGGTGGCGCAGGAAATCGGACGCCTGCGCGAGTCCATGCTCAATGATTTTGAAGCCCGTGGCCAAAAACGCCCCGATTTTGCTCTGCCCGACCCCCTGTTTGAAGAGCAGGCCCGGCGCCGTGTGGCGTTGGGTCTGATTCTTTCCGAGCTGGTGCACGGCGAGCAGCTCATGGCTAAACCTGAACAGATTCGGGCCGTTATTGAAGACATGGCCGGTGCGTACGAACGGCCCGAGGAAGTGGTCCGCTGGTACTATCAGCAGCCACAGCACCTGCAGGAGGTGGAAGCGCTGGTTCTGGAGGATAATGTGGTGGAATGGGTCTGCGCGCGGGCAAAAACCGAAGACGTGCCGACCCCCTTTGAACAGTTGGCAAGCCAAGCCCAGTAAGGAACCTTCATGAACGGACAGTTGAAAATGGATCCCCAGGCCCTCGGACTGGTTCCCATGGTGGTGGAGCAAAGCGGCCGCGGCGAGCGGGCGTACGATATTTTTTCGCGCCTGCTCAAGGAGCGCGTGATCTTTCTGGTGGGGCCGGTGACGGAAGAATCGGCCAACCTGGTGGTGGCGCAGATGCTGTTCCTGGAGTCCGAAAACCCGGACAAGGACATCAGCCTGTACATCAATTCCCCCGGCGGGTCGGTTTCGGCCGGGCTGGCGATTTACGACACCATGCAGTTCATCAAGGCGGACGTGTCCACCACCTGCATCGGCATTGCCGCCAGCATGGGGGCTTTCCTTCTGGCGGCCGGGGCAAAAGGCAAACGCCATTCCCTGCCCAATGCGCGCGTGATGATTCACCAGCCTTCCGGCGGGGCCCAGGGGCAGGCTGCCGACATCGAGATTCAGGCCAAGGAAATCCTGTATCTGCGCCGGCGTCTCAACGAAATGATGAGCCTGCATACCGGGCAGCCGATCGAAGTGATCGAAAAGGACACCGATCGCGACAATTTCATGAGTGCGGAGGAAGCGAAACAGTACGGGCTCATCGACCGGGTGCTGACAACCCGGGCCGAAGCGGCTTCGTAAGCTCCAGGGCGGAAAAAGAGTTAAACTGAACCTGTGGTGCCCTACACCGGGTTAGCCCGAGGTAGGGCAGGCAAGTTAAGAAGGAATCATGTCCATGACAGAAAAGACCGCCAGCGACAAACTGCTTTATTGTTCCTTCTGTGGAAAAAGCCAGCACGAAGTCCGCAAACTGATTGCCGGTCCTTCGGTGTTCATTTGCGACGAATGCATCGAGCTCTGCAACGACATCATCCGCGAGGAGATCCAGGGCGCCGAAGTCAAGAACGTCAAATCCGAGTTGCCTTCGCCGCAGGAAATCGCGGAAATCCTCGATCAATACGTCATTGATCAGACCCAGGCCAAAAAAATCCTGGCTGTGGCGGTTTACAACCACTACAAGCGGCTGCGCCATCAGGGCAAGGACCGCGACGTGGAACTGGCAAAAAGCAACATCCTGCTCATCGGTCCCACGGGCTCGGGCAAAACCCTGCTGGCCCAGACGCTGGCGCGCCTGCTCAACGTGCCTTTCGTCATCGCCGACGCCACCACGCTGACGGAGGCGGGTTATGTGGGCGAGGATGTGGAAAACATCATCCAGAAGCTCCTGCAGAAATGCGATTACGACGTGGA
>JAJZPY010000023.1 GCA_021811005.1 Pseudomonadota bacterium
TTCCGATCTAGAGCGGGCCGCTGCACAACCCGGCTGACCGCGACCACTGCATCCAGTACATGACGGCCATCGGCCTGATTTTCGGGCGCCTCACGGCCGCCGACTACGAGGACGAAGTGGCGCACGATGCGCGCATCGACGCCCTGCGCGCCCGCATGACCTGCGTCGAGGAGGCCCGCTACAGCCGCGACTACCACGACCCCGACAAGCGTTCCATCGCCAACGCGATCCAGGTGTTTTTCAAGGACGGCAGCAGCACGGAACGCGTGGAAGTGGAATACCCCATCGGACACCGCCGGCGCCGCCCGGAAGGCATTCCCCACCTGGAAGCCAAATTCCGCACCAATCTGGCGCGCCGCTTTCCGCCCAGGCAGCAACAGGCCATCCTGGCCCTGGCGCTGGACCAGGCGCGACTGGAAGCGACGCCCGTCCACGAATTCGTGGACCTGTTCGTCATCTGAATAAAAACGCTTTTCCTGGAGAGCACTGCATGAGCCACAACCTGTTCGATTCCCGCAAAACCCTGGCCCTGGAATCGGGCCAGGGCGCCTACTATTCGGTGCCCGCGCTGGAGGCCGCCGGCGTGGCGCCGGTCTCGCGCCTGCCGGTTTCGCTGCGCGTGGTGCTGGAATCGGTGCTGCGCAATTACGACGGCAAACGCATCACGGAAGCGCATGTGCGCGCGCTCGCCAACTGGAAGCCCAAAGCCGCCCGCACCGAGGAAATCCCCTTCGTGGTGGCGCGCGTGGTGCTGCAGGATTTCACCGGCGTGCCCCTGCTGGCCGACCTGGCCGCCATGCGCAACGTGGCCCAGGGCCTGGGGCGCGACCCCAAGCGCATCGAGCCGCTGGTGCCGGTCAACCTGGTGGTGGACCATTCGGTGCAGGTGGACCACTACAACTCGCCCACGGCCCTCAAGGAGAACATGGCGCTCGAGTTCCAGCGCAACCGCGAGCGCTACAAGTTCATGAAATGGGGCATGCAGGCCTTTGACACGTTCCGCGTCGTGCCGCCGGGCATCGGCATCGTGCACCAGGTCAACCTGGAGTACCTGGCCCGCGGAGTGCTGCAGAAGGACGGCGTGTACTATCCCGACACCCTGGTGGGCACCGATTCCCACACCACCATGATCAACGGCATCGGCGTGGTGGGCTGGGGCGTGGGCGGCATCGAAGCCGAAGCCGGCATGCTGGGCCAGCCCGTGTACTTCCTCACCCCGGACGTGGTGGGGGTACACCTCAAGGGGCGCCTCGCTGACGGCGTGACGGCCACCGACCTCGTGCTCACGGTCACGGAAATGCTGCGCAAGGCCAAGGTGGTGGGCAAGTTCGTGGAATTCTTCGGCGAAGGGGCCCGTTCGCTGGCCCTGCCCGACCGCGCCACCATCGCCAACATGGCGCCCGAATACGGCGCCACCCTGGGTTTCTTCCCGGTGGATGACGAGACCGTGGCCTATTTCCGCGCCACTGGCCGCACCGACGCGGAAATCGACGCCTTCGTGCGTTACTGGAAAGCACAGGGCATGTACGGCATTCCCCAGGCCGGCCAATGCGATTACAGCGAAACCCTGGAGCTCGATCTCGCCACCATCCGGCCGTCCGTGGCAGGACCCAAGCGGCCCCAGGACCGCATCGAACTGTCCGCCCTCAAGCAGAAAATGGAAGCACTGCTCACCCAGCCGGTGGCGGAAGGCGGCTACGGCAAGCCCCCCGGCAGTCCTGCCACGCGCGTTCCCACGGCCAAGCCCGGCATCGGGCTGGCGGACGCCGACGTGCTGATTGCCGCCATCACTTCCTGCACCAACACCTCCAATCCCGGCGTGCTGCTGGCCGCCGGCCTGCTGGCCAAAAAAGCCGCGGCACGCGGACTCAAGGTGAACCCCTGGGTCAAGACCTCGCTCGCCCCCGGCTCGCGCGTGGTGACTGAATACCTGCGCAACGCCGGCCTGCAGGACGCGCTCGACCAGTTGGGCTTCCGCGTGGTGGGCTACGGCTGCACCACCTGCATCGGCAATGCCGGCCCGCTCGATGCCGCGCTCGAGGAAACCCTCGTCAAGAACGACCTGGTGGGCTGCGCCGTGCTGTCGGGCAACCGCAACTTCGAAGCGCGCATCCACCCCAACATCCGCGCCAACTTCCTCATGAGCCCGCCGCTGGTGGTGGCTTTCGCCATTGCCGGGCGCGTCAACGTGGACCTCACGCGCGAGCCGCTGGGGCACGATGCCCAGGGGCAGCCCGTGACCCTCAAGGACGTGTGGCCCACCCAGCAGGAAGTGGCGGCGGTCATGAAATACGCCACGGACGCCGACACCTACCGTCGCCTGTACGCCGACTTCACCAAAGACAACCCGCTGTGGAACGACATCCCTTCCAGCACCGGCATGGTGTACGCCTGGGAAGCCTCCACCTACATTGCCGAACCGCCTTTCTTCAAGGACTTTTCCATGCAGCCGGGCCGCATCGCGGACATCCGCGGCGCGCGCGCCCTGGGCGTGTTCGGCGATTCCATCACCACCGACCACATCAGCCCGGCCGGCTCCATCAAGCCCACGTCGCCCGCCGGCAAGTACCTGCAGGCACACGGCGTGGCGGTAGCCGACTTCAACAGCTACGGCTCGCGCCGCGGCAACCATGAAGTCATGATGCGTGGCACTTTCGCCAACGTGCGCATCAAGAACCTGATGGCGCCCGGCACCGAAGGCGGCGTCACCGTGCACCAGCCGTCCGGCGAACCGATGGCCATTTACGACGCCGCCATGAAGTACGTGGCCGACGGCGTGCCCACCGTGGTCTTTGCCGGCGAGGAATACGGCACCGGCTCCTCGCGCGACTGGGCGGCCAAAGGCACCCAGTTGCTGGGCGTGAAGGCCGTGGTGGCCCGCAGCTTCGAGCGCATCCACCGCAGCAACCTGGTGGGCATGGGCGTGCTGCCCTGCCAGTTCAAGGACGGCACCACCGTCCAGAGCCTGGGGCTGGACGGCAGCGAAACGTTCGACGTCACCGGCATCGAAGGCGACCTGAAACCGCAGCAGGACGTGACGCTCACCATCCGCCGCAAGGACGGATCAAGCCGCACCGTGCCGCTGCTGCTGCGCATCGACACCCCCATTGAAGTGGATTATTACCGGCATGGCGGCATCCTGCCCTATGTGTTGCGCGACCTCATGTCCGCTTGAACGACTATTGAACAGGAGAATCGATTCATGAAAAAACCCATGCGTGTTGCCGTCACCGGCTCCGGCGGACAAATCGGCTACAGCCTGCTGTTCCGCATCGCCAGCGGAGAAATGCTGGGCCCGGATCAGCCCGTCATCCTGCAGCTGTTTGACATCACCCCCTCGCTGCCCGTGGTGCGCGGCGTGGTGATGGAACTGGACGACTGCGCGTTCCCGCTGCTGCAGGGCGTGGTGGTCACCGACGACGTGCGCGTGGCGTTCAAGGACGCCGACGTGGCGCTGCTGGTGGGCAGCCGCCCGCGCACCAAAGGCATGGAACGCAAGGACCTGCTGGAAATGAACGGCGCCATTTTCACGGAACAGGGACGCGCCCTGTCGGACGTGGCGAGCCGCGACGTGAAGGTCCTGGTGGTGGGCAACCCCGCCAACACCAATTGCCTGATCGCCATGAAAAACGCACCCGGGCTCAAGCCGTCCAATTTCAGCGCCATGATGCGCCTGGACCATAACCGCGCCCTGTCGCAGATCGCGGCCAAAGTGGGCCAGCCGGTGACCGGCGTGCGCAAGGTCACCATCTGGGGCAACCACTCCGCCACCCAGTACCCCGACCTGTACCACGCCGAAGCCGGCGGCAAGCCGGTGTCCGCCCTCATCAACGACCAGGCCTGGGTGGAAAACACTTTCATCCCCACCGTGCAGAAACGCGGCGCCGCCATCATCGAAGCACGCGGCCTGTCCTCCGCCGCCTCCGCCGCCAACGCCGCCATGAACCACATCCGCGACTGGATTCACGGCACGCCTTCCGGCGACTGGGTCACCATGGGCATCCCTTCCGACGGCAGCTACGGCATTCCGGAAGGAGTGATTTTCGGCTACCCCGTCACCTGTGCGGGCGGGCAGGTCCGCATCGTGCAGGGCCTGGACCTGAGCGATTTCAGCCGTACCCGCATCAAGGCCACCCATGACGAACTGCTGGAAGAACGCAGCGCCGTGACCGGCCTGCTGGGCTGATCCCCAAAATCAAAGGGCCGACCGGGTAACCCGGTCGGCCCTTTTTTTGTTTTTGTTATGCCTTCAGGCGGTGATGTTGACGTTCTGGCCCGTGCGCGACGACGCATGCGGCGGATTCTGCTGCGGCAGCTGATGTTGGGGCACGCCGTTGATAAGGGCGAGCGCCGACTGCGCGTCGTTGGGTTGGGGGGTGCGCTGGGGCGTGCTGCCCTGTTGCGGCGTGTTGCCGCTGCTGGAAGCGCTGGAATGGCTGGGACTGTTATTGGCCGGAGGTTGGGATTGCGTCACCGGCTGCGCCCGGGAAGGGGGTTGCTGGGGCGGCGGCGATGAAGCGTCCTGGGCGGGAGAGGCATTCTGGGCCGCCGGGTTGCGCTTTTGCTGGGCCTGATGCTGGGCCGCCTGCGGGCTCTGGGAAATGCGGGTGTTTGCGCCGATGTTCATGAAAAACCTCCCTCAAATGGGGGTGGGCGTCTGTCAGGCCGGCCAGGCCGCCAGGAATTCCTGCCAGTGGTTCCCTTCCAGGGTGGCCACGGTGGCGCGGATGAACTGCAATTCTTCCTGATACTGGGCGGACGTCAGCTGCCCTCGCAGCAACTGGAAGCGAGTGTACAGCAAATAGGTGTTGAGCACATCCGTCTCGCAGTAGGCCCGGATGCCTTCGATGTCGCCGGCCTGGTAGGAGGTCCACACGGCGCTGCCGTCCATGCCGAGCTTGCCGGGAAACCCGATCAGCTTGGCCAGCGCGTCCAGCGGTGCATTGGCGCGCGCGTTGTACATGGCGAGCACGTCCATGAGGTCCAGGTGGCGCGGATGGTAACGGGACAGGTAGTTGTTCCACTTGAAGTCGCGGTCGTCCTCGCCAGTGTCCCAGTAGCGCGCCGCCGTGAGCCCGTGCACGAGGGAACGGTAATGCAGCACCTGGGCATCGAACCCCTTGCCGTTCCAGGACACCAGCTGGGGCGTGTACTTGTCCACGCCGTCGTAAAAGCGCTGGATGATGCTGGCCTCGGTATCCTGGGCCGTGCCCAGCGACCACACCTTGAAGCCGTCGCGATTGCGCAGGGCGCAGGAAATGGACACCACCCGCTGCAGGTAGTGGGGCAGGAAATCGGAGCCGGTTTTTTCGCGCCGTTCGCTGAACGCCCGTTCCGCCACCTCGGCATGGGGGGTGGCGGGGTCAAGCTCGTACAGGCGGATCAGTCCTTCACAGTCGGGGATGGTCTCGATGTCGAAGACCAGCACCGGAATCATGCAGGATAGACGCCGGTGGACAGGTAACGGTCGCCGCGGTCGCACACGATGTGCACGATCACGGCATCGCGCGCGCCGGCGGAAACCTGGAGCGCGCCCCAGCAGCCTCCGCCCGAAGAGACGCCGGCAAAGATGCCCTCTTCGCGGGCCAGCCGGCGCATGGTTTCTTCTGCTTCCTCCTGGCGCACCTCCAGGATGCGGTCCACCAGGCGGCGGTCGAAGATCTTGGGCATGTACGCTTCCGGCCATTTGCGGATGCCGGGCACGTTGGCGCCTTCGGCCGGATAGATGCCCACCACCTGGATGGCGGGGTTCTGCTCCTTGAGATAGCGCGAAACCCCCATGATGGTGCCGGTGGTGCCCATGGTGGCCACGAAATGGGTGATTTTGCCCTGGGTGTCGCGCCAGATTTCAGGACCGGTGGTTTCGTAATGGGCGAGCGGATTGTCCGGGTTGTTGAACTGGTCCAGGATCACGCCTTCGCCGGCGTCGCGCATTTTTTCCGCCAGGTCGCGTGCCGCTTCCATGCCGCCTTCCTTGGGCACCAGGACGATTTCCGCGCCCAGGGCCCGCATGGTCTGGCGCCGTTCAATGCTGAGGTGTTCGGGCATGATGAGCACCATGCGATAGCCTTTGAGCGAAGCGGCCAACGCCAGCGCGATGCCGGTATTGCCGCTGGTGGCTTCGATCAGGGTATCGCCCGGCTTGATGTCGCCGCGCGCTTCCGCGCGCTTGACCATGGACAAGGCCGGCCGGTCCTTGACCGAGCCCGCAGGGTTATTGCCTTCGAGCTTGGCGTAAATGCGGTTGGTGGTGTTGCCGGGCAGGTGCCGCAACGGGACGAGCGGCGTATCGCCGATGCATTCTTCGATGGTTTTGATCATGATGCTCCGACTCTAGCACAATTCGGCGCCCGCCCGCACCGTCAGTGCCGCCCGCGCGGCCCCACGGAAGACGCCGCGGACGCGGGGGCAGACGCGGGCGCTGGCGCGCTGGCCGGCTTTCCGGAAATGGACAGGCCCGGGGCCAGGCGTGCCACGGTTTTGGCGCCGAATCCCTTGATTTTTCGCAGGTCGGAAAGGGAATGGAAGCTGCCGTATTTGGTGCGGTAAGCCAGGATGGCCTGCGCTTTGACGGGCCCGATGCCTTTCACGGTGCGCAGCTGCTGCTCGCTGGCCGTGTTGAGGTCCACCAGGGCCCAGGCGGGCACGGCAAAGGCCCACACAAGCCACACGAACAGGAAACGGCGGATGAAAACGGACAGGTGGGGCATGGCGGTCTCCTGAAAAGGGACATGAAAGCTCTCCGGTGACCGCCAAAGCGCGCGCTGTCAGCGGATCATCGCCCCCGTCATGTGCGCCACGTAGCGGGCTACGCCTTCGGTGACGTCCAGGAAGGGTTGGTCGTAACCGGCTTCCCGGAGGCTTGTCATGTCGGCTTCAGTGTAGCTTTGGTACTTGCCCTTCAAGGCCTCGGGAAACGGAATATATTCGATCAGTTTGGAAGCCCTCATGTCTTCCAGACTGAGCTCGTCTTCCCCGCGCGTGGCGCGGATGGCATTGATGGTGGCCACCGCCATGTCGTTGAAGGTGCGGCTGCGTCCCGTGCCCAGGTTGAAGATGCCGGAAATTTCCGGATGTTCGAGGAACCACAGGTTGACCTTGACGATGTCTTCCACCGACACGAAATCGCGCCGCTGCTCGCCATTTTCGTAGCCGTCGCACCCTTCGAACAGCTTGATGCGGCCCTGCTCGCGGTACTGGTTGAAGAAGTGGAACGCCACCGATGCCATGCGCCCCTTGTGCTGTTCGCGCGCGCCGTACACGTTGAAGTAGCGCAGCCCCACGCAGGGGGCGGTCAGGCCGGTGTCCTGGGCGCGCTGGCGGAAATGCTGGTCGAAGGCGAGCTTGGAATAGCCGTACACGTTGAGCGGCAGCTCGCACGACGGTTCTTCGCGGAAACGCGTGTTGGAACCATAGACGGAAGCGGAAGAGGCATACACCAGCGGAATTTCGCGTTCCTGGCAGTGACGGAACAGGCGCGCCGTGTAGCGGAAATTGTTGTCCATCATGTAGCGGCCGTTGTGTTCCATGGTGTCGGAACAGGCCCCCTGGTGCAGCACCGCCTGCACTTCACGGTCCAGCCCGTCGGACTCCACCAGCGAAATGAATTCGCGCTTGTCCAGGTAATCGGCGATGGTGCAGTCGGACAGGTTGCGAAACTTGTCCGCCTTCTCCAGGTTGTCCACGGCAAGGATGTTGGTCACCCCGCGCCGGTTCAGTTCTTTGATGAGGTTGGCGCCGATGAAGCCGGCGGCGCCGGTGACGATGATCATCATGGATGTCGATCCTGCCTGTGGTTATAACGTCTGACGCAATTCGTCGCGGTGGACCACGGCCGTGCCCAGCTTGCCCACCACGATGCCGGCCGCCCGGTTGGCCAGCCGCACGGCATCCGGCAAGCCGGCTCCGGCCGCAAGGGCCACGCCGAGCGTGGCAATGACCGTGTCGCCGGCCCCGCTCACATCATAAACTTCCTGGGCGCGCGTGGGCTCGTGCGTCACCCGCCCGGGCTGGTAGAGGGTCATGCCTTCTTCGCTGCGCGTCACGAGCAGCGCGTCCAGCTGCAGTTCGGCGCGCAGTTTTTCCGCCTTGGCCGCCAGTTCCATGTCACTTTTCCAGGAGCCGGCCACCTGGCGGAATTCCGACTTGTTGGGGGTGAGCAGCGTGGCGCCGCGATAGCGCCGGTAATCCTCGCCTTTGGGATCCACCAGCACCGGCTTGCCGGCACGCCGGCATTGCTCGATCATGGATTCGATGTGGCGCAGCCCGCCCTTGCCGTAGTCCGACAGGATCACCAGGTCGGCCTGCTCCAGCAGTCCGGGAAAATCGCTCAGCTTGGACAGCAGCACTTCGTGGCTGGGCAGCGTTTCAAAATCGATGCGCAGCAATTGCTGCTGGCGTCCCACCACGCGCAGCTTGACCGTGGTGTCGATGGTGGGGTCGCGATGCAGCACCGTCTGCACGCCCTCTTCCGCCAGCAGCTGCTCCAGGCGCCGGCCGGCTTCGTCGTCGCCCGTCACGGACAGCAGCTGGCAGCGCGCGCCCAGCGCCGCCACGCCGCGCGCCACGTTGGCGGCTCCGCCGGGGCGCTCTTCGGTCTTGCCCACCAGCACCACCGGCACCGGCGCTTCCGGGGAAATGCGGCTCACATCGCCAAACCAGTAACGGTCCAGCATGACGTCGCCCACCACCAGCACGCGGGCTTTCGAAAAACGGTCGAGCAGGGTCGCATCCATGGATTACAGTCGTCCGATGCCGTGATATTCAAGGCCCGCCTGGCGCACTTGGGCGGGTTCGTAAAGATTGCGTCCGTCGTAGATCAGCGGATGGCGCAGGACGGCCTTGATCGCTTCGAAATCGGGGCTGCGGAAGGCTTTCCATTCCGTCACGATGACGAGCGCGTCCGCGCCGGTGAGCGCGTCTTCGGGCGAGGCGGCAAAGCGCAGGCCGGCGGGGGCGTCGCCGTAAATGCGCCGCGCTTCGTCCATGGCCACCGGATCATAGGCCGCCACCGTGGCGCCGCGCGCGCGCAGGCCGTCGATCAGCACACGCGACGGGGCTTCGCGCATGTCGTCGGTGTTGGGCTTGAAGGCCAGGCCCCAGACCGCCACGTGGCGCCCGGCCAGGTTCTCGCCGAAACGGGCCACGATCTTGTCCAGCAGCACCGACTTCTGGCGCCGGTTCACGGCCTCCACGGACTGCAGGATCTGCAGGTCGAGCTTCTGGTCGGAGGCCGTGCGCATCAGGGCCTGCACGTCCTTGGGAAAGCAGGAGCCGCCGTAGCCGCAACCAGGGTACAGGAACTGGTAGCCGATGCGCGGATCGGAGCCGATGCCCTGGCGCACCCGTTCAATGTCGGCGCCCAGGCGCTCGGCCAGCAGCGCCAGTTCGTTCATGAAGGAAATGCGCGTGGCCAGCATGGCGTTGGCGGCGTACTTGGTGAGTTCGGCCGACTTCACGTCCATCAGGATGAGGCGTTCGTGGTTGCGCTGGAACGGCGCGTAGAGCGCGCGCATCACGTCGATGGCGTGGGGGTCGTCGGCGCCCACCACGATGCGGTCGGGGCGCATGAAGTCTTCCACGGCCGCCCCTTCCTTCAGGAATTCCGGGTTGGACACCACGCTGAAAGGCACGGACAGGCCGCGTGCGGCCAGTTCCTGCTGGATGGCGGCGCGCACCTTGTCGGCCGTGCCCACCGGCACCGTGGACTTGTCCACCACCACCTTGGTGGCCGTCATGTGTCGCCCGATGCCGCGCGCGGCCGCCACCACGTGCTGCAGGTCGGCCGAGCCGTCTTCGTCCGGCGGCGTGCCCACGGCGATGAACTGCACTTGCCCGTAGGCCACGCTTTCCGCCACGTCCGTGGTGAAGGACAGCCGTCCGGCCGCCACGTTGCGCCGGACCATGTCTTCCAGGCCCGGTTCGTAGATGGGAATGCCGCCGTTCTTGAGGATCTCGATCTTGCGCGGATCCACGTCCAGGCACAGCACGTGGTTGCCCACTTCGGCAAGGCAGGCGCCGCTGACCAGGCCCACGTAGCCGGTTCCGATGATGGATATTTTCATGTTTGCTTGAGGGTGGAAAGGGAATGATTGATTTCGGCGAGCGTGCGCAACGGATCGGCGCTCTGGGTGATGGGACGTCCGATCACCAGGAAATCGGCGCCGTCGGCGATGGCCGATTCGGGCGTCACGATGCGCACCTGGTCATCCTTGGCAGCACCGGGCAGGCGGATGCCGGGCGTCACCAGCAGGAATGGCCTGGGCAACGCGGCGCGCAGCAGGCGCGCTTCGGCCGCCGAGGACACCACGCCGTCCAGACCGCATTCATGCGCCAGGCGGGCCAGGCGCAGCACAGCCTGGGGCACCGGACCCACCAGCCCCACCCGTTCCAGGTCCGGCTCGGACAAACTGGTGAGCACGGTGATGGCGATCAGTTTCGGGCGACCCGCGCCTGCGCTTTCCAGCGCTTCGCGTGCCGCTTCCAGCATGGCCGGCCCGCCGCTCGCGTGCACGTCCACCATCCACACGCCCAGCCCCGCGGCCACGCGGCAGGCCGCCGCCACGGTGTTGGGAATGTCGTGATACTTGAGGTCCAGAAACACCGAATGGCCGCGCCGCACAAGATAGTCCACCAGGGCGGGACCGGCGGCCGTGAACAGTTCCTTGCCCACCTTGACCCGGCACAGGGCGGGGTCGAGGCGGTCGGCTAGGTCCCGCGCGGCTTCGAAACTGGGCGCATCCAGGGCGACGATGACGGGACGTTCCTGCATCACATGCCTCCCCGGGCGGGCGACGCTCCCGGCTCGCCTTCGGCGTTGCGGCGCGGCGGGTAGGTATCCCAGCCGCCGCAGGCCGGGCAATGCCAGTGAAACGCACGGGCCTTGAAGCCGCACTGGCTGCACTGGTAGAGCGAAAGGCGGCTGCTGTGGGCATGCACCAGGTCGCGCATGAGCTGGAAATCGGCGCGCTGGTCGGGCGCCACCAGGCCCAGCTGCGCTTCCAGGAACTTGTCCAGCGCCCCCAGCGAAGGATTGCGGTGCAGTTCCTCGCGCACCAGGCCCAGCGCGGCGTCCGCCCCCTCCACTTCGAGCGTGGCCTGGAACACCACGCCCAGCAGGTCGAGCGCCGGGTAGCGCTGCAGCCAGCCGCGCAAGAGGGTGAGCGCCTCGGGCGTGCGTCCCAGCACGCGCATGGAATCGATCAGGGGCTGGGCGATCAGGAACAGGTATTCGGGCGCCTGGCTTTCAATGCGTTTCCAGATGGCCACGGCTTCTTCGTGCTGCCCTTCCCGCTGGGCCCAGCCCCCCAGCATGACGTTGGCGCGCACGCACTTGCGATGGGCTTCGAGGGCGGCAGTGATCTGGGCGCGCGCCTCTTCCAGGCGCGAATGGCTGTATTCGCGCGCGGCCAGTTCGCAGTGGAAGTTGGCGATGTCGCTGCGCAGGCTGTCGCCGGTGGCCTTTTCCAGGTCTTCGGCGGCACCGATGGCTTTTGGCCAGTCCTTTTCGGTCACGTAAATGTCGAGCAGGTGGCGCAGGGCGGGTTCCGAATAATCCGTCTTGCGCAGGTCCTGGAACAGCACTTCGGCGCGATCCAGCAGCCCCGCCTTGAGATAGTCCTGGGCCAGTTCGTAGAGGGCGGCCGTGCGCTGTTCGGCGCTCAGGTCAGTGCGTTCCACCAGGGTCTGGTGCATGCGGGTGGCACGGTCCACTTCGCCGCGACGGCGGAACAGGCTGCCCAGCGCGAAATGCAGTTCGATGGTCTGCTGTTCGGCGCGCGCCACTTCGATGAAGGCTTCAATGGCCTTGTCGGGCTGCTCGTTGAGCAGGAAATTGAGGCCCTTGAAATAGGAAGCGGGCAAGGTGCGCGATTCCATCAGCAGGTGACGGATGTCGACACGGGCGGCAAGCCAGCCCAGTCCGAAAAAGACGGGCAGCGCGAGCAACCAGTAAGACTGAAAATCCATGGGTTTCAAAACGGGTTATTCCATGAGCGGGAGGGGCTACACCGCGTCCACATGGCCGGCAGTGGCGGTGTCAGCAATGGGGGAAACGGCTTGGGCTTCCGACGCGCTTTTGTCCAGGCGCCGCAGTTCGCGGCGCAGGGCCTGGATTTCGCGCCGCTGGCGGAACAGCGTGCTCATGGAGGCCAACAGGCCGACGACGACGCCCAGCAGGGTGAAAGCCAGCAGGATCACCACCAGCGGCTCCTGCCACTGGTAACCCAGGAAATAGTTGAGCGTGACGGGCTCCAGGTTCTTGACGGCAAAGCCCAGCAGAAGCACGAAAATGACGATGCGCACCAGCCACTTGAGGTAAACCATCCGATCATCCTTGGTAAAACGGCGGACACTGGAAGTGCCCGCCGGTTTTCAGCGATCCGAGGGTGTTTCCGGCGCTGCGTTCTTGGGAAAGTCCACCCGGTCGCGCAATTCCTTGCCGGCCTTGAAATGCGGCACGTACTTTTCGGGCACGCGCACTTTCTCGCCGGTTTTGGGATTGCGCCCCAGGCGTGGGGGACGATGATTCAGTCCAAAGCTGCCAAAACCGCGGATCTCGATGCGTTCCCCGGACACCAGGCTGTGGCTCATGGCGTCCAGAATGGTTTTCACGGCGAGTTCCGTGTCCTTGGCGACGAGCTGCGTGTAGCGGCCCGACAGCAAACTGATGAGCTCGGACTTGGTCATGGTTCCCCCTTTGGTCTCTCTCCCTTAGCCCTGACCACCGGAGCCGGGTTGACCCAGCTTGGCCTTGAGCAAGGCGCCCAGGCTGGTGGTGCCGGCGTTGGCCGGAGCTTCCGCGGCCACCCGCTGCATGGCGGCGTTTTCTTCCACTGCGTCGCGGGCCTTGATGGACAGGTTGATGGTGCGGTTCTTGCGGTCGATGTTGAGCACCACCGCTTCCACGGCATCCCCTTCGTTCATTTGCGAACGCAGGTCTTCCACGCGGTCGCGCGACACTTCGGAAGCGCGCAGGTAGCCTTCGATGTCGTCACCCAGGTCGATGACGGCGCCCTTGGCATCCACGGACTTGACCGTGCCTTTGACGAGCGAACCCTTGTCATGGCTGGCCGTGAAGTTGGTGAAGGGGTCGCCGGAAAGCTGCTTGATGCCCAGCGAAATGCGTTCCCGCTCCACGTCGATGGACAGCACCATGGCTTCCACTTCGTCGCCCTTCTTGTAGTTGTGAACCGCCTCTTCGCCCGGCTGGTTCCAGGACAGGTCGGACAGGTGCACCAGGCCGTCGATGCCGCCCGGCAGTCCGATGAAGACGCCAAAGTCGGTGATGGACTTGATCTGGCCGCGCACGCGGTCGTTCTTGTGGTAGTTCATGGAGAACTCTTCCCACGGGTTGGCGCGGCACTGCTTCATGCCCAGCGATATCCGGCGACGCTCTTCGTCGATTTCCAGGATCATCACTTCCACTTCGTCGCCCAGCTGGACCACCTTGGAAGGATGGACGTTCTTGTTGGTCCAGTCCATTTCCGACACGTGCACCAGGCCTTCGATGCCCTGCTCGATTTCCACGAACGCGCCGTAGTCGGTCAGGTTGGTGACCTTGCCGAACAGGCGGGTGCGCTCGGGATAGCGGCGCGCCAGGCCCACCCACGGGTCTTCGCCCAGCTGCTTGAGGCCGAGCGACACGCGGTTCTTTTCCTGGTCGAACTTGAGCACCTTGGCTTCCACTTCGTCGCCCACGTTGAGCACTTCGGAAGGATGCTTGACGCGGCGCCAGGCCAGGTCGGTGATGTGCAGCAGGCCATCGATGCCGCCCAGGTCCACGAACGCGCCGTAGTCGGTGATGTTCTTGACGATGCCTTTCACCACGGCACCTTCCTTCAGGTTTTCCAGCAGGCTCTGGCGGTCGGCGCCCTGGGTCGCTTCCAGCACGGCGCGGCGGGACACCACCACGTTGTTGCGCTTGCGATCGAGCTTGATGACCTTGAATTCCATTTCCTTGCCTTCAAAGGGCGTGGTGTCCTTGACCGGACGCACGTCCACCAGCGAGCCGGGCAGGAAGGCACGGATGCCGTTCACCATGACGGTCAGGCCGCCTTTCACCTTGCCCGTGACCATGCCCTGCACCAGGCTGCCCTTGGCGAGCGCGTCGTCCAGGTCCAGCCAGGCCGCCAGCCGCTTCGCTTTTTCGCGCGACAGGCGGGTGGAGCCGTAACCGTCTTCCAGGGCGTCGATCGCGACCTTGACGAAGTCGCCCACCTGGACTTCCAGTTCGCCGCGATCGTTCTTGAATTCTTCAATGGGGATCAGGCTCTCGGATTTGAGGCCTGCGTTCACCACCACCGTGTTGGCGTCGATTGCGACCACTTCGGCCGTAATGACTTCACCCGAACGCATTTCCTGATGCGACAGGCTTTCCTCGAACAGGCTGGCGAAACTTTCAGTGGATACCACGGATTGCTGTGCTGTGCTCATGTTGACACCTTCATTTCAGTTCATTCGCCCGCCGCGCTGCGGGGTCAGTTGGCAAAAGAGGCGCCGGCGGCTTTTTTCATGTCAGGCCCTGAATCGCGCAGGGCAGACGGCCATCCGGTCAACCGGCTTTCAGGACGCAGGAGGCCTGGCCGCCGCATACCAGGAGAGCACCTGGTCCACCGCTTGTTCGATGGTGAGGTGCGTGGTATCCAGCAACAAGGCATTTCCCTGCTGCAACGGCGCCACGGCCCGGGACGCATCCCTGGCATCGCGCGCTTCGATGTCCCGCAAAAGGACCTGCATGTTAGCAGGTATTCCCTTATTCATCAACTGGTTATAACGCCGCTCCGCACGCACGGCGGCACTCGCCGTCAAAAACACCTTGAGCGCGGCGTCCGGGAACACCACCGAACCCATGTCGCGCCCGTCCGCCACCAGCCCGGGCGCCTGGCGGAAAGCCCGCTGGCGCACCAGCAAACCGGCCCGGACTTCCGGCACGGCCGCCACCAGCGACGCCTCACGGCTGCAGTCCTCGGTCCGAATGTCGTCCGTAACCACTTGTTCAGAAAGATAAATATCGCCGCCTTCAAAACGGACCGGGAGCTGCGCGGCCAGTTCGCCCAAGGGGCCGGCGGCGTCCGGCGCCAGGCCGGCGCGGCGCGCCGCGAGCGCGGTGACGCGATAGAGGGCCCCGCTGTCCAGGTAATGAAAACCCAGCACGCGTGCCACCCGTTCAGCCACGGTCCCCTTGCCGGAAGCCGAAGGACCGTCGATGGCGATGACCGGAATCATGCGCCGTCGAGTCCCAGGCCCGCCTGGGCGGCCAGGGTGGCAAAACCGGGAAAAGAAGTGGCCACGTTGGCGCAATCGCGGATGGTGAGGGGCGCCCCGGCGCGCAATGCCGCCATGGCAAAGCTCATGGCGATGCGGTGGTCGCCGCGGCTGTCGATGACGCCGCCGCCATAGGGCTTTCCGCCCTGGATCACCATGCCGTCCGGCGTGGGCTGCGCGGCGATGCCGAGCGCCTGCAGGCCGTCGGCCATGACCTGGATGCGGTCGCTTTCCTTCACGCGCAGCTCTTCGGCGCCCGTCACCACGGTCTCCCCTTCGGCATTGGCGGCGGCCACGAAAAGGGCGGGAAACTCGTCGATGGCCAGTGCCACCAACGATTCCGGCACCGCGATGCCGCGCAGCGGCGCGTGGCGCACGCGAATGTCGGCCACCGGTTCACCGCCCGCCAGGCGCTGGTTTTGCAGCGTGAGGTCGGCCCCCATGAGCTTGAGGATGTCGATGATGCCGGTGCGCGTGGGGTTGATGCCCACGCCCGTCAGGGTGATGTCCGAGCCGGGCGCGATGGACGCCCCCACCATGAAAAACGCCGCGGAAGAAATGTCCGCCGGCACGTCGATGGGCGTGGCCTTGAGTTCGCCCTGGCCGCGCAGGCGTGCGGTGGCGCCCTCACGCGTCACGGCGTAGCCGAAGGCGGTCAGCATGCGTTCCGTATGGTCGCGCGTGGGTTCCGGTTCGGTGACCGAAGTTTCGCCCACGGCATACAGGCCTGCCAGCAGGATGGCGGATTTCACCTGGGCGCTGGCCACCGGCAGGTCGTAATGGATGCCGTGCAGCGGCGGCGCCGGCAGGATGCGCACCGGCGGCAGTCCGCCCGCCTCGGTTTCGATGCGCGCGCCCATCAGGGACAGCGGCTGGGCCACGCGCCCCATGGGACGGCGGCGCAGGCTGTCATCGCCGGTGAGCGTGGCAGCAAAACCCTGGCCCGACAGCAGGCCGGCCAGCAGGCGCATGGAGGTGCCGGAATTGCCGCAATCGAGCGGCCGGCCGGGCGCCTTGAGGCCATGCTTGCCCACGCCGTGCACGGTCACCCGGCCCTGGTCGGGGCCTTCGATGCGCACGCCCATGGCGCGAAACGCGTTCATGGTGGCGAGCGCGTCCTCCCCTTCCAGGAATCCGGTGACTTCCGTCACGCCCTGGGCGATGGCGCCCAGCATGATGGCGCGATGGGAAATGGACTTGTCGCCGGGAACCCGCAGGGATCCCCGAAGCGCCCCGCCGGGGCGCACGTGGTAGGTGTCGGTCATGGATTCACTCAGGAGTTTTCGTTCCAGTTGCGTCGCGCTTCCCGGGCCAGACGGAAAAAAGCTTCCAGGGCGCGCCCGTCCTCCTGGGCCAGCAGGTCGGACAGGCGGTCCAGCTGTTCGCGGTAGCGGGCAATTTCAAGCAGCAGCACGTCGCGGTTGGCCAGGCTGATGTCGCGCCACATTTCCGGGCTGCTGGCGGCGATGCGCGTGAAGTCGCGGAATCCGCTCGCGGCAAAACGGAAAAAAGTGTCGGCGTCCACGCGCGAGGCGATGTCGTACACCAGCGCGAAGCTCAGCAGGTGCGGCAGGTGGCTGACCACGCCGAATATGGCGTCGTGGCGCGCCACGGACATTTCCTCCACGCGCGCGCCGCAGGCTTCCCAGCACTTGCGCATGATGTCGCGCGGCAGTTCGTCCGTGTCTTCCACGGGCGTGAGCACCACGGCCCGGTCCTCGAACAGGTCGGCGCGCGCGGCACGCACGCCGCTGTGCTCGGCGCCGGCAATGGGATGGCCCGGGACGAAACGTTCGAAGGCCGGCCCCAGGGCGGCACGTGCGGCTTGCACCACGGAAGTTTTGGTGCTGCCCACGTCCGTGACGATGGCCGTGGGACTCAGGGCGGGGGCCACGTCTTCCAGGACGGACCCCACTTGCCCCACCGGCACCGCCACCAGCACCAGGTCGGCGTCGCGCACGGCGGCGCCGACGTCGTGGGCGGCCACATCCACCACGCCCAGATGGCGCGCGGCGGCCAGGTTCACTTCGTCGCGGTCGTACCCCACGATGCGCAGCTCGCCCACCGCTTCGCGCAGGGCCAGCGCAAAGGAGCCGCCGATGAGCCCCACGCCGATGACGGCCAGGCAGCGCGGCGGCTGGGGCGACAGCCCGGACATGGCCTAGGCGGCCTCGCGCAGGGCGCGCTCGAGGGCGGCCAGGCAGGCGGCGTTTTCTTCGGGCAGCCCCACCGAAATGCGCAGGTGGCGCGGCATGCGGTAACCGGCCACCGGGCGCACGATGATGCCCTGGTGCAGCAGCGACTGGTACACGCGGGCGCTCTCGCCCACTTCCACCGACAGGAAGTTGCCATGGGACGGAATGAACGGCAGGCCCAGGCGCCGGAAGCCTTCAGCCAGTTGCGCGAGACCCGCGCTGTTGAGGGTCCGGGTGCGTTCGAGAAACTCCAGGTCATCCAGGGCGGCGCGCGCGGCCACCAGCGCCAGCGAACTCACATTGAAGGGCTGGCGCACGCGGTTCATGAGGTCGATCACGGCCGGGCGGGCCAGTCCGAAACCCACGCGCAGGCCTGCCAGCCCGTAGGCTTTGGAAAAGGTGCGGGAAATGAGCAGGTTGGGCAGATGATGAAGCCAGGACACGGCATCGTAGCGCTGGGTCGGCTCCAGGTATTCGGTGTAGGCCTCGTCCAGCACGATCAGCACCTGGGACGGCACGCGTTCCAGGGCCGCGCGCAGCACCGGACCGGCAATCAGGCTGCCGGTGGGATTGTTGGGGTTGGCCACGAACAGGATGCGGGTGTCGGGGCGAACGGCCGCGACCATCGCATCCAGGTCGTGGGCAAAATCGCGCGCCGGCACTTCGATGCCGGTGGCGCCCACGGCCTGCGTCACCAGCGGATAAACCGCGAAGGCGTGTGCGGAATAGATGGCGGAGGTGCCCGGCCCCAGGAAGGTGCGGGCGGCCAGTTCCAGCACGTCGTTGGAACCGTTGCCCAGCACCACGTGTTCGCGCGTGAGGGCAAAACGCTGGGCCAGGGCCGTCTTGAGTTCGAAACCGTTGCCATCCGGGTACAGGGCCAGCTCCGGCAGCGCCGCACGGATGGCTTCCAGCGCCTTGGGGCTGGGCCCGAGCGGGTTTTCGTTGGAAGCGAGCTTGATGATGCGTGTGAGTCCGAGCTCCCGTTCCAGTTCGGAAATGGGCTTGCCCGGCTGGTACGGCGCAATGCCCCGGATATGAGCGGGGACCTGTTCGCACAAATCGGTCATAGGGCGGCTGCCGGGTAGCACCCCAGCACCTTGCAGAAGGAGGCTTTTTCCTCGATTTCGCCGATGGCCGCGGCCACGGCGGCTTCGCTGCAGTGGCCTTCCACGTCCACGAAAAACACGTATTCCCACAGCGCCGTGCGCGACGGGCGCGACTCCAGGCGCGTCATGCTCACGCCATGCCGCGCCAGCGGGGTCAGTAGTTCATGGATGGCACCGGGACGGTTGCGCGTGGCCAGGACGAGCGACGTCTTGTCGCGCCCCGAGGGGCCGGGAATTTCCGGGCCCAGCACCAGGAAACGGGTGGTGTTGGACGCTTCGTCTTCGATGTGGGCGGCAAGCACGTTCAGGCCGTAGCGTTCGCCCGCCAGTTCGCCCGCGATGGCGGCCGCGTCGTCCGTTTCCGCCGCCAAGCGCGCCGCTTCGGCGTTGCTCGCCACCGCCAGGCGTTCCGCCTGCGGCAGGTTGGCGTTGAGCCAGTGCTGGCACTGCCCGAGGGACTGGCTGTGGGAATACACGCGGCGCACCTGCTTCAGTTCGGCAATCCCCGGCGGCACCAGCAACTGGTGCCGGACGCGCAGCTGGATTTCGCCGCACACCTTGAGCGGCGATTCGATCATGAGGTCGAGCGTGCGGCCCACCGCCCCTTCCGTGGAGTTTTCCACCGGCACCACGGCAAAATCCGCCTTGCCGGTTTCCGCTGCGCGGAACACGTCTTCCAGGGTGGCGCAGCCCAGGGTGTTGGCCGCATGGCCGAAGTGGCGCACGGCCGCGGCTTCCGAATAGGTGCCCGAAGGACCCAGGCAGGCTGCGGTGACGGGGCGCTCGAAAGCCAGGCAGGCGGACATGATTTCCCGGAACAGGAAGGCGACCGTGTCGCCGGACAGGGGGCCGGGGTTGTTTTCGCGCACGCCGCGCAACACCTGCGCTTCGCGTTCCGGCCGGTACAGGACGCCGGTCTTGAGGCGGCCGATGTCTCCGGCCGCGCGCGCGCGTTCGTTGATCAGGCGCAGGACTTCCCGATCGATGCGGTCGATCTCCTGGCGCAGCGATTGCAGCGTCTTTTCCGGTTTCTGGTCGTCAGCCATAGCGGCGCTCGAAATCAGCCATGAAGGTCACCAGCGCTTTCACGCCTTCCACAGGCATTGCATTGTAGATGGATGCACGCATCCCGCCTACCACCCGGTGCCCGCGCAGCTGGTGCAGTCCGTGCTGGTCGGCTTCCTTGAGAAACACTTCGTCCAGCGCCGGTTCGCGCAGGTGGAACGGCACGTTCATGCGCGAGCGGTCCTCGCGCTTGACCTGGCTGCGGTAAAACGCGCTGTGGTCCAGGAAATCGTACAGCAATGCCGCCTTGTCCGCGTTGCGCTGTTCCATGACGGCCAGCCCTCCCTGGCGCTTGATCCACTGAAACACCAGCCCCGCCACCCAGATGGTGAAGGTGGGCGGCGTGTTGAGCATGGAATGGGCATGCGCCTGGCTGTGGTAGTCCATGAGGAACGGCGTGCCCGGCGCCGACGGCTTCAGGAGGTCGTCTCGGATGATGGCGATGCTGAGTCCGGCCGGGCCGATGTTTTTCTGCGCGCCCGCATAAATGAGCCCGAAGCGGGACACGTCCATGGGGCGCGACAGGAAGTGCGACGACATGTCCACCACCAGCGGCACCGACCCGGTGTCGGGAATCCAGAAGAACTCAAGCCCGTCGATGGTTTCGTTGGAACAGTAGTGCACGTAGGCGGCCTTGGGATCGAGCCGCCATTCCGACTGTTCGGGAATCGCGCAGAAACGGTCGATGCGGTTGGAAGCCGCGATGTTGACGTTGCAGTAGCGACGCCCTTCCTCGATGGCGCGATAGGACCAGTAGCCGGTTTCGATGTAATCGGCGCGCGTGTTGCCCTGCAGCAGGTTGAGGGGAATCATGTCCCAGTGGGCGCTGGCCCCTTCCTGGCAGAACACGATGCGGTAGTGGTCGGGAACAGACAGCAGTTCGCGCAGATCCACTTCGGCCTGGGACAGGATGCCGCCGAATTCGGGGCTGCGGTGGCTCAGCTCCATCACCGACATGCCGGTGCCGCGCCAGTCCGGCAGTTCCTGCTGCACCTGGTAAATGACTTCCGAAGGGAGCGTCGCGGGCCCCGCCGAAAAATTGAACGATCGCATGGAAAAGCCTTTAAGCGTCCTGGGGTTCGGATTCGGATTCGGTTTCGGCGTCGGACTCCGATTCGTCGATGCGGCTTAAGGACACCAGCTTTTCCCCTTCGTCCAGGGCGATCAGCGTGACCCCCTGGGTGGCGCGGCTCATTTCGCGGATTTCCTGGACCCGGGTGCGGATCAGCACGCCGCCCGTGGTGATGAGCATGAGCTCGTCGTCGGCGTTGACCAGGGCGGCGCTCACCACGCGGCCGTTGCGCGCGCTGGTCTGGATGGCGATGATGCCCTGCCCGCCCCGCCCATGGCGCGTGTATTCGGTGATGGAGGTGCGCTTGCCGTAGCCGTTTTCAGTGGCCGTCAGCACCGACTGCGATTCGTTTTCCGCCACCAGCATGGCGATCACGCGCTGGCCTTCGGGCAGGCGCATGCCGCGCACGCCGCGTGCCGTGCGACCCATGGGACGCACGTCGTCTTCCGCGAAGCGGATGGCCTTGCCTTCGTCGGAGAACAGCATCACGTCATGCTGGCCGTCGGTGATGGCCACCCCCACCAGGTAGTCGCCCGGATCCAGGTCCACGGCGATGATGCCGGCCGCGCGCGGACGGGAGAAATCCGTGAGCGGGGTTTTCTTGACCGTGCCCAGGGACGTGGCCATGAACACGTAATGCTGGTCGTCGAATTCCTTGACCGGCAGGATGGCGTTGATTTTCTCGCCTTCTTCCAGCGGCAGCAGGTTGATGATGGGCTTGCCGCGGCTGGTGCGATTGCCGGCCGGCACGTTGAACACGCGCAGCCAGTACACCCGGCCCAGGCTCGAGAAGCACAGGATGTGGTCGTGGGTGTTGGCCACGAACAGCTGCTCGATGAAATCGTCTTCCTTGGTGGCGGCCGCCTGCTTGCCGCGTCCGCCGCGACGCTGGGCGCGATAGTCGCCCACGGGCTGGGACTTGATGTAGCCCCCATGGGACAGGGTCACCACCATTTCTTCCGGGGTGATCAGGTCTTCGTAGTCCAGGTCTTCCGCATTGACGACGATTTCGC
>JAJZPY010000024.1 GCA_021811005.1 Pseudomonadota bacterium
AAATCGTCGCGCGCCTGATGGAAGGGGCCTTTTACGACCTGGACGCGCCAGTGGAGCGGGTTTGCAGCGAAGAAGTGCCCATGCCCTACGCGCTTCCCCTGGAAGAGGCAGCACTGCCGCAGCCTGGAAAGATCGTGGCGGCAGCCAGGGCGTTGCTGGGGAAAACATGATCGATTTCACGTTGCCGGCCCTGGGCGCCGACATGACCGAAGGCAAGCTCCTGGAATGGAAAGTGAAGCCAGGCGATACCGTCCGGCGTGGCCAGGTGGTGGCGCTCGTGGACACCTCGAAAGCCGCCGTGGATGTTGAAATCTGGCAGGACGGCACGGTAGCCCAACTTCTGGTGCGTCCTGGCGAGACTGTTCCGGTAGGGACGCCCATGGCCAGGTTGCTGGCACCCGGCGAGCTGCCTGCAGTGCGCCGCCGTGTTTCGCCGGCCGCCCGGCAACGAGCTGCCACCCTGGGCATCGCCCTGGAATCCATCGCGGGAAGCGGCCCTGAAGGGGCGGTTACGCTGGAAGACGTGGAACGGGCGGCGGCTGCTGCTGCACCGGCAGCCACGGCGGCATCCGTCCCGGTCGTGACAGGAGCCGGGAAGGTGACGGACATGCGGGCAGTCATCGGGGCCGCCATGAGCCGCTCCAAGCGGGAGATACCCCATTACTACCTGGGTGAATCCGTACCCATGCGGCGTGCGCAGGAGTGGCTGGAAGCGTTCAATGCCGGACGGCCTCTGCCCGAGCGGCTCCTCATGGCGGTGTTGCCGATCAAGGCGGTGGCGCTTGCATTGCGAAAATTTCCCGAACTCAACGGCTTCTATCGTAACGGGGCATTCGAAGCCGGAAAGGGCATTCACGTGGGGGTGGCGATTGCCTTGCGCCAGGGAGGGCTGGTGGCGCCGGCCCTGCACGATGCGGCCGACAAACCCCTGGCGGTGATCATGCAGGAACTCTCCGACCTGGTACAGCGGGCGCGCAGCGCCTCGCTGCGCAGCTCGGAACTGGCAGACGCCACCGTGACGGTGACCAACCTGGGGGACCAGGGGGTGGAATCGGTTTTTGGCGTGATCTATCCGCCCCAGGTGGCCCTGGTGGGGCTGGGCCGGGTGTCGCTCCGGCCATGGGCAGAAGAGGGAGGCGTGCGGGCCGTGCCGGTGATGCAGGCCACCCTGTCAGCCGACCATCGCGTATCCGATGGCCATCGCGGCGCATTGTTCCTCAATGAGGTGCGCGAGCGGTTGCAGCATCCCGAAACCCTGTAATCAGGAGTTCCCATGAAAACCGATCCCCTCCATGCCCAGGTCATTGCGGTTTTGCAGGCCATAGCACCGGAAGTGGAGGGGGAAGATCTGGTGCCGGATGAGCCGCTGCGGCGTCAGGTTGATCTGGATTCCATGGATTGGCTCAATTTCCTGATCGGATTGCATCGCGCATTCCAGGTGGATATTCCCGAGTCCGATTACGCCCGCCTTGTCACGCTCGACGATGTGGCGGATTACTTGCGGAAAAAAACGGGTCAGGGCCCTACTCGAAGCGAATGAAATTTTCGGCCAGTGCAAGCTCGCCGTAACGTTCGATCAGCCCGTCCAGTTCATCCAGCAGGGTCGCTTCCTCATCCTCTTCCAGGGCGCCTGCGCCGGCCAGTTCGGAGGCGACGCCGGCTTCGATGGCCTCTCGCACGGCGGCCAGCGTGAGGGGCACCTCGGCGAAGCGGTCGTCTCCGGCCACGGTTTCGATCACGCGGGAAAGGGCTTCACTGGCTTCATGCTGGACGAATTCGATGGCGGAGGCGTGTTCACCGTATTCCTCGATCAGGGCATCGAGTTCGTCGAGGAGGGATTCATCCAGGTCGAAGCGGTGCAGGGCTTCCGCCTCGTTGAAAGCCGCGGGCAGCATGTCTGCCACGATGCCGCGCACCGTCGAGAGGGTAAGGGGCTCGTCGGTGTCCATGTCGTTGCTCAGGTGTTCGATGATGTCTGACAGTTCCGGGCTGATGCGGGTGGAAACGTCGATGGGCTGGTGGATCATGATTGTCCTCCCGGGAATGAGCGAGGGTGGGGAATACGACCACCCCGCATTTCCAGTGTAGCAGAGCGCGCCGGGCGTTGCTGCGGGCCACCGGCAGGGGGGTGTGCCCTGCAAAACGCAGCAAAAAGGGGGACAATGGAAACAGGATGCAACGGGTTTAAGCATGCCTTAATCGTCATTCCATAACATGAACAACAAATGACTGGGTCAAAAACTGTCCTGACGATGGGGTTACGTTATTCCGGTGGTGGGTTGCCTCGGCTTCTGCTGGCTTGTTTTCTTGCGGTCACGTTGTTTTCAGCCAGGGCAGGGTCCATGCTGACGCTGGATGATCTGCTGCGCCTGGGGCTCAGCGCCAATCCCGCGGTGCTTGCGGCGCGCGACCAGGTGACTGCCGCCCGTGGCATGGCGGAGACCGCACGGGCGTTTCCCAATCCTGAAATCAGCGGCCAGAGCGGGCATGGCCAGGAGCGGGAAGTTCCGGATCCCCATTCCGGTGCTGTTTATACGCTTGCGCTCAATCAGCCGCTGGAATACCCCATGGTGCGTACCACGCGCATCGAAGCCGCCGATGCTTCGCTGAGCGCGGCCGACGCGGCCCGCCAGTCCTTCGAGAACGATGCGGCTGCTGCCATCAAGCTGGCCTATTACGATCTCCTGCGGCGCCAGGCGGAAGCCACAGCCGCAAAGGAAGACTTGCAGCTCACGCAGCAGATCCGCGACAACATTGCGCTGCGCTACGGCACCGGAGAATCCCCCAGGTTTGACCTGATCACGGCCGAAACGGAGCTGCTCAACGCCCGCAAGAACCGTGACATGGCTGCCCTGCGCGTTCAGCAGGCGCGCATCAGCCTGCGCCAGGCGGTGGGAAAACCCATTCCGGAAGACGCTCAGGCCGCAGGCGAATTGCCAAGCGCTGTTTCCATGCCGCCGCTGGCCACCTTGCAGGAGGAACTGCAGGCCCGCAATCCGGATTTGCAGCGGACGGAAGCCGAAGGCCGTGCTGCCGAATCGCGTGTGGATTTGGAAAAAGCGCAGCGCCTGCCAAAGATTTCGCTGCTGGCACAACGTGACGTGGATCCCACCCTGTCGTCTTCACGGGTGGGCATGGCAGTCACCATTCCCATCTGGGACCGGCGCTCCGGCCAGGTGATGCAGGCCCAGGCAGAATTGTCGCGCACCCGAAACCTGCTGGATTCCCAGCGTCTTTCGCTCAGCGAATCGCTTGCGGCCGCTTACGGGCGTTTCCAGATTGCAAGCAGCCAGGTGTCCATGCTCGAGAATGAATTGCTGGCCCAGGCCGCCGCTGCCCAGAAAATTGCCGAAGCGGCATACCGCTACGGTGAACGCGGCATCCTGGAGTGGCTCAATGCCCAGCGCACCTACCGTGCGGCGCGCAACGAACTGATCACGGCACGCTACGACCTTGCGGCCGTGGCTGTTGAAATCGACCGCATCCGGGCTCAACCTGTTTCCACTTCTGCATCAAGCAAACCATGAGCAACCCTCTCGATTCCTTCAAATCGGCCTGGCAGCACGGGCCCCGCTGGGTGCGTTACGGTGCCCCGGTTGCCTTGCTGGCAGCGGCCGGCCTGTGGTTTTACCTGACTGGGCAGGGCGGCCGTCATCCCGAGGTTTCGGCGCCGGCACTCGATCCGGATGTGGTGGATTTGTCGGCTGTGGGTTCGGAAGCCTTGGCCCGTGACTGGAAAATCCAGGTGGCGCCGGTGATGGTCTCCCCCTATTCGGAAACCTTGCGCGTGACCGGCAAGGTGGATTTCGACGAGCAACACGTGTCGCGCATCGGGGCCAGCGTCACGGGCCGCGTGACGGACATCGTGGCCGTGCCCGGCCAGACCGTGAAACGGGGTGAGCTGCTGGCGCGCATCAATTCCGCCGAACTGGGCCAGTCACAGCTGGCCTATCTCAAGGCGCGTGCGGCTGACGAGCTGGCCCGCAATGCCTACGAACGGGCCCAGCTGTTGTATAGGGAAGACGTGATCGCCAAGGCCGAACTGCAGCGGCGGCAGAGCGAAGCGGCCACGGCGCGGGCGGAACGCCGTGCCATGTCAGAACAGCTGCAGGTGCTGGGCATGACCGCTGCCCAGATCGAAACCCTGGGCGAGGACGGCAAGGTGAACACGCTGTCATCCGTGGTGGCGAGCGTTCCGGGTGTGGTGGTGGAGCGCCACATCGTGCAGGGGCAGGTGGTACAGCCGGCGGAAGTGTTGTTCACCGTGGCAGACCTGTCGGAAGTCTGGGTGACGGCACTCGTGCCCGAGCGCGACGCAGGCTTGCTTGCCTTGGGACAGAAAATGCAGATCGAAATACCGGCGCTGCGCGACGCACATCTGGAAGGCAAGCTGATCTATGTGGGTGAAATGGTGAGTCCGGACAGTCGCACGGTGCCTGCACGCACGTCCATTCCCAATCCGGAGCGTCAGCTCAAGCCCGGAATGCTGGCCACCATGCTGATTGCCGGAAAAACGGTGGACACGCCGGTGGTGCCGGCCAGTGCCGTGGTGCATGAGGAGAATGCCGACTACGTGTTCGTCTCCGAGTCACCCACCCGTTTCCGTCTGATGCCCGTGCGGCTGGGGCCGGAAAGCGGCGGGGTGTTGCCGGTGCTGTCAGGACTCAAGGCGGGGACGCCCATTGCCGCGGACCAGGCTTTCCACCTCAACAATGAACGCAAAAAGCGCCTGGGCGGCGGCTGAGGGGGAGAGGTGATTCGGCCGCTCCTTGAAGCCGCGCTGCGCCATCGGGTGGTGGTGCTGGTGCTGGCAGCCGTGTTGCTGGCAACGGGCCTGTTTGCCGTCAAGGGTCTGGCGGTGGATGCCTTTCCCGACGTGACCAACGTCCAGGTCCAGGTGGCTGCGGAAGCGCCGGGACGCTCTCCGGAAGAGGTGGAGCGCTTTGTCACCGTCCCCATCGAAATGGCCATGACCGGGCTGCCGGGACTCACGGAAATGCGTTCCCTCAACCGCAACGGCATCGCCGTGATCACGCTGGTTTTCACGGACGACACGGACGTGTATTTCGCACGGCAGGTGATTCTGGAGCGGCTCATCGAAGTGATGGGGCAGATGCCGCCGGGCATCACTCCCGTGCTCGGACCGGTAACCACGGGGCTGGGTGAAGTGTACCAATACACCCTCGAACACCCTTCGGATGGCAACCGTCCGCTGACCCCGGAGGAGCTGACCGAGCACCGCACCATGCAGGACTGGGTGCTGCGCCCCATGCTGCGCAACATTCCGGGCGTGGCTGAAATCAACACCATGGGCGGCTATGCCCGCGAATACCAGGTGCTCGTTTCCCCCGGGCTGCTGCGCCATTACCGCATCAGCCTGCAGGATGTCTATCGGGCGCTTGCGCGCAACAACGCCAATTCCGGTGGCGGACAGTTGCCGGTGTATGCCGAGCGGTACCTGATCCGAGGGCTCGGGCTTATCAACAATGAAGACGACATCCGCAATATTGTCCTCAAGGAGGTGGGCGGGGTGCCGGTGTTCGTTCATGACGTGGCCGAAGTCACCGTGGGCACTGAAGTCAGGCAGGGGGCTGTGGTCAAAAACGGCGTCACTGAATCGGTGGCCGGCATCATCCAGATGCAGCGTGGCGGCAACGCGCGTGACGTCGTCCAGCGCATCAAGGAAAAAGTGGCCGACATCAACAGCCGACACCTGTTGCCGGACGGGCTTCAGATTGTGCCGTTCTATGACCGCACCGATCTGGTGGAGGCGGCACTGTTCAATGTGGCCAAGGTGCTGATGGAAGGGGTTGTCCTGGTGATCGCCGTGCTCTACCTGTTCCTGGGCGATGCGCGCTCGGCCGTCATCGTGACGGCGACGCTGGTGCTGACGCCACTGCTCACTTTTGTGGTCATGAACCATTACGGCATGAGTGCCAACCTCATGTCACTGGGTGGGCTTGCCATTGCCATTGGCATCATGGTGGACGGTTCCGTGGTGGTGGTGGAAAACACCTTCGCCCATCTGGGGCGGCGACTGCAGGAGGGCGTGCCAAAAATCCGGATCATCCTGGAATCGGCCCAGGAAGTGTCCACTCCGGTGCTGTTCGGGGTGGGCATCATCATCCTCGTGTTCATGCCGCTGCTTTCGCTCCAAGGCATGGAAGGAAAAATGTTCGGGCCGCTTGCGGTCACCATCGGCATCGCCCTCACGATTTCGCTGCTGTTGTCTTTCACGCTGTCTCCGGCGCTCTGTTCCTACATTCTCAAGGGAGGAGCCGAGCACGATACGCGCCTCGTGGCCCGCCTGCGAAAACCCTATGAGGGGAGCCTTCAGTGGGCGCTGGCCCATCCGCGCCAGATGGTGACGTATGCCCTGGTCGCCTTGTTGGCGAGTGTTGTGGCCTTCAACTTTCTTGGAAAATCGTTCATACCGGTCATGAAGGAAGGCGCGATCACTCCGGTGATCACTCGCGCTGCCAATATTTCACTCGACGAGTCGGTGAATATGGAATTTTCCGCGCTCAAGCGCATCGCCCAGATTCCCGGCGTGGAGATGGCAGTTTCGCGCCTGGGACGCGGCGCGTCGGCGGCGGACCCCGGCCAGCCCAATGAGTCGGACCCCATTGTCACCCTCAAACCGGCAGGTGAACGAAAGCTGTCACAGGATGCCATCGCCGACCGCATTCGCGACATCCTGAAAACCTTGCCCGGCGTGGAGTCGGCCATTTCCCAGCCCATTGCGGCGCGCGTGGATGAAATGGTTTCGGGCGTCCGTTCCCAGGTGGCCATCAAGATTTTCGGCGATGACCTGCGCCAGTTGCGCAGCCTGGGCGACCAGATTGGCCGGGTGATCGGGGAGATTCCCGGGGCCACGGACTTGCGCATCGAACAGGCGACGGGGCAGAACTACCTTACCTTCAATATTGATCGCGAAGCCATTGCGCGCTATGGCCTTAACGTGGAAGACGTGAATGACGTGATCGAAATTGCAGGCACGGGCAAGGTGGCCACCACCATTTATGAAGGGGAAAAGCGTTTTCCCCTGGCATTGCGTTACCCGGCGAACCAGCGCGACAGCGTGTCCGCCTTCAGCAGCATCACCCTCACGGCTCCCAACGGGGCCCTGGTTCCCCTGAAGGAAATCGCCGACATCCGGGTGGTGGACGGTCCGTCCCAGATTTCGCGGGAATCGGGCAAACGGCGCCTGGTGGTGGGTGTCAACGTCACGGGACGTGACCTGGCCGGATTCGTGAAAGAGGCGCAGGACCGCATTGCCCGCCAGATCAAGTTGCCCCAGGGCTACACGCTGGACTGGGGCGGCCAGTTCGAAAACATGAACCGGGCCATGGCCCGTCTCATGGTCATCATTCCGGTGACCATCGCGGCCATTTTCTTCCTGCTGTTCCTGCTGTTCGATTCCGTGAGCATGGCCGCCCTCATCATCCTGGTGTTGCCGTTCGCTTCCATCGGCGGAATCTTCGGTCTGCTTCTTGCGCGGGAATACCTGTCGGTGCCGGCCGCTGTCGGATTCATCAACCTGTGGGGGATTGCGGTGCTCAACGGCGTGGTCCTGGTGTCTTTCATCCGCCAGCTGCGCCAGCAGGGCCTGCCGCTTCAGGAAGCAGTGCAGGAAGGATGCAAGCACCGTTTTCGCCCGGTGATGATGACGGCCAGCGTGGCCATGCTGGCCCTCATTCCCATGTTGTTTTCCAGCGGCCCGGGTTCCGAAGTGACCCGTCCGCTGGCGGTGGTGGTGATTTCGGGCTTGGTGTCCTCCACGGCGCTTACCCTGCTGCTTTTGCCGGTGTTCTACCCTTTTTTCGAGCGCCGGGAGGCCGATGGGGAACAGGACGCGCCGCCCGCTGTCTGAGCTTTACTTTAGGAAAAACACCCCCATATTCAGAATCATGGAAACCATTCGACCGGCTGCGGTGGCAGGGCTTTTCTACCCGGAAACGGGCAAGGAGCTGGGTCGTGCCGTGCGCACCCTGCTGGCCCACGCTCCGGCCAACTCCCTCGTGCCCAAGGCCTTGATCGCCCCCCATGCCGGTTATGAATACTCGGGGCCCATTGCCGCCACTGCCTATGCCTCGCTTGCCGCCCGGACGGCACGCATCCGGCGTGTGGTGCTGCTGGGGCCCTGTCACCGGGTGGCGGTGCGTGGCCTTGCCTTGCCGGCCGACGACGCCTTTGCCACGCCCCTTGGCGTGGTGCCCCTGGACCATGAGGCCGTGCGGGCCATTGCCGACTTGCCCCAGGTGACGGTGAGCGTGGCTGCTCATGCACAGGAGCATGCCCTGGAAGTGCAATTGCCTTTCCTGCAGGTTCTGCTGGGGAATTTTTCCCTGGTGCCGTTGGCAGTGGGGCAGGCCACGGCAGAAGAGGTGGCTGAAGTGCTGGACCGGCTGTGGGGTGGCGAAGAGACGCTGGTGGTGGTGAGTTCGGACCTGTCGCATTACCTGCCCTATGCCAAGGCCCAGGTGATGGATCGGGCCACGGCTCACGACATCCTGAGCCTGCATCCCCTGGATTCCTACGACCAAGCCTGCGGCGGCGCGCCCATCAATGGCCTGTTGCTGGTTGCGGCACGGCGGGGACTGGAGCCCCATCTTCTGGACCTGCGCAATTCCGGGGACACTTCCGGAGACCATGGGCGGGTCGTGGGCTATGCCGCCTTTGCCTTTACGGAACCGGAGGGCCGGTGAACGCAAGAAAGGAAATTTTGCAGGCCATCGCCCGTGCCGCCATTGGTCAGGCGCTGGGGGGCGGAGCGGCCGCAGATGAAAGCGCGCCGTGGCTCGCCGAGCCCGGTGCTTCCTTCGTGACCCTCACCCGCGCCGGACGCCTGCGCGGGTGCATTGGCACGCTGGAAGCCCATCAGCGGCTGCTGCTCGATGTCAAGCAGAATGCCTGCGGCGCCGCGTTCCGCGACCCTCGTTTTCCGGCGCTGTCGCACCGGGAGTTGGCGGATACCGACATTCACGTGTCCGTGCTGACGCCACTCCAGCCCATGTCCTTTACGGACGAGGCCGATGTTCTGGCCCGTTTGCAACCGGGGGTGGACGGCCTGGTACTGGAATACGGTTTCCACCGAGCCACCTTTCTGCCGCAGGTGTGGGAGCAACTGCCTGAACCGCTGCGTTTCCTGTCTCAGCTCAAGCGCAAGGCCGGGTTGCCCGAAGACTTCTGGGCCGAAGACATTCGGCTCTCTCGTTACGAAATCCACTGACATGAAAATCGAAACATGGGGTGAAGAGGCTGGGTTCACGGGAACGCCGGCACGCTACTGGCACCGCCTGGAAGATGGCCGTATCCAGTGTGACCTGTGCCCGCGCGACTGCAAGCTGCATGAAGGGCAGCGAGGCGCCTGTTTTGTGCGCGCGCGCGCGGGTGATGCCCTGGTGCTCACCACTTACGGGCGAAGCTCGGGATTTTGTGTTGATCCCATCGAGAAAAAACCGCTCAATCATTTTCTGCCCGGTTCGGGCATCCTGTCTTTCGGTACGGCCGGCTGCAATCTGGCCTGCAAGTTCTGCCAGAACTGGGACATTTCCAAGACGCGCGACTTTGACCGCCTGGCGGACCAGGCAAGCCCCGAAGCCATTGCCCGGACGGCGCAGGAACTGGGTTGCCGCAGCGTGGCATTCACCTACAACGATCCGGTGATTTTTGCCGAATACGCCATGGACGTGGCGGATGCCTGCCACGAACGCGGGGTCCGCACCGTCGCCGTGACGGCAGGCTACATGAACGAGGAGCCCCGGCGCGATTTCTACGCGAAAATGGATGCCGCCAACGTGGACCTCAAGGCGTTTACCGAAGCGTTCTATTACAAGCTCACCGGAGCGCATCTGCAGCCGGTGCTTGATACCCTGCGCTACATTCGACACGAAACTTCCACCTGGCTTGAAATCACCACGCTGCTCATTCCCGGGAAAAATGATTCACCTGCGGAAATTGCAGCCTTGTCCGAATGGGTGGCCAGGGAGCTGGGTCCGGATGTGCCACTTCATTTCACCGCATTTCATCCAGACTTCAAGATGACGGACATCCCGGCCACCCCGCTGGCAACGCTGGAAAACGCCCGACGCCTGGCGCGCGAGGCGGGTCTTCTGCATGTGTATACCGGCAATGTGCATGACGAAACCGGAGGAACCACCTGCTGCAGCCATTGTGAGCGTCCGCTCATCGTGCGCGATTGGCACGACATCCGGCACTACCAAGTCACGGGGTCCGGCGCCTGTCCGCATTGCGGCACGAAGCTGGCCGGCCATTTCGGGGCTTTCGAGAAAATGTCGGGAATGCGTCGCTTTCCGGTGAAAGTGCGCGGCGAAGGCGCCCGCTGATCACTGGGGGGCGGCCTGCCTGAGCAGTTCCACCACCTCGTCGTCGCTCACCTGGTTGAAGGTTTCGTAGAATTGCCCCACGGCATAGAAGCGGCTCGGGGCATGCAGGCAAACCACTTCGTCAGCCAGCGCTTCCACTTTGTGCAGGGCTTCTTCGGAGGCCACGGGAACGGCACACACAAGCTTTTCCGGCTTTTTTGCTCGCACCGCATGCAGGGCGGCAATCATGGTGGCGCCGGTGGCCAGGCCATCATCCACCACGATCACCACCCGGCCGGCAGGGTCCTGCGGCTGGCGGGCTGGTGTATAGCGTGCGCGGCGTATTTTCATCAGTGCCATTTCTTCCGCTTTTTTTTCGGCAATGTAGCCGGGGTTGGCCATGAACCGGGTTTCGTTGGCCAGGTAAACCCAACCGGTTTCGTCCACGGCCCCCAAGGCAAACTCCGGATCGCCGGGTGCACACAACTTGCGCACCAGCACCACGTCCAGGTCTCCGCCCAGGGCGCGCGCCAGATGCACGCCCATGGGCACGGCGCCGCGCGGGATCGCGAGAATCAGCGGGTGCTGCTTGCGGTAGGGCGACAGCTTTTCAGCCAGGCGCTGTGCGGCATCCGTTCGGTCTTCAAAACGCATGAATGGTGCATTTTCGTAAGAAGTCATCAGCCGATCTGCAGTTGCTTGGCGCCGGAGCCGGATTTTTTCGGGAGCGTGAGTACCAGGACGCCGCTCTCGTACTTGGCGGAAGCCTTGCTTTCATCCACTTCGCTGTCGAGTGTGAAGCTGCGGTAGGAAGATCCCTGGCAGCATTCGCGCCGGATGATTTTGTCATCCTTCTTTTCTTCGGTTTCCCGCTTGGATTCAGCACTGATGGAAATGCGGTTGCCCTCGATTTCCACCTTGATGTCTTCCTTCTTCACGCCGGGGACTTCGGCGCGCACGGTATAAGCATCCTTGCCTTCGCTCAGGTCTATCTTGATTTGCGGCGGTGCTTCCCCGTCGCCTGCAAAAGGCTGGACCCAGAATCCTTTCAGCCAGTCATCTCCAAAAAAAGGGTCGAACCGGCTCAGGCGGGTTAAAAACGGATCTCGTCGGATCAGGTTTGCCATGGTAAGCGCTCCTTTGGATGGGTTTTGAGTCAGTGAAGTTCGCTGTTGAGCCGGGCGTCCACTTCGGCTTCGGCCTCAAGCCAGTCGACAACGGGATCGCCGCCCTGGAATCCGCGGCGCTCGGCGCGGAAATACGCGGCCACGGCGATGCGATGCTCCCGGTCTTCGGTATTTCCCGAGCAATGGGCTGGGGGCAGCGGGGCGGTAACAGCCGGCTTGGCCTTTTTCTTGAGGGTGATGGCGGCAGTGCGTGACATGGGATGCTCCTTGCGCGAAAGATTTCGCCAGCTAGAGTCTAGGAATTTCAAGGATAGGAAACTGTTTCAAATTGAAAAATACGTTTGAATCCGTATAAGTAGTTACACGTATATTTCCTGAAAGTCCTTGGCAAACCTGGGATTAGGTGTTTGCACGTAGTGTCCGGAGGAAAGGGAACTGCTATCGTACAAATCGTATCTTCAAGGATGGTCGCCACCATGAAAACAGCCCATGTCCCTTCCGGATTTCACCCTGTCCAGCACGAACGGATCATTGAAGAACTGGTGCATGACGCCTACAAATTGCGGGGAAAGTTGCACGAGCCCACCATTTGCCCTTCCTGTGGCGCGGTATTCCGGCAAGGGCGCTGGCAGTGGCTTGATGTGGTGTCGCTTGAGGCAGCCCACGAGCACCTTTGCCCCGCCTGCCTGCGTATGCAGGACCATTTCCCTGCGGGCTATGTGTTCATCGCCGGCGCCTTCGCCGCCTCGCACCGGAACGAAATCCTCCAGCTCATCCACAACGAGGAAGCGCGCCAGAAGGCCGAACACCCCCTCAAACGCGTCATGGCCATCAAGTCGGAGGAGGGCGGCGTGCTGGTCACCACCACGGATATCCATCTGGCACGGGGCATTGGCGAGGCGCTGCACCGGGCCTATCAGGGCAAGCTTGAATTTCACTACAACCCCGAGCAGTTGTTGCTTCGGGTTCGATGGGACCGAGAGTGATTCAGTCGTGCCAGAAAGGCGGGGCGTCCCTGACCGCTTTCAGCGCAGGATCCAGACGCGCTTTCGCGCTCTGGAAATCTTCATTCAGTCGTTTGTGCAGGGTTGGACGCAGCGGGGCAATTTCCGGGAATTCACTGGCCAGCAGGCCAAGCTGTTGCGCGGAAGCATGCCGGTCAATCAAGTTCCCCAGGACATTCTGGGCCCCCATCAGGTGGGCCAAGTAGTCATGCACGGGTTTGCGCGGGTAGAGCGGGCTGAAAAATTCGATGGCATAACGTAACTCCTTGATGCGCTTGCGCAAAGTGTGCTGGTGGCGCAGGCCTCCCTTGCGCTTTGCGAGTTTTTCGACCTGGCGCTGCAGCCGGTGCAGCGCCTGATCGGCAAATGCGCGCAGACTCAGCGATGGCGGCGGTTCCGGCAGGGGCAGGCGCAAGGCTTCAAAGAGCGAAGGCAACAGCTGTGCACCCGTCGGGTCATGCAGCATTTTGACCAGCGCATGGCAATGGCGGGAGCGGGATTGTGCGCAAGCGCCCGCAAGGAGCTTCGCGTGCGCTTTGGGAAGGCGCGCGAGCAGCGAGTCGCCCAGAACGTCCAGATCGCGGATCTGTCCCAGGTGGCAGGCGATTTTTCTTGTGGTGCGTATCAAAGGGCGCCAGCCTCTGTCGTCTGCCAGCGGGGCAAAGGCTTTCCTGGCTGTACGAAGCCGTCGCAGGGCCACCCGGGCCTGGTGCACGCGATGCGGGTCGCACAGCCCTTCCTGCAGCAAGGTCATGTGCGTGCCCAGGCGGGAGGCGCAATCCCACAGCACGGCATGGAAGGCCTGGTAAGGCGAATCGTTTTTTTCGAAGACAGCCATGCTGCCTTTTCCTCGCTGCATTCAGCTCCCGCTTTTGAGGCCGGGCAGGAATTCCAGCAGTCCGCTCATGAAAATCTCCACGGCCACCGCGGCCAGCAACAGCCCCATCAAGCGTGTGGCAATGTTCACGCCGGTTTCCCCCAGCCAGCGACTGGCGGGAGCAGCCAGTCGCAAGATGATCCACGTGAGCAGTGCCACCAGGAGGCAGCATACGACGATGGCTCCCAAGTGAGCTGCGGAAGGTTTGGCTGTGGCATAAATGATCGTGGTGGAAATGGCGCCGGGCCCGGACAGCAATGGGATGGCGAGCGGCACCACGGCGATGTTCTCCTTGCGCTCGGCTTCCCGCACTTCTTCCGGCGTCTGGCTTTCACGGCTGGGCAGGGCATGCATCATGGAAATCGCCGTCAGCATGATGAGAATGGCCCCCCCCACCTTGAATGAGGCGATCGTGATGCCGAACAGGGCCAGGACCGGTTCTCCCACCAAGGCTGACAAGACCAGCACGATGGCAACGGACATGCTGGCAACGCGCGCAATCTGCATGCGCTCGCGCACTGAGTAGCGGGCAGTCATGCTGAGGAACGTGGGGACGGAACTGATGGGGTTGACGATCACCATGAGGGCCACGAAGATTTTGGCGTATTCGACGAAATGCAGCATGCGGCAGTCTCTCCCTTCAGGACAGGGCTTGTTTTCGCTTTTCGAATTCGGGAATCTCTCGCGCCAGCTCGGTCAGTTCGCGCACGGTCAGGGAAGGTTCAATGCCCCAGGGGTCGAATACCGCATCCGGGCTGCGCCTTACCCAGGCGCTGTTGAGACCGGTAGACATGGCGCCGATCAGATCGAAAGGGTTGCCGGATATGAGCCAGGCGCTGTTCCCCGTGGCGCCGGTTTTTCTCAGGAAATGGGCGTAGACGGCGGGATCAGGCTTGAAGGAGCGGATGTCGTCCACGCTGATCACCCCCAGGAAAAAATGGAGCAGCCCTGCGTGCTCCAGCAGTCGTTCCACGGTCTCGGCCGTCCCGTTGGAAAAGGCGTACATGCGGAAATTGCCGTATTGAAGCAGGCTTAAGCCCGCCGCAGCATCTTCGAAAGGAGGAAGGCTGCGGTAGGTTTTCAGGAGCAGCGCTTTCTGGGTTTCATCGAGCGGCACGCGGAAGGCGCTGCAGGTGTAATCGAGCGCTTGACGGACGCATACCGCAAAACTGTCGTAGTGGCGCATCAGGCCGCGCCGGAAGGAATATTCGAGCTGCTTGTCTCGCCAGGCTTTGGAAAAAGCAGCTGCCTGTTCTCCCACAAGACCTGTGAGGGCTTCCACCACGCCATTGGTGTCGATCAGGGTCCCGTACACATCAAAGCCAAGGGTTGTACTCATGTCGGTTCTCGCGAGTATTGGGCCGGCTGATGAGGGCATTGTAGGCATAAAACTGATACAGTGACACGAAAAATCCAGAGGAAAATGCGGTGCTGGATCTCTACATCGGCAACAAGAATTATTCGTCGTGGTCGTTGCGCATCCGGTCATGAAGGAATGGCGTGAGGCGGGCATCCGGGAATCGGAAGCCCACGCCCATTTCGACGTTGTGGCCCAGGAGTACGGCGGCCCGCGCTGAAGGCGTCTCAGTCGGCCAGCAGGCCGACCCACCGCTTAGCGCTCATGCGGCTTTTCCATTTGATCGGCCATCCACAGGGCGTCGGCATCAGTGCTTTCCCGCAGGTGCCGGGCCACGCTGTCGCGATTTTGCGGTGGCTGGTTCTGGCTGATTTTCCACTTGCCCACGAGCCGCTCCACCACCATTTCGATGCCCACCACCGCCCGGATTATCTGGTCGATGTAAGCCGGCGGTGCGTCATGAATCGACCAGGGATGGGGCAGGGCGCTTTCATGCTGCCGCGTGAAATGTTCGAGCTGTTCGCGCAGCCAGACCGGGTCGTCCAGGGCTCGCATCGTGCCGTGGGCCTGCACCACGGCGTAGTTCCAGGTGGGCACCACTTTGCCGTGTTCCTGCTTGGTGGGATACCACGACGGGGTGATGTAATGCTCAGGCCCGTGAAATATGGCGAGCACGGGCCGCCCTGCTTCAAGATCCCCCAGCAGGGGGTTGGCCCGGGCCACGTGGCCGCGCAAGGTGCCATAGGGGTGGGGGTCAGGCGACAGGTGCAATGGCACGGGGTTGGCATTGAGACCGTTCATTCCCAGGGTCACCACGGTGGCGAGGGGGCGCTGTCGTATCAAGTCGTGCATCGGAACCACGTCTGACACTTCAAATGGCTTGGGCAGGTACATGCTTGAGAGCCTAAAACAATAAAAATGAAGAGCTTACCAGAGCCCAGGTTGCCGCTGCGCACGCTGTTTTCGCGCAAGTCCGGGCGGATCGGGACCATGCCTTGCACAGTCGGTTACAAAATTTATTGACAAAGATCAAAGTCACTTGACGATCCTCATTGCATTGCAGCGAAAAACGCGCCAATAATCCCCCAGTTTTAGTCTCAGATTAAGTTTAAATACCCTGAAAATGGGGAAAGTCTGCCCTTGGAAAAGGGCGAATTATAGGTGTGACTACAAGTGAAATATACTGTTTTTAAAGGACTTTTTATTTTCTCCCTGTGGCCGCAGTGGGTTTTGGCCTGCGATGGTGACTGCGGGTCGCGCTGGGCATTGCTCGATCCCAAGGGGCCCATCGCCGCCCATGAAAAAGGCCTGATCATCACGGCGTTTGCCCTGATGCTGCTGGTGGTGATCCCGGTCATATTCATGACGGTCGCTTTTGCCTGGAAGTACCGGGCTTCCAACAAAAAGGCCCAGTACGCGCCCAATTGGGACAATTCCCACAAGATCGAAGCCGTGGTCTGGGCAGTTCCTGCCGTGATCGTTGCGATCCTTGCAGCCCTGGTCTGGAAGTCGTCGCACGAGCTCAATCCCTACCGGCCCATCCAGTCCGCCGCCAAGCCCGTGCAGGTGCAGGTGGTGTCCATGAACTGGAAATGGCTGTTCATCTACCCCGAACTGGGCATTGCTTCCGTCAATCGACTGGTGATTCCCGCCGGGGTGCCGGTCAGCTTCAAAATCACTTCGGACGCTGTCATGAGTTCCTTTTTCATTCCGCAGCTGGGCGGCCAGATCTATGCCATGGCCGGCATGCAAACCCGGTTGCAACTGGTGGCGGACCAGCCCGGCTCCTATCAGGGGCTCAACACCCAATTCAACGGAGATGGTTTTGCCGGAATGCATTTCGAGACGGTGGCCGCTTCCAGCCAGGATTTCGAATCCTGGGTGGCTCAAGTGAAGCACGGCGCCACGCCGCTCAATGAGACCACGTTCAAGGCGCTCGAGATTCCGAGTGAAAACGTTTCCCCCCGGTATTTCTCTTCCGTCGAACCGCAACTGTTCGAACGCATTCTGCAGAAATACCTGCCCAATGCCGAGGCAGGCCAAACAGGCCGGCATGGCATGACCCCCGCGATGTGACAGAGACAAGGACCGGCGATGCAAGAAACTCTCTTCGGCAAACTCACGCTTTCCGCAATCCCCTATGACAACCCGATCGTGATGGGCGCCATCGGCGGGGCCACCGCCATGGGTCTGCTGGTGTTGGGGCTCATTACCTATTTCGGGAAATGGGGTTATCTCTGGAAAGAATGGTTCACCAGCGTCGACCACAAGAAAGTCGGCGTGATGTACATCGCGCTGGCGTTCATCATGCTGCTGCGTGGCTTTGCCGACGCACTCATGATGCGGATGCAGCAAGCCATTGCCCAGGGTGGCGTGCACGGTTATTTGCCGCCCGACCACTACGACCAGATTTTCAGCGCCCACGGCACCATCATGATCATTTTCGTGGCCATGCCCTTCTTCATCGGGCTCATGAATCTGGTCGTGCCGCTGCAGATCGGCGCGCGCGACGTGGCCTATCCTTTCCTCAATTCGGTGAGTTTCTGGCTGACCGCATCGAGCGCCGCCCTGGTGATGATTTCACTGGGGGTCGGTGACTTTTCCCATGCGGGCTGGTCGGGTTACCCGCCGCTGTCGGAAAACCAGTTCAGCCCGGGCCCCGGGGTGGACTACTGGATCTGGAGCCTGCAGCTGGGGGGCATCGGAACGCTCATGACGGGCATCAACTTCTTTGTGACCATCCTGCGCATGCGCGCGCCGGGCATGACCATGATGAAACTGCCCGTATTCTCCTGGACCATTCTGGTCACCAACGTCCTCATCATGCTGTCATTCCCGGTGCTGACCGTGGCGCTGGCGTTGCTGACCCTGGACCGCTACCTCGGCATGCACTTCTTCACCAATGACCTGGGCGGCAACCAGATGATGTTCCTCAATCTGTTCTGGATCTGGGGGCACCCTGAAGTCTACATCGTGATCCTGCCGGCCTTCGGCATGTTCTCGGAAGTGGTATCCACGTTTTCGGGCAAGCGCTTGTTCGGTTACACCTCCATGGTGTATGCGACCGTGGCCATTGCCGTGCTGTCCTTCGTGGTGTGGCTGCATCATTTCTTCACCATGGGTGCTGGTGCCAACGTGAACGCCTTCTTCGGCATCGCCACCATGGTGATTGCCGTGCCAACCGGCGTCAAAGTGTTCAACTGGCTGTTCACCATGTACAAGGGGCGGGTGGAGTTCACCACGCCGGTCTTGTGGACTCTGGGTTTCATCATCACCTTCTGCATTGGTGGCATGACGGGCGTGCTGCTGTCTGTTCCGCCTGCGGACTTCGTGTTGCACAACAGCGAATTCCTGGTGGCGCACTTCCATAACATGCTCATTCCCGGCGCCTTGTTCGGCTACTTTGCAGGCTATGCCTTCTGGTTCCCCAAGGCATTCGGTTTCCGCCTCGACGAAAAATGGGGCAAACGCGCGTTCTGGCTTTGGCTGGTGGGCTTCTATCTGGCGTTCATGCCGTTGTATGCCCTGGGTTTCATGGGCATGCCGCGCCGCCTGGTGCATTACGACAACCCGGCTTGGCAGCCCTATCTGCTGGTGGCGGCTGCGGGCACGCTCGTGATCCTGGCTGCAATTGTGTGCCAGGCCGTGCAGCTGGTGGTGAGCATCCGCAATCGCGAATCGCTGCGCGATGTCACGGGCGACCCCTGGAATGGTCGCACCCTGGAATGGGCCGTGGCTTCGCCGCCGCCTTTCTATAACTTCGCGCACATTCCCAAAATCGAGACGCTGGATGCCTTTACTGACATGAAGGAGCGTGGCGTTGCCTATGAAGCGCCTGCTGCTTACCAGGACATCCACATGCCAAAAAATACGGCAGTGGGGGTGGTTCTGGGCGGCGTTGCCTTTGTCTTCGGCTTCTCCATGATCTGGCACATCTGGTGGCTCGCACTGGGAGCCACCGTGGGCGCGATTGGGGCGCTGGTGCTGCGCTCGGCGGATGATTCGGTGGATTACATTCTTCCCGCGCAGGAGGTGGCACGCCTGGAACGCGAACGTCGGCAGCTGTTGGCGGCTCACGAGCAATCTGGCGCTTCGGCGGATTCCCATCTGGCTCATCAAGGGTAAATCATGGCAACGATCGCACAATCCCAAGCAACGCTTGACCATCACGACGGACACGATCCGATCGGCAATGCCACCTTCGGGTTCTGGCTTTACCTGATGACGGACTGCATCCTGTTCGCATCGATTTTTGCAACCTACGCGGTGCTGGGGCACAACTATGCCGGAGGGCCTTCAGGTCATGAAATTTTCGACCTGCAGTACGTCTTCGCTGAAACCATGTTCCTGCTCTTTTCCAGCACCACCAACGGCATTGCCATGCTGGCCATGTACCGTAATGCACGCAGCCAGGTGGCCAATTGGCTTATGGTGACTGCGCTGCTGGGCCTGGGCTTCATCGTCATGGAAGTCAACGAGTTCGTTCACCTGATCCAGGAAGGCAACGGGCCGGATCGCAGCGGCTTCCTGTCGGCTTTCTTTACCCTGGTAGGTACCCACGGAGCCCACGTAAGCCTGGGGCTGCTGTGGATGGTCGTGATGATCTTCCAGGTCCTGGGCAAAGGGCTCACCCAGCCGGTGCGGTCGCGCCTGATGCGACTCAGTCTTTTCTGGCACTTTCTCGATCTGATCTGGATTGGCGTGTTTACCGTGGTTTATCTGATGGGGGTTCTGTAATGGCACATCATTCCTATGATTCGGCTGGCGCGAGTCACGGTTCCCTGAAAAGCTATGCCACGGGTTTCGCGCTCTCGCTCATCCTGACCGTGATTTCTTTCGGGCTGGTGATGGACGGCATGCTGCCGCGCGGCGTGGTCATGGCTGCAATCGTGGTGGCTGCCGTGGTTCAGATGATCGTGCAGGTGCATTATTTCCTGCACCTCGACACCTCGTCAGCGCAACGATGGAATGTCCTGGCGCTGCTGTACACGGTGTTGATCGTGGCCATCCTGGTGGGAGGCACGATCTGGATCATGGTCAACTCCCAGGCTCACATGATGCATGGTGTCATGCCCATGGGGCATTGATGAGAGGCATCGTGGCTTTCAGGGATTATTTGTCTATCACCAAGCCCGGCATCGTGCTGGGCAATCTGGTTTCCGTTGCCGGAGGCTTTTTCCTGGCGTCGCGTGGCAGGATTGACTGGCTTTTGCTGCTGGCCACAGGCCTGGGCATAGCCCTGGTCATAGGGTCCGGATGCGTGTTCAACAACTGCATCGATCGCGACATCGACTGCAAGATGCGCCGCACCCGCAACCGTGCCCTGGTGAGGGGCCGCGTTTCCCTCGGCAGCGCGCTGGCGATTGGGCTGGGGCTCGGTTTGGGGGGGAGCCTGTTGCTTTATACGCTCACCAACCTGCTCACGGTGGCGGTCGTATTGAGTGGTTTCGGCATATACGTGGGCGTCTACAGTCTGTACATGAAACGCCATTCCCGCTACGGAACCCTCGTGGGCAGCCTGGCGGGCGCGGTCCCGCCGCTCGCGGGCTATTGTGCCGTGACCAATCATTTTGATCTGGGGGCGGTCATGCTGCTCCTCATGTTCAGTCTGTGGCAGCTGCCCCATGCGTACGCCATTGCCATCCTGCACCTGCAGGACTACACGGCTGCGGAAATCCCCGTGTTGCCGGTAGCCAAGGGCGTGCCTTTTGCCAAAAAGCACATGGCCGGCTACGTGGCCGCCTTCATGGTGGCTTCGCTGTTGCCAGCCCTTGGACGCTACACCGGCCTGGGCTACCTGGCGGTGGCTTTGGCCTTGGGCGGCTACTGGCTGTACGTGGCCTGGGATGGGCGAAATGCCGTGGACGATCGCCTGTGGGCACGCAAGTTGTTCCTGTTTTCCATCGTCATGATCATGGCCTTGAGCCTCATGATGTCAGTGGACTTCAAGCTCTATCCGGGACTGCAACCTTTTACACGCGTATGATGCATCTACCCCGTTAGACGTATTGTGGGGGGTAGGGGGCTGTGACAAGCTCGCAAATTTTTAGAAGAATTCCAAAAGAGTGGCCGCCCCCATGAGCACATCTCCTTCTCCAGAGCGTCAGCCCCTGCCCATTTCTACCAGCCTCGCGTTTCTCACCGAGGCCATGCAATCTTCAGGCAGCCCCAAAAGCATGGACCAGCGAACCCTGTTCCTGGGGGCCCTGGCATTGGGCATTGGCATCGTCGCCGCGGTCCTGGCCCAGTTGCTGCAAATGCTGATCGGATTGATCACCCATCTGGCCTTTTACGGCGATGTGGGCTGGTCCCTGGTGTCGCCTGCACACCATGCCCTCGGGCCCTGGGTGGTGGCCATTCCGGTCATTGGCGCGCTCGTCATTGGTTTCATGGCGCGATACGGTTCGCCGGCCATTCGAGGGCATGGCATTCCCGAGGCCATGGAACAAGTGCTGGTGAACCGCAGCCGGATTTCGCTGAAGGTCCTGTTTCTCAAGCCGCTTTCGGCCGCCATTTCCATCGGAACCGGAGGGCCGTTCGGTGCGGAAGGGCCCATCATCGCCACGGGTGGTGCGCTGGGGTCGGTGGTGGGACAGTATGTCCGGGTCACTGCGGACGAGCGCAAGGCGCTCCTGGCAGCCGGAGCGGCGGCCGGCATGACAGCCACGTTCGGTACGCCGTTGGCTGCAGTGCTGCTGGCCATTGAACTTCTGCTGTTTGAATTTCGCGCCCGTTCTTTCATGCCGGTGCTGATCGCTTGCCTTGCGGCTGCCGTGATGCGGGCAGGGTGGGTGGGCTTTGTGCCCTTTTT
>JAJZPY010000140.1 GCA_021811005.1 Pseudomonadota bacterium
GCGCGACTGCGCCGGCTGCTGCCGGGCGAACCGCACATCGACGTGTCTTCCAGCGGGGAATCCGTGGTGCTGTCCGGCACCGTATCGGACGTGATCCGCGCCGAGCAGGCCGTCGCGATTGCCCAGGCCTTCCTGTCGCGCCAGCCCGCAACCTCGCCCGGGACCAACAAAACCCCGCCTTCCCTGCCGGCCATTGCAGGCCCGGCCGCCCCTGCGGGCGCGCCGCAAGGCGCATTGCCGCCGGGGTCGCGCGTACCCGGTGTCGGCGTGGCTCCGGCCCTGGCTGCGCCCCACATCATCAACCTGCTGACGGTGGTGGCGCCCCGGCAGATCATGGTGGAAGTCAAAGTGGCCGAAGTGTCGCGACTGCTCATGGAACAGCTGGGCAGCGCCGTGCAATACCAGAAGCTCGGGAACAGCTGGTCGGTGGGCGTGCTGTCCAATCTCCTCACCCAGGGCCCCGCCGCCATTTCCTTCAACCATGCCCTGTCGGTGGCGCTCGACGGCCAGCACAGCGACGGCCTGGTCAAGATCCTGGCCGAACCCACCGTGATGGCCCTGAGCGGCCAGGAAGCCCATTTCCTGGCCGGCGGCAAAGTGTTCATCCCCACCAGCACGCCCAACGGCATGGGGGGCAGCATGGTCACCCTGACGGAACAGGAATACGGCGTCTCCCTGCACTTCCTGCCCAAGGTGCTGGAAGGCGGTCAGATCTGGCTGACCGTCTCGCCCGAAGTGTCCGAACTCAACCCCCAGGGCATCACGGTGGGCAGCGGGCCAGGGCTCGCCCCCACCCTCCTGCCCACCTTCACCACGCGGCGTGCCAGCACCACGGTTCAGCTGCAGGACGGCGAACATTTCGTGATTGGCGGCCTGGTGCGCAACAACGTCACCGCCAGCATCAATGCCGTTCCTTTCCTGGGAGAAATCCCCCTGCTCGGCGCCCTCTTCCGCAGTCCCGATTTCCAGAGCGACAAGACGGAACTGGTGTTTGTGGTGACGCCACACCTGATGCGTCCCTCCGATGCGCCGCCTGCGCTGCCCACGGACGGCTATCGCGCCCCGGGGCCGGTGGAACGGCTGATCGGCGGCCGCCTGGAGGGAGCGCCATGAATGCGCAATCGGGCACCATCACGCTGGTGTTTGCCAGCGTACTGGCCGTGCTGCTGGGATTCCTGGCACTGGCCATCGACCTTTCAAGGCTGTACCTGGCCCGCACCACCCTGCAGGGGGCTGCGGACGCCGCAGCGCTCGCTGGCGCGCGCGAACTGGACGACACCGTGGCCGGCACCGTGAATGCCGTGCTCGTGGCCCAGCAGGTGCTGCAACGCTATCGCCTGACACTGGAAAACAACGCGGCACCGGATCCGTCCCTCGCCACCTTCCGGGTGGGGTCCTGCCCCAATCCCGACAGTGCTTCCAGCGCGCTGGCCGGGGGCTTCGCCAGCGCGCCGCACTGGGTTGCGCAAAGCCCCTCCTGCACGTTTGCGGGAGCCACGGCAAACGCCGCCACCACCGGCGTCAGGGATGGCACCGGGCTGCGCTTCCTGGAAGTGGACAGCGGCGCCCAGCCTGCGCTCACCCCCTATTTCGCCCAGGCGCTGGCGCTGCTGGGCGCCGGCCCCACGGCACTTACGCCCTATGGCTATGCCGTGGGCGGACGGGTTTCACCCGCAGCACCGCTCCTTTACCGATGAACCTGCACAGACTGATGCCCAGGTCGTGCCCGCCGCCCGCAAGTCCAGGCGAACGGGGCAGTGCCACGGTTGAACTGGCGCTGATCCTGCCGCTGCTTGCCACGCTCGCCGCGTTCGCATTCCAGTTCGGCCAGCTCTGCCGCCTGCAAAATGCGCTGCAGCGCACCGCGCAGTCCGGGGCCCGCGCCCTGAGCCTGGCGCCTGCCGCGCAATTCGGACAACAGCTCGCCGGAGTTTCCGCCCAGATGCTGCAGGACCTGCAGGCGTCAGGCATTGCCGGCATCACTGCCGGCAACATCCAGCTGCAATGCCTTGACGGCACCCTGGACCCCTTCGGCACGGCACCCGCCTACTGCCTGCCCGGAGCTTCCGCACCGGCCGACGCTTCGCTCGGCTTCGTGCAGGCGGTGGTGACGCTGCCCCAACCTTCGGGCCTGTCGTTCCCGTTCTTCTTTCCTTCCGGCAACGGAGCCGGGCAAACATTTTCCGGGCCGCCGACCCTCACGGCGAGCGCCCTCTACCGTTATGCGCCCCAATGACCGGACACAGGCCGGCGCAACCACGGTGGAATTTGCGCTCACCGGCACCGTGCTGCTGATGCTGGTGTTTGGCACCCTGGAGCTGGGACGCCTGTTTTTGGCCTGGAACTCCGCCCAGGAAGTCACGCGGCGGGCGGCGCGCGACGCCGCCGTGCTGGGTTTTTATGCGCTTCCCTACGCCCGCAACGACGCGGTCCTGCATCCGGAAGCGGCAGGCGACAGCGCCGCCTTTCCGGCGCTGGGCGAAATCACGGCTGCAACCGTTTCCATCCGCTTCATGAGCGGCCCTTACGGCGCCCTCATGCCCGCTGGCACGCTCCCTGCCAGCGCGGCCCAGAACCAGTGGAACTGTTCCCAGGGACTTTCGCCCTGCATCACGGCAGTCCAGGCGACCTTGTGCCAGCCCGGCAGCGATCCCTGCCAACCCCTGCGCTACCTGCCCGTGGGCATTCCGGGCCTGCCGCTGACCCTGTTTCTGCCCCTGTCGCCTGCCACGGTGCCGCTTGAAGGCGCCGGCGCGGCCTCGGGTTGAGCCGCATGCTTTCCCCCGCCTCCGCCCATGGCCGCGTATTCGCCCTGCTGAGCTGCAAGGGCGGCGTGGGAACGACCCTGCTCACGGTGCAGCTGGGACGTCTTCTGGCCGAGCGCTGGCCGCTCAGCGTCCTGATCGTGGACTGGGTTCACCCGTTCGGCGACGCCGCACTCCTGCTGTCCACCGAAGATCCGCACGCCCACCTGGGAGACCTGCTGCGCCAACCTGAACGGCTGGACAGCGCCCTGCTGGATTCGGCGCTGCTTCGTCCGCATCCGCGGCTTGCCGTGCTGGCAGCCGCGGAAATACCCAACCTGCCGCCCGCGCTGCAGCTCCCGACCGTGCAGCGCCTCATGGCCCTGGCGCGCGAACGCTTCGACTGCATCCTGTGCGACTGCGGGCGCCAGCTCCATTCGCCGTTGCTTGCGCTGATGCAGGATGCGGACCGCGTGATGCCGGTGTTCCAGCCCACCCTCGCCATGATCCGCGACGCCCGCCGCCTGCTGGTCACCGTGATGGAGTCCGGCATCGAGCCCGAGCGCGTGCTGCCCGTTCTCAACCGCATGGAGCCCCGGCACCAGGCACCGCTTGATCTGCTGGAACAGGTGCTGGGCACGCGCGTGCAGCACCGCCTGCCCGAACATCCGGATTTTGCGGTGCCGCTGTCCCCGTCACAGGGGCATCCCTGGCCGCGCAGCCTGGTCCGGCTGGCTGCCACGCTGGCCCGCCAACCGGAACCACAGGATGCTCCCCGCGGCATCCTGCAGCGCTGGTGGCGCAAGCAATGGCGCTGGAATCCTCCCCCCTCCTGAGAAACGCCCATGACAACCCTGCCTGCCCTGCGCTTCAAAATCCACCACCAGCTGCTTGACCAGTACGACCTGGCCCGCCTGCAACGCCTGACGCCCGAGCGCCAGCGGGCGGAAGTGAAGTCCTGGGTGGAAGCGCGCCTGGCTTCGGAACGCGCC
>JAJZPY010000025.1 GCA_021811005.1 Pseudomonadota bacterium
CCCAGGCCGGGTGCAACGTGGTATTTGCTCCCGACGAGCAAGAGGTCTATCCTGAGCCCCAGGAATACACGGTCGATCCTTCGGACATTCAGGATGTGCTCGAAGGGGCTTTCCGGCCGGGGCATTTTCGAGGCGTGGCCACCGTGGTGCTGAAACTGTTCAACATGGTTCAGCCCCAGATCGCCATATTCGGGAAGAAGGACTACCAGCAGTATCTTGTCTTGCGCGAAATGGTCAAACAGCTGGCATTGCCCATCGAAATCATTCCGGCCGAAACGGTGCGCGCACCGGATGGCCTGGCCCTGAGTTCCCGCAACGGCTACCTCAGCGCCCACGAGCGCATCGAATCCATCGCCTTGTTCAACCAGATCGACGGCATCCGCCAGGCCTTGCTGGGCGGGCGCCGCGACTACGGAACACTGGAATCCGAAGCCACCGGCCGTTTGAATGCACGGGGCTGGCAGACCGACTATGTGGCGATTCGCCGCCAATCCGACCTGCGCGAACCCGGGCCCGACAGCCGGGCACTGGTGGTGCTGGCCGCGGCCCGGCTGGGAAAAACCCGCCTGATCGACAATGTGGAAGTGGATATGTCCTGAAATTCAACCGCAAGGGGGAACGCCATGGAAGCTGCATCCGTTCGTGAACGCATCGCCCGTCTCCAGACGGAACACCGGAACCTGGACAAAAAAATCCTCACACAGATTCAAGCCTTCCAGCATGACCAGGTTGAGGTGCAACGCCTCAAGAAACGAAAACTTCTCCTCAAGGATCAGATCGCCGCGCTTGAGGCGAGCCTGATCCCCGATGTGCCGGCCTGAATCAGGCCCGCTCCTGCACCCAACCTGAAACAGAGGCCAGGGCCTCGGCCAGCCGGTTGGCATCCGTTCCGCCCGCCTGCGCCATGTCGGCTCGGCCTCCGCCTTTGCCGCCCACTTGCTGGGCCACGAAATTGGCCAATTCGTTGGCCTTGAAACGGCCCGTCAGATCCGGCGTGACGCCGGCCACCAGATTCACTTTGCCCTCAGCGGCAGCCCCCAGCACGATGATGCCGGAGGACAGGCGACCCTTGAGAGCGTCCAGCGTTTCGCGCAGCGTCTTGGCATCGGCACCGGGCAAGGCCGCGGACAGGAGTTTTACTCCACCCACATCCACTGCCTGATTCACCAGGTCGGCGCTTTCGCTCGCCGCCATTTTTGTTTTAAGGCGATCCAGCTCGCGTTCGAGACCGCGCACATTGTCCAGCACCTGGGCCAGCTTGGAAGCGATTTCATGGGGCTGGGCCTTGAGACGCTGCGCCACGTCGGCCAGCTGATCCCGTTCGCGATGGGTATATTCCAGGGCCCCCTCACCGGTCACAGCCTCAACGCGCCGCACGCCTGACGCCACCCCGGATTCGGCGATGATGCGGAACAGGCCAATGTCCCCGGACCGGTGAACGTGAGTGCCCCCGCACAGTTCCGTGGAAAAGTCGCCCATCCCCACCACCCGCACTTCGTCGCCGTACTTCTCGCCAAACAGGGCCATGGCCCCTTTCTTGACGGCCTCGTCGTATTTCATGATGCGCACTTCCACGGGATGGTTGCGCCGAATCTCCTGGTTCACCAGGTCTTCGATGGCTCGCAACTGGTCTTCCGTTACGGGGCGGTCATGGGCAAAGTCGAAACGGGTACGGGAAGGATCCACCAGCGAGCCTTTCTGGGTCACGTGCGGGCCCAGCACGGTACGCAGCGCCGCATGCAGCAGGTGGGTGGCCGAATGGTTCCAGGCCGCGCGTTGTCGCGCCAGGGTATCCACGCGTGCGTCCACCTGGTCTCCCACCTGGATGCGGCCGGTCTGTACCTGCCCGTGATGACCGAACACCTGGGCCTGGATTTTCTGGGTATCACCCACGGCAAAGGTGCCGTGGGAAGTAACGAGCTCGCCGCAATCGCCCACCTGCCCACCGGACTCGGCATAGAAGGGGGTGCGGTCCAGCACCGCCACGCCGCGCTCCCCGGCTTCGAGAGCGGACACTTCCTGCCCTTCGCGGTAGAGCGCCACGATGCGCGCCTCCAGATGAAGGGTTTCGTAGCCCATGAATTCCGTCGCGCCGCCGCGATAGTCCACCGCCCCCTGGGCCGTGAACTTGGAAGCGGCACGGGCCCGTTCGCGCTGCTGTTCCATGGCATGCTCGAAGCCGGCCAGGTCCACCGCCACGCCGCGTTCACGCGCAATGTCTGCCGTCAGGTCCATGGGAAAGCCATACGTGTCGTACAGGCGGAACACGGTTTCCCCATCCAGCAAGCGGTCTTCCTGGTGCAAGGCCGCTTCGAGCACCACCATCCCGTGCTCGAGCGTCTCGGCAAAACGTTCCTCTTCCTGCAGCAGCACGGCCGTCACCGATTCCTGTGCGGCCACCAGCTCGGGATAGGCTTCCCCCATCACCTCTGCCAGGTCCGCCACCAGCTTGTGGAAAAAAGGCGCCTTCTGGCCCAATTTGTAGCCATGGCGGATGGCGCGGCGGATGATCCGGCGCAGCACGTAGCCGCGCCCTTCGTTGCTGGGAATCACGCCGTCCACAACCAGGAAGGCACAGGCACGGATGTGGTCGGCAATCACCTTGAGCGAGTTGCTGGCAAAGTCCGGTGTCCCGGTATGGCGCGCGGCTGCGGCAATCAGCGCCTGGAACAGATCGATCTCGTAGTTGCTGTGCACGTGCTGCATGATGGCGGAAATGCGCTCGAGCCCCATGCCGGTATCCACCGACGGCTTGGGCAGGGGATGCAGCTTGCCCGCTTCGTCGCGGTTGAACTGCATGAACACGAGGTTCCAGATTTCAATGTAGCGGTCGCCATCGGCCTCCGGCGTTCCAGGCGGTCCGCCAGCCACGTCGGGACCGTGGTCGTAGAAAATTTCGCTGCACGGGCCGCACGGGCCGGTATCACCCATCTGCCAGAAATTGTCCGCAGTGGCGATGCGCGTGAAGCGTTCCGGAGACACGCCGATTTCCTTGAGCCAGATGTCGGCCGCCTCATGGTCGTCGTGGTAAACCGTGATCCACAGCTTGTCCTTGGGCAGCCCCAGCTCGCCCGTCAGAAACTCCCAGGCAAAGCGGATGGCATCGCGCTTGAAATAGTCGCCAAAGCTGAAATTGCCCAGCATTTCGAAAAACGTATGGTGACGCGCGGTGTAGCCCACGTTTTCGAGGTCGTTGTGCTTGCCTCCGGCACGCACGCTGCGCTGGCTGCTGGTGGCGCGGGTATAAGGCCGCTGGTCAAGGCCCAGAAACACGTCCTTGAACTGCACCATGCCCGAGTTGGTGAACAGCAACGTGGGGTCATTGGCGGGCACCAGGGGACTGGACGGCACGATGGTGTGTCCGTGCCGGGCAAAATACTGGAGAAACTTGTCGCGGATCTCGGCGGATTTCATGCAGCGCTCTCAAATCCCGGCAGGCCCGGGCGCAGTGGGTCGGAAACAGCCGGATATTCTACCAAAGCGCCCCTGCGGGCTCCATCAATCCTCGGAACGCAGCACCTGCTGGATGACGGACAGGGAAAACCCCCGGTTTTGCAGGTAGCGGCCCTGGCGTGCCCGTTCCTCGGCATTGGCGGGGAGGTGGGAAAACTTTTTGGACCAGACCTGGCGCGCCGAGGCGAGCTCCTCGCCGCGCGCGGTTTCCAGGGCTGAAGCGGCCACGTCTTCGGGCACCCCGCGCTGCTGGAGTTCCTGCCGGATCCGCAACAGGCCATGACGTCCGCTGCGCACGCGCAAGACCGCTTCCGCCGCACGCGCATCGGACAACAGCCCTTCTTCGCTCAGGGTTTCCAGCAAGGCATCGAGGGTTTCTGGAGTTTCAGCATGGCCCGCAAGCTTGCGGGCCAGTTCGTGCCGCGTGTGTTCACGACGGCCCAACAGTGCTAGGGCACGCGCTCTCAAATCCGGGCCCGACACGACACAAGACCTCAGGCTTCGTCCAGCGCGGGCTCCGCTTCAGCGATTTTGATGCCGCTCGCCGCGCGGATTTTTGCCTCGATTTCCTGGGCGACTTCCGGATGCGCTTTAAGGTATTCCCGGGCGTTGTCCTTGCCCTGGCCGATTTTCTCGCCCTGGTAGGCATACCAGGCGCCGGATTTGTCCACAAGCTTGGCCAGCACCCCCATCTCGATGATTTCCCCCTCGCGCGAAATGCCTTCGCCGTAGAGGATGTCGAAATCGGCCACCTTGAAGGGCGGGGCCACCTTGTTTTTGACCACCTTCACCCGCGTTTCGCTGCCGATCACTTCGTCACCCCGCTTGATGGAACCCACGCGGCGGATGTCGAGGCGCACGGAAGCGTAAAACTTGAGCGCATTGCCGCCGGTGGTGGTTTCCGGGTTGCCGAACATCACGCCGATCTTGAGGCGGATCTGGTTGATGAAAACCACCAGTGCATTGGAACGCTTGATGTTGCCCGTCAGTTTGCGCAAGGCCTGGGACATCAGGCGCGCATGCAGCCCCACGTGGGAGTCCCCCATTTCGCCTTCGATTTCGGCACGCGGTGTGAGTGCAGCCACCGAGTCCACCACCACGATGTCCACCGAGCCGGAGCGCACCAGCATATCGGCGATTTCCAGGGCCTGTTCGCCCGTGTCCGGCTGGGAAATGAGCAGATCGGCCACATTGACGCCCAGTTTCTGGGCATAAGCAGGGTCCAGTGCATGTTCGGCATCGATGAAAGCGGCCACACCGCCTTTTTTCTGCATTTCGGCAATGAGCTGGAGCGTCAGCGTGGTCTTGCCGGACGATTCCGGGCCATAAATTTCAACGATGCGCCCACGCGGCAAGCCACCGATACCCAGCGCCAGGTCCAGTCCGAGCGAGCCGGTGGATACCACCTCCACGTCCCGAACCACTTCGGTCTCCCCCAACCGCATGACGGCGCCCTTGCCGAACTGCTTTTCGATCTGGGACAGCGCTGCGGCCAATGCCTTGCTTTTGTTGTCATCCATGACAGTCGTCCTTACTCAATTCGATTCGAAATTATGGCCGTGCCCCGAAAGCACGGGTCATTCAAGAACGGTCATGACCCCGGCCTGTTCGTGTACTGTAATTATATACAGTACATTCCACTTTGCAACGGTCATTTATTTCCCGCCGGATCTTCCAGCACGCGCATCACCCCTTCCAGCGCCAGGGCCGCCGTGGCCTCGCGCACGGCATCACGATCGCCGGGAAAGTGCGCGGTACGCACCCGGGGCGGGTTTCCGCGCCGTTGCCAGGCCAGGCACACCGTGCCCACCGGCTTTTCCGCAGAGCCCCCGCCGGGGCCTGCAATGCCGCTGACGGCCACGGCCAGATCCACACCCGGACTGCGTGCAAGCGCACCCGCCGTCATGGCCGCCACCACCGCTTCGCTCACGGCGCCCTGCGTTTCAAGCAAATCCGCCGGCACGTCCAGCAGCTCGCGTTTGCTGGCGTTGCTGTAGGTCACGAAACCCCGGTCAAACCAGGCCGAGCTGCCGGGAACATCGGTGATGACGGCCGCGATGGCGCCGCCGGTACAGGATTCGGCCGTCGCCAGGCGCAAGCCCTGCGCCTGCAGGCTTTGGCCCAGCCGGCCAGCCAGGCGGGACAGTCGCGTCTCAGGCATGCAGCAGCCCCCGCAAGTGCCACAGGACGAGCATGGCATAGGCCGCTGCCAGCAGGTCGTCCAGCATGATTCCGAAGCCGCCGTGCACGTGCCGGTCTGCCCAGCTCACCGGAAACGGTTTCCAGATGTCAAACAACCGGAACAGCACGAAGGCCACAAAAAAACCGGCCAAAGAACGGGGTGCCACCTGCAGGACGAGGGCGAAGGCCACGGTTTCATCCCACACGATGGCTCCTGGATCGCGTCCGCCGAGAGCCGGGGCCGTGACCTGGCACACCCACACGCCCAAGGCAAACAGTCCCGCCAGAAGCAGCAGCTGGGCCCACAGGGGGGCCCAGGCCAGCAGCCAGAAGAGCAGGAACCCCAGCGCCGTTCCCGCCGTGCCCGGCGCCACGGGAACCAGTCCGGTGCCGAAACCGAGCGCGACCCAGCGCGTCCAGTGGCTGCTCATGAAGGTGAAATTGGGGGCGGCGTTCATGCGTTCCTGAAGTGATCAAACCCTTGCCAGGCCATGTCCATCGGACGTCCATCGCCATCGTACAGGATACGCCCGCCCTTGTCGGTCACGCGACCGATGCGGGTCACCGGCACGGCAGCCGCCGCCGCGGCACGCTGCACCCGAGGCGCCGCCTCCGGGGCAGCCGTAAAGCACAGCTCGTAGTCGTCCCCGCCCGAGAGCAGCAGCAGGGGCCAGTCGGGCAGCGCCTGCTGGCGCAGCATCGCCGCCGAGCGCGGCATGCGCGCCAGTTCCAGGCTTGCGCCGACGCCCGACGCCTCCAGGATATGGCCCAAATCGGCCAGCAGGCCGTCGGAAACATCGATCGCCGCATGGGCGATGCCACGCAATCCCAGGCCCAGCGCCACGCGAGGGGTCGGGGTTTCCAGCCGGGCCAGGCAGTGATTGCGATCTTCTTCGGCCAGGGGCAGCGATTCTTTCAGAAAACGCAGTCCCAGGGCAGCATCGCCCGGCGTCCCGGAAACCCAGATGTCATCGCCCGCGCGCGCGCCGGAACGCAGCAATGCCTGCCCGGGCGGCACTTCCCCCAGAATGGTGACGGCGATCATGGCCACCGGACCGGAGGTGGTGTCTCCGCCGACCCAATCCGTGTCATGGACCTGCAGCTCGTCATGAAAGCCGCGTGCGAACGCTTCCACCCACGGCTCGTCCTGCGCCGGCGAGAGCGTGATGCCCAGCGTGGCCCAACGCGGCCGTGCGCCCATGGCCGCGATGTCCGAAAGATTGACGGCCGCCGATTTTCGTCCCAGGCGATAGGGGTCGGTGTTGTCAAAGAAATGGCGCCCGGCCACCAGCACGTCGGTGGAAACGGCCAGCTCCTGGCCCGGCGAAGGGGTCATGAGTGCGCAATCGTCACCCACGGACAGGCGCGTCCCCGGCGCGGGATGGACAAAATGGCGCCGGATCAGCTCGAACTCGGATCGCATGTCAGCCGCGCGAAACCGGCTGCGCCTCTCCGGGACGCGTCACTGCAGCCAGCCGGTCCAGCACGCCGTTGACGTATTTGTGGCCGTCGGTCCCGCCGAACACTTTGGCCAGTTCGACCGCCTCGTTGATGATCACGCGGAAGGGCGTTTCGGGTCGATGCATCAATTCGAACGCGGCAATCCAGAGAATGGCGTGCTCCACAGGACTCACGGCCGCCGGGTCCCGATCCAGGCAGGGGGTCAGCTGCGCATCCAGTTCGGCCGATTCGGCAATGACGGCTGGCAGCAGCTCGGAAAAAAAGGCCTGGTCAGCCCGTGCAAAATGCGGCTGCGCCAGGATGTGCCCGCGAATCGCGGCCGCATCATGTCCCGTCAGCAACCATTGGTACAGCCCTTGCACCAGGCCTTCGCGGGCCACGCGTCGCGCCGACTTCACAGCGTCCCCGTGCGAATGTCTTTCAGCAGGTGCGCCATTTCGATGGCTGCCAGGGCGCAATCTTCGCCCTTCAGTTCGGCCCGGACAAACGCCTGCGCGTCGTTGTCGGTGGTCAGCACCCCATTGGCGACCGGAATGCCCGTAGCAAGCTGCACCGCCATGATGCCGGCGGCCGACTCGTTGGAAACGACCTCGAAATGATAAGTGTCACCGCGCACCACGCAACCGAGCGCAATCAGGGCGTCAAAGCGCCGGGTTTCGGCCAGCGTTTTCAACGCCAGCGGCAACTCCAGGGCGCCCGGCACGCGCACCACCGGAATATCCTCTTCGCGCACGCCACGCGCCATCAGGGTCTTTCCCGCAGCGGCGAGCAGCTGTTCCCCTATCGCTTCGTTGAAGCGCGCCACGACGATTGCGATGCGCAACCCCCGGCCATCGCTTGAAATATCGGCCATTCCGGTATTCCGGGGCCTATTCGTCGGGTGTGACATAACCGGTGATCTCCAATCCGAATCCCGCCATGCTCGGCATTTTTCGCAGGCGTGAAAGTACTTTCATTTTCCCCACACCCAAATCGTGCAGGATTTGCGCGCCCACGCCATAAAGACGCGGGTCCCATTTCCGTTCCGGCGGCTGTTCGTCGCAGGTGGCATCGGCCCACGCGATCAGATCCTGGGCCGTTTCCGCGCCGTGCAGCAGCACCAGCACTCCGGACCCTGCCGCCGCAATTTTTTCCAGGGCGCCGTGGATGCCGTAGGCATGCCGTCCGGCACCGTCATCGAAAATATCCACCACGGAAAAAGGTTCGTGAACGCGAACCAGCGTTTCGCGCGTCGCATCGACCGTCCCAAACACCAGCGCCAGATGGGTGCGGTTGGCCACGGCATCGAAGTAGGCCACCACCTGGAAGTCGCCGAAGGGCGTGCGCAGCTGGCGGGTGGCGGCACGCTCGATGAGCTTTTCGGTGCGGCTGCGGTAATGAATGAGGTCGGCAATCGTGCCCAGCTTGAGTCCGTGCTCCCGGGCAAAACCCCGGAGATCCGGCAGCCGCGCCATTTCGCCGTTGTCCTTGAGGATTTCGCAGATCACGGCGGCAGGCTCCAGCCCCGCCAGCTGGGCCAGGTCGCACCCGGCCTCCGTGTGTCCTGCCCGAATCAGTACGCCACCGCGTCGGGCCATGAGCGGAAAAATGTGCCCCGGCTGCACCAAATCTTCCGGGCGCGCATAGCGCGCCACGGCCGCCTGCACGGTGCGTGCCCGGTCGGCGGCGGAAATGCCGGTGGTCACGCCGTGGGCCGCTTCGATGGACACGGTAAAGTTGGTGGTCATGGACGAACGGTTGTCGCTCACCATGAGCGGCAGGTTGAGCTGGCGACAGCGCGTTTCGGTCAGGGTCAGGCAAATGAGGCCGCGTCCGTAACGGGCCATGAAGTTGATGGCTTCCGCGTTCACGTGTTCGGCGGCCAGCACCAGGTCCCCTTCATTCTCGCGGTTCTCGTCATCCACGAGAATCACCATTTTCCCGGCCTTGAGATCGGCAACAATCTCCTCGGTGGAGGACAGGCCTTCGGCAAGCGGTCGGCTGGGGGCGGCAGAAGTCATGGTGGCGATCTAAAGAACAGGGAAACGCAAAGCGGCCATTTTACCGCAACCGGCGCCCGGCAGCTTCACAACCCGAGTCAGCCGCCCTGCCATTCCCGCGCGCGTTCCGCGTACCGGGCCAGCAGGTCCACTTCCAGGTTGACGGAATCGCCGGCCTTGAGCCGGGAAAACGTGGTCACGGCCCGGGTATGGGGAATGACGTTGATTTCGAACAAGTCGCGCTGCACGTCGTTGACCGTAAGGCTTACGCCATTGACCGTGACCGATCCCTTGCGGGCAAGGTAACGCGGCAGGTCGCCGGGTGCGGCAATGCGCAACAGCCAGCTTTCGCCGCGCGGCTCGAATGCCTGCACCACGCCCACGCCATCCACGTGTCCGCTGACCAGGTGTCCTCCCAGACGGTCGGACAGTCGCAAGGCTTTTTCCAGGTTGACGGCAGCGCCCAGCTCAAGGCCGCAGGTCACCAACCGCGTGGCCGCCGACACGTCCACCTCGAAACGCGGCGCCTCGCAGGCCACCACGGTCAGGCACACCCCGTTGACCGCAATGGAATCCCCGATCGCCACATCGGAAAGGTCGAGCCCTCCGGCGTCAATGGCCAGCCGCATGCCGGCTTCCAGCGGCTTTGCCACCTCGATTTTTCCCACGGCGCTGACGATGCCGGTAAACATGGTTCTACTCCCCCCTCACGGTGCGGGTCACAATGCGCCAGTCTTCACCCACCGGCGACATGGAATCGACGGCAAGCCGGAAACGTGCGGACAGCGTCGTCAGGGGCTCCACCTGAATCACGCCGGCGGCTCCTTCACCCAGCAGGGCCGGCGCCACATAAAACACGAATTCGTCGATGATGCCGGCTTCCAGGAGCGGCCCCAACAGCCTGGACCCGGCTTCGACCGTCACTTCATTGAACGCACGTGCTCCCAGGTGTCTTGCCATGGCCTCAAAATCCACCCGGCCATTGGCCGCCGCCGGCAGCACCACCACTTCAACCCCTTGCTCACGGTAGGCAAGGGCACGGGATTCGTCCGTGCACACGGTGAGCAGAACGGTTCCGCCGCCACGCAGTATTTTGGCATCGGGCGGTGTTTCGAGCCGGTTGTCCACCACCAGCCGCGCCGGCTGGCGCCACGTTTCCACCAGGCGCACCGTCAGTTCGGGATCGTCCCGGCGCACCGTCCCCGTTCCCGTGAGCATGGCGCAGGAGCGGGCACGCAGACGGTGGCCGTCCGTGCGTGCGGCTTCACCCGTGATCCACTGGCTCACGCCGTTGGCGAGCGCCGTCCTCCCGTCCAGGCTCATCGCCACCTTAGCGCGAATCCAGGGACGCCCTCGGGTCATGCGGGAAACGAACCCCACGTTGAGCGCCCGTGCCTGCGCCTCACGCAAGCCGACAGCCACCGGAATCCCGGCGGCCCGCAGGCGGGCAATGCCCTGCCCGGACACCAGGGGATTGGGATCCTGCATGGCCACCACGGCCTGGCCCACGCCAGCCGCAACCAGCGCGTCCGCGCAAGGCGGCGTTCGTCCGGTATGGCTGCAGGGTTCCAGCGTCACATAAGCGGTGGCGCCGCGCGCCCGCTCGCCGGCCACACGCAAGGCATGCACTTCCGCATGCGGCTCGCCCGCGCGCTCGTGCCAGCCTTCGCCCACCACGACGCCTGCGCGCACCAGCACGCAGCCCACCCGCGGGTTGGGCGTGGTGCCATACAAACCCCGGGCCGCGAGTTCAAGTGCCCGGTCCATGAAAACGCCATCGCGGGCATCGGCATCAAAGGTCACGAATCACGTCCCGGAAATCGTCCAGGTCCTGGAAACTGCGGTAAACGGAAGCGAAGCGCACGTAAGCCACCTTGTCCAGGCGGCGCAGTTCCTCCATCACCATCTCGCCCACGCGCAACGACTGCACTTCGCGTTCGCCCAAAGTCAGGAGATGCTGGCGAATGCGTTCGATGGCGGCATCCACCAGTTCGACCGGAACCGGACGCTTGTGCAGGGCCCGCATGAAACTCACGCGCACCTTGTCAGCCGAATAGTCTTCGCGCTGTCCGTTTTGCTTGACCACCTGGGGCAGGCGGATGTCCGCCGTCTCGTACGTGGTAAAGCGGCGGTTGCAGGCCACGCAGCGACGGCGACGCCGGATGCTGTCCCCCGATTCGGACGCGCGGGAATCGATGACCTGGGAATCGAGCGTGCCGCAGAAAGGACATTTCATGTCAGTTCACCCCTGTTCCCCATCATGCTAGTCCCCGGCTATGGTCATGCCTTCCACCAGGATGGAACCGGTGATTTTGGAGCCACGGATGATGGTGTCGTTGCCCACCGCAACCACGTTGCGGAACATGTCCCTGAGATTGCCGGCGATGGTGATTTCCTGCACCGGATACCGGATGACGCCGCCTTCCACCCAAAAGCCGGCTGCTCCCCGGGAGTAGTCGCCGGTGACCCCGTTCACGCCGTGACCCAGCAGTTCCGTCACCAGCAGGCCGCGCCCCATCTGGCGCAGCAAGTCCTCGAAGCTGCCGCCAAAGGGGTCCAGTACCAGGTTGTGGTTGCCGCCGGCGTTGCCGGTGGACGTCATGCCGAGCTTGCGTGCGGAATAGCTGCCGAGAAAGTAGCCCTGCACCACGCCGCCAGCCACCACGTCGCGCGCCGTCGTTGCCACGCCGTCGTCATCGAAAGGGGCGCTGGCAAGCCCCTTGGTCCGGTGCGGCTCCTCGCGCAGGTGAACCCGGGAAGAGAACACCGGCTTGCCGAGGCAATCCTGCAGGAAGCTCGATTTGCGGTAGAGGGCGCCGCCGCTGACGGCGCCGACGAAATGTCCGATCAGGCTGGACGCCAGGGTGGCATCGAACAGCACGGGCGCCTGGCAGGTTTTGAGTTTGCGCGCCTTGAGCCGGCGCGCCGTGCGTTCACCCGCCTGCCGCCCGACCGATTCGGCCGATTCCAGGTCACGCGGATCGCGTGCCGTGCTGTACCAGTAGTCACGCTGCATTTCCGCTTCGGTTCCGGCGATGACCGAACAGCTGATGCCATGGCTTGAACCGGCATACCCCCCCAGGAAGCCCAGCGAATTGCCGTACGCAAACTGGGATTCCTGCGTGTAGGCCGTCGCCCCTTCCGAATTGCTGATGCGCGAATCGGCCGCCAGCGCCGAGGACTCGCAGCGACGCGCCAGATCGATGGCATTTTCCACCGGCAATGCCCAGGGATGGTAGAGGTCGAGGTCCGGCAAATCCGGGCCGGCCAGCAAGGCCGGGTCGGCCAGGCCTGCGAAAGGGTCGGAAGCCGTGTGGCGCGCAATGCTGATGGCTTTTTCCACCGTATCCCGCAGCGCGGCCGGGGAAAAGTCCGACGTGCTGGCGTGACCCCGCTGCTGCCCGAAAAAGACCGTGATGCCAATGTCCTTGTCGCGGTTGTACTCGATGGTTTCCACTTCATCAAGGCGCACGGTGACCGAATGGCCGAACCCTTCGCTGGCATCGGCTTCCGCCGCACTCGCGCCGCAACGGCGCGCGTGGTCGAGCGCGTCTTGCACCAGGGCGCGCAGGAATTCCTGGCTGTAGGAGAAACGGTTGTTGGCAGACACCTGGGCATCCATCGCTGTTTAATCCGGTATCATAGCAACATTGGCTGCCCCTTGGAAAAGCTGTGTCTTTCGAAGAACCCCTGAGCAAATCCCAGCGCAAACGCGACATGCAGGCCCTGCAGGACCTGGGTGCCGCACTCTCTGAACTGAGCTCCGAACGCATTCGCGCACTGCAGCTTCCCGATGGACTCGAACGCGCCCTGCTGGAAGTGAAAACCTTCAAATCGCATGGTGCCGTTCGGCGCCAGATGCAATACATCGGCAAGCTCATGCGCGATGTGGACCCGGCCCCCCTGCAGGCCTATCTGGACCGTCTTCAGGGCCGTTCGCGCGAGGCCGCGGCGCAGCATCACCTGGCCGAACACTGGCGCGACCGCATGATGGAATCGGTGGATGCCGTGGACGAATTCGCCGCCCACCACCGGGAAGCCGATCGCCAGCAACTGCGCCAGCTCGCGCTGGGCGCCCAGCGCGAGCGCGAGCTGCAAAAACCCCCAAGACAATTCCGCGCGTTGTTCCGTGCCATCGTGCAAATCCTGGAAGGCACCGCCGCCACGGATGCCGACGCCCCCGACAGCGAACCCGACACGCCATGACTGCCCCTTGCGAACCGCTCAAAATCGGTCTTTTGTCCATCAGCGACCGCGCATCCCGCGGCGTTTACGAAGACGCCGGACTGCCCGCCCTCAAGGACTGGGTGGCCGAGGTGATTCTCAATCCCGTCACCTTCGATGCCCGCCTCATCCCCGATGAGCAGGTGGAAATCGAAGCCCATCTGCGCCAGATGGCCGACGAGGCCGGCTGCAGCCTGATCCTGACCACGGGCGGCACCGGCCCGGCACCGCGCGACGTCACGCCCGAAGCCACGCTGGCCATCGCCGACCGCGTGCTGCCCGGCTTCGGAGAGCAGATGCGCTTCAACAACCTCAAGTACACGCCCACCGCCATCCTGTCCCGGCAGGAAGCCGTGACGCGCAAACAGTCCCTCATCATCAACTTGCCCGGGCAACCCAAGGCGATTCGCGAAACCCTGGACGGCATTTTTGCCGCGGTCCCTTACTGCGTGGACCTCATCGGCGGACCCTACATCGAAACGCGCCCCGAACGCATCCAGGCGTTCCGGCCCAAATCCGCACAACGACCCCCGAGAAACTGAACCATGTCCCTGCTGCCCACCCTCGAACTGGCCACCAACCACAATCCCACCGCAAGCGTCATCTGGCTGCACGGCCTGGGAGCGGACGGCTACGATTTCGTTCCGGTCGTGAAGGAACTGCAGATTCCCGACGCCCTGTCGCTGCGCTTCGTGTTCCCTCATGCCCCCCTGCAGCCGGTGACGGTGAACAACGGCATGGTGATGCGCGCCTGGTACGACGTGTCCTACGACGGACTGGAGCGTCGGACGGATGATGCCGGCGTGTTGCGCTCGGCCGCCGCTGTGGAAGCCCTGGTGGCGCATGAAATCGCACGCGGCATCCCGGCGCGACGCATCGTCCTGGCCGGCTTTTCTCAAGGGGGGGCCGTGGCCCTGACGCTGGGCACGCGTTTCGGAAAACGCCTGGGCGGCATCATGGCCCTGTCCACCTACCTGCCCATGCCGGATGAACTGCCCCAGGCTGCCAGTCCGGAAAACCGCGACATTCCGATCTTCATGGCGCATGGCCTGCAAGACAACGTGATCCCCCTGCGCATGGCCGAAACCTCCCGCAGTCGCCTGGCCGCACTGGATTACCCGGTGGAATGGCACACCTATCCCATGGCCCATTCGCTTTGCATGGAAGAGGTGGAGGCGATGGCCGCCTGGTTGCGGCAACACCTCGAACCCTGAGTCTTACTGCCGGTAGGCGGCTTCGACCCCTGAAATGCCTTGCAGGGCCTTGAGCGCCCGGGCCAGCTGGTCGAGCGAGTCGATCTGCACGGTAAAGCGCATGCGGGCACGATCCCCGCGGGACTGCGTGTTCACGGCCGTGACATTGATGTGCTCACGGGTGAGCGTTTCCGAAATGTCGCGCAGCAGGCCTTTGCGATCCACCGCATCCACGGCCAGATCCACGCTGAAGACGCCGTGGGTGGTCTTGCCCCAGGAAGCAGGGATCATGCGCTGCCACTGGTTGGTGGTGAGCGCGGCCAGGCTGCGGCAATTGGTGCGGTGTATGCTCACGCCCCGTCCGCGCGTGACGAACCCCACGATCGGCTCCGGCGGGACCGGCTTGCAGCATTTGGCCATGAAAGTGGCGATGTTGGTCACGCCCAGCACCAAGATGCCTTCCCCGCCCGTCTCGTGAGCCGGACGGACCGCCGGAGGTGTTGCGGTTTCGGCAGGCTGTGCCAGGGGGTCGAGCAGCAGTTCGATCTGGCGCTGGGAAATGTCGCCGCGGGCCAGGGCGACCAGAAAATCTTCCACCCGGGAAAAACCCGAATGCGCGGCCAGGCGTTCCACGTTGGTCTGCCCTTTGCCCAGGCGTGCCAGGGTTTTTTCCAGCACGATGCGCCCCTGGGCCATGTCTTCTTCCAGATGCTGCTGCTTGAACCACTGGCGAACCTTGGCCAGAGCCCGGGGACTTTTGAGATAGCCGTATTCGGAATTGAGCCAGTCGCGGCTGGGCCCTCCCTGACGCACGGTGATGATTTCCACGCGCTGCGCGTTCTGCAACGGCTGGTTGAGCGGCACAATGGCGCCATCCACTTTTGCACCACGACAGCGATGCCCCAGGTCGGTGTGCACGTGATAGGCGAAATCCACCGGCGTTGCACCCAACGGCAAATCGATGACGCGCCCCTGGGGCGTGAATACGTAAATCACATCGTCCACGGGAGCCGGGGCGGCACCGGGCATTGCGGCATGAGCCACTTCCTTTTGCCATTCGAGCATCTGGCGCAGCCAGGCCACGCGCTCGTCGAAACGCCGGTCGGTGCGCGCCCCGCCCTCCTTGTAACGCCAATGCGAGGCGATCCCCAGTTCCGAGTCCCGATGCATTTCACGGGTGCGGATCTGGATTTCCACCGCCTTTCCTTCCGGTCCGATCACCGCCGTGTGCAGCGACCGGTAGTTGTTGCCTTTCGGGCGCGCGATGTAATCGTCAAACTCCCCGGACACCGGGCTCCACAGGTTGTGCACGATGCCCAGCACGGCATAGCAGTCGCGCACGTCATCCACGATGACCCGCACGGCACGGACATCGTAGAGCCCTTCGAAATCCAGATTTTTGCTGCGCATTTTCTTGACGATGCTGTAGATGTGCTTGGGCCTGCCCTGCACCTGCCCGGTGATGCCGTTGGCGGCGAGCTGCTGCTCGAGCATCCGGATCAGCCCTTCGATGTAGCGTTCGCGATCCACCAGCCGTTCGTCCAGGCGTTTGGCGATCGCCTTGTAGGTGTCAGGCTCGATGATGCGAAACGAAAGGTCTTCCAGTTCCCACTTGAGATGCCAGACGCCCAGCCGGTTGGCCAGGGGCGCATAAAGATCCATGGTCTGGTGGGCCACCGCCAGCTGTTCCGCCGGATCGCGCTGGGAGATGGCGCGCATGAGCCATACCCGTTCCGCCAGGGCCACGATCACCACCCGGATGTCCTGGGCCATGGCCAGCAGCAGCTTGCGCACCCCTTCCATGCGCTGCGCGTCCCGGGCCAGGCGGGAACCGCTGGGCAGGATGGAAGGCAGGGTGACGTCGATGCGGTGCATGTCGCGGGCGATGGCCGCCACGTCCGGGTCGAACGTTTGCGCCAGATCCATGCGCTCCAGCTGCTCCCAGGACAGCGCCCGCAACAACGCCACCACGATGCAGGCCGGATGGGCTTCCAGGTCGCTCAACAGGCGCGCCGTGGTGAGGGCGCGCTGCAAGGCTTCCGCTTCGGCATCCGTGCTGCCTTCGCGCTCGGTCACGCGCGCGAAGGCCTGCTCGATGAGTGCGGCATCCGGCTGAAGATAGCGTTCGTTGAGGCCGAGTCCGGCCAACCCGTGATCGGCATCGAACGTGTCGGAGTGGGAAGTACGGGAAACCATGGAAGTTCCTCTGTCGGCCGATGCAAAGTATAACCGAAGGTCCTGTTCCCCTTCCCGTTCACTCCGCAGAAAGCACTTCCCAGTAGTGGGGAAACCGCCCCCGGGCTGTTGACAGCGACAGGCGCCTGTTTTCCACGGCGATGCCCACGGCCCCCGTCTGGTCGGTCCGCAGCGACGCAATCCGGCGTTCGTCGTAACGGGCCGCCACATCCGGTTTCGGATGTCCGAAATGGTTGCGGTATCCGACAGTAAAAATGGCCCAGCGCGGCGCCACCGCATCCAGGAATGCCGCCGTGGAAGAGGTCCGGCTGCCATGATGGGGCGCGACCAGCAGGTCGGCGGCCAGCCCTTCGGGATCCCGTGCCAGCAATTCGCGTTCGCTCAGCGCTTCGATGTCGGCCGGCAACAGCAGTCGCCAGCCCTGCGCGGTGACGCGCAGCACGCAGCCCCGGTCATTGGTCTTGCGCAGGCCGTCCCACACGTCGGATGCCAGGGGGTGCAACAGGTCGAAGCGCACGCCATCCCATTCCCATTGCTGCCCGGCGACACACGGCAGCGTCCGCGGCGCCTGCGCCAGCAGCGGATGGCCGGGCTCGAGCGAAGACAGCAGCCAGTCCACCGGGACCGCTTTCAGCAGCGATGCGGCGCCGCCGCTGTGATCGGTGTCGCGATGGCTGATGATCAGGCCGTCCAGGCGATTGAGCCCCATGGCGCGCAAGGCCGGCAGCACCACGCGCGAACCGCCGTCGCTTTCCGCACTGTAGCGGGGGCCGGCATCGTACACCAGGGCGTGCTGTCGGGTTCGGATCACGATGGCGAGTCCCTGGCCCACGTCCAGGACATCCATCCACAATCCCCCCGCCTCCGGCCGCGGCGCCGGAACCAGCAGCAGGGCACCCAAGGCCAGGGCGCCGGCTCTTCGCCCCGGCAAGCCGACGGGCGCCAGCAGAAAGGCAAGCCCCAGCACGCCTGTGGCAAAGACGGCCGGCCCCGGCGTCGCCGCCGACCACACCGCCATCGGCCACTGTCCTGTCCAGGACAGCCCCCAGGCGACTCCCGCAAACAGGCCATGCGCCGCTTGCAGGAGAGTCCCCAGGCCGGGCACAGCCCCCAGCAAAGCCAATGGCACGACCCCCAGGCTGACTGCGGGTATCGCAAAGGCATTGGCCAGGGGCGAAACCAGCGACACCTGCCCGAACAGCAACAACAGCAGCGGCACCATGGCCCAGGTGGCCGTCCATTGGGTTCGCAGGGCCGCACGCCATGCGCTGCGGCGCCCTACCGCATAGGCATCGGCATACATGAGCGCCCCCACGGCCCCGAAAGAAAGCCAGAACCCCACGGACAGGGGAGCCCAGGGATCCACCAGAACCGCCGTTGCAAGCGCAAAAACCAGCACCAGCGAAGCAGGAGCGTCCATCTGGCGGAAACGGGCGAAGGTCACCACGCCAATCATGTACAGGGTGCGCTGGGTCGGCACCGAAAACCCGGCCAGCAGTGCGTAGGCGGTGGCAGCGGCAAAACCGGCCATCCAGCGGACGCGCAACGAAGGCCAGAGCCATCCGGCAATGCGGGCCACCAGTCCGGCCAGCAACGTGATGTGCAAACCCGAAATGCTGATGAGGTGACCGACGCCGGTGTTCCAGAAGAGCTGCCAGTCTTCGCTGCGGATCAGGGACTGGTCGCCCACCACCAGGGCCACGACAACCCCAGACCAGCGGGCTGCACCAAGGCGCGACAGGATGCGGGCACGCACGCGGTCCCGTGCAGTTTCCACCAGCAGGCGCGGCACATTTTCCCAGGCTTCGTCGTGCGCGGTCAGCAGCCGGTTGTCCTGTGCGGTCCTGACGCTGCCCGTGGCGCGAATCCCTTGCGACAGGGCCCAGGCTTCGAAATCGAACCCTCCCGGATTGACCAGGCCGTGGGGACGTTTGAGGCTGCCATGCAGATGCCAGCGCTGGCCGGGGTGCAGTTCCGGCACGTGTCCGTCCATGCCCTCGGCAAACCACGCAAGGGACAGGGTGCGCGGCACCTTGGGCGACCCGTCATCCAGCCGGAACAGGAAGCGCTGCCCGCCGGGCACCGATTCCGGCAATGAAATCACCGTTCCGGACAATGACAGATCGCGCCCTTCCAGGGCAGGCTCCAACGTTTCAGCCATGCGCAGCTGGGCACGGCCGTCGGCATAGACCAGCCCGAAGAGCAAGGCCATGGACGCCAGCAACACACGGCGCAGACCGCCGCCGGGCCCCTGGCGGCGCAGCACCCGGGTGCCCACCAGCAGCGCCAGAGCCATGGCAGCCAGCCCGGCAGGGAGCGGAAACAGCCGGGGGCTGCACTGCAGAAGAAAAATGCCGGCCACAAAACCGGCGAGGGACAGTCGCACCCGCTCAAGGGTGCGGCAAAGAAAGCGTCAGAAGGGGGCGGAAAAGCGCAACGGTCCGCCCGTCGTCAGCGCGGCTCCAGTACGCCGTCCACCAGTTGGTAACGGGTATCTGCGCGGGCCGCAAGCTGCAGGTCATGGGTGACCATCACGAGGCCGGCCCCTGTTTCGCGATTGAGGCGCACCATGAGGTCAAACACCTGCTCGGCCGTGTGGCGATCGAGATTGCCCGTCGGCTCGTCCGCCAGCACCAGGCTGGGACGCGTCACCAGGGCACGGGCCACGGCCGCACGCTGGCGCTCGCCACCGGACAACTCGGCCGGACGGTGCTGCACCCGGTGTCCCAGGCCGACCGCCTCCAGCATGGCAGCTGCCGCAGCCTGCGCTTCGGGTTCCGGCACCCGCCCGATGCGCAACGGCATGGCCACGTTTTCCAGGGCGGAAAATTCCGGCAGGAGGTGATGAAACTGGTACACGAATCCCAGATGGTGGTTGCGCAGCCATCCCACTTTCTTTTCAGGCAGCCTGGCCAGGTCTTCACCATGGAGCAGCACCTGGCCGGCGCTGGGTCGATCCAGCCCGCCCAGCAGATGCAGGAGCGTGCTTTTGCCGCTGCCCGAGCTGCCCACGATCGCCACGTGCTCGCCCCGGCGCACGGCCAGATCGACACCGCACAACACCGGGACTTCACGGTCTCCCTGACGGAAAGTTTTCGCAAGCCCCTGGCACTGCAGGATGGGTGCGTCACTCATAGCGCAGGGCCTCCGCAGGCTGGATGCGGGCAGCCCGGTAACTGGGGTAGAGCGTCGCCAGCAGCGTCAGCACCAGCGAGGTCAGCGTGATGGCGATCACGTCACCCCATTCCAGCTGGGATGGCAGTTCGGAAATGAAATACACCTGGGGCGACAGGAAATGAATGCCAAAGGTGTGCTCGATGAACGGCACGATGACATGGATGTTCAGGGCCGTCAGCACGCCCAGCGCCACACCGAAGACCGTGCCGATGGCACCGATGAGCGCCCCCTGGATCACGAATATCTGCATGATGCTTCCCGGAGCCGCACCCAGGGTGCGCAGGATGGCAATGTCTGCCTGCTTGTCGGTCACGGCCATCACGAGCGTGGACACGATGTTGAAAGCGGCAACCGCCACGATCAGCAGCAGGATGATGAACATCACGTTTTTCTCGATCGCCACGGCCCGGAACAGGTTGGCATGTTCTCGGGTCCAGTCGCTGATCCAGGCGTCAATGGGCAGGGAAGAAGCCAGCTCATGGGCCACCCGCGGCGCATCCATCAGGTCCTTGAGCTTGAGGCGCACGCCGGTGACGCGATCGCCCAGTCGGAACAGCACCTGGGCATCGTTCATGTGAATCAGGGCGAGCCCGCTGTCGTATTCATACATGCCCACCTGAAAAATACCCACCACCGTAAACTGCTTGAGGCGCGGCAGCATCCCGGCGGGCGTGATCTGCCCTTGCGGCGTGATCACCACCACGCGGTCGCCCACGCCGGCATGCAGCGCCTGGGCCAGGTCGTATCCCAGCACGATGCCGAAGGCGCCCTGCCGCAAATCTTCCAGGCGCCCGGATTTCATGTGGTTGCCGATATCCGCCACCTTGGCTTCTTCGGCCGGCAGGATGCCGCGCACCAGGGCGCCCTGCACGTGGTCGTCGAAGGACAGCATGGCCTGTCCCATCACATACGGCGCGGCGCCAACCACTTCCCGGTTGCGCGACGCTTCCGCGGCCACGGCCGGCCAGTTGGCAAGCGGCTGGTCCGTGCCGAACACCTGCACGTGGGAGGCCACCAGATCGGA
>JAJZPY010000141.1 GCA_021811005.1 Pseudomonadota bacterium
TTACCTGAAAGCCGCCCTGCTGCGCCTGCAGAAACTGCCGCAGGATCCTGCGGGAGATGCGGCCAAATCCGGCGCGCTCAAACCCTTTGAAACCGCCTGGGCCGAACACCTGAGGCGGCAGGGTCCCTCCCCTGCCCTCGAGTCGTTCCGCTGGATGATGGAAGAATTGCGGGTATCGCTGTTTGCCCAGACCCTGCGCACCCCGATGCCGGTTTCCGCCGTCCGTCTGGAAAAACAGTGGGCACTGGTCTTGCGGGATGAAACCGGCGGGAAAAAGCTCAAGCTATAATACTTTTTTGAATACGGAGAACCCCCATGAAGCGATGGCTTGCCTTGCTGATTCCGGCCGCATTCCTGGCCTGCTCCGGTGCTGCCCTGGCCGAAGCCCCCCAAAAACCAACCCAAACCCTGACCCTGGATGGCATGACCATGATTGACAGCAAAATCGGAAACGGACGAGCCGCCCACAGCGGCGACACGGTGGTGGTGCACTACAGCGGATGGCTGTACGATCCCACGGAACCCGGCAACAAAGGCGCAAAATTCGACAGCTCGGTGGACCGGGGACAGCCCTTCTCGTTTCACCTGGGCATGGGTCAGGTGATCCGCGGCTGGGACGAAGGCGTTGCCGGAATGAAAGTGGGCGGCAAGCGGACCCTCGTGATCCCCCCCGAACTGGGCTATGGTTCACGTGGCGCAGGCAATGTCATTCCGCCCAATGCCACCTTGCTGTTTGACGTGGAACTGCTGGAAATCCGCTGAACCCGGCCTCCCGAGGCCCCGGCTGGCCGGCTGCAATCCCATAACAAAGACGAGGAGAATGTCATGGCCCGTACCCTGCTGTTTCTCGCACTGTTTGCCCTGGCCAGCATCGGCTGGGCTGAATCCCCGATCACCCTCGGTGCATCGGTCCAGCTGACAGGCCCCGTGGCCAACACCGGCCGTTACTACAAGGACGCCTACGAGTTTGCGATCGATCGCGTCAATGCCGCCGGTGGCGTGAAAGTGGGCGGGACTTCCCGCAAACTGGCCCTCAAGCTGCTGGACAACCAGTCTGACGTGAACCTGAGCGTGCGCCAATATGTGCAGCTGCTGTCCGAAGACAAGGTGGACTTGCTGCTGGGGCCCTTCGCCAGCAACTTCGTGCTGGCCGATTCAGCCATCTCGGAAAAAAACCAGGTGCCGATGGTGCAAGGCGGCGGCGCTTCCGACCAGATCTACAGCCGTGGCTACCGCTATATTTTCGGCACCCTGCCGCCCGCCAGCAATTATTTCGGCACCACCATCGAAGCCCTGTCCAAGCTCTCGCCCAAGCCGGCCAAAGTGGCCCTGCTGTACGCCGATGATGCGTTCGACGTGGCGGTGGCCAAAGGAGCCCGTGAACAACTGGTCCAGGCCGGCTTCAACACGGTGGTCGACGAGCGCTACACCAGCAACACATCCGATTTCACCTCGCTGCTTTCCCGCATCAAGAGCGGCAATGTCGATGTGGTTCTGGTAGCCGGCCATGAAACGGAAGCGCTGAACTTCATCCGCCAGGCCAAAAGCCTGGGCGCAAGCCCGAAGCTGTATTCCTTCACCGTGGGTGTACCGAGCGCCGATTTCCGCCAGGCCCTGGGAGCGGACGCCAATTTCGCAGCCGGCATGACGGCCTGGCTGCCCAGCAAATCCCTCAAGGACCCCTGGTTTGGCGATGCCGAACAGTTCGCCAAGGCCTACCAGGCCAAATTCGGCTACGAGCCTGATTACCATGCGGCATCCGGCGTAGCCACCGTGGAAGCCCTGGTGAAAGCCATCGAAGCAGCCAACAGCGTGGATCCCAGGAAAGTGCGCGATGCGCTGGCCCATGTGAATTTCGCCAGCGTGTATGGCCAGGTGGCCTTCGGCCCGACCGGACAGATCAGCCTGCCGCAAACCATGATCCAGGTCCAGAATGGCAAGGTGGTGGCCATTTACGGAGCCAACGGCGCCCTGGGCAAACTGCTGTATCCCATGCCGGCCTGGGACAAGCGCTAAGTGCTGCTTGCCCAGGTATTGCTGAACGGCCTCCTGCTGGGAGGCCTGTATGCCCTCATGGCGCTCGGCCTTGCGCTGGTGTGGGGCGTGCTCAACATCGTGAACCTGTCCCACGGGGCCTTCATCATGCTGGGGGCTTACGCCACCTATTTCCTGTTCACGCAAGCCCACCTGGATCCCTTTCTTGCACTGCCCTTTGCCGCGCTCGCGCTGTTCGCGCTGGGCTATGCCGTGCAGCGCGGCATTCTCAACCTGGTGATCCGCGGCCCCATGTTCAACACGCTGCTGATCACGTTCGGGCTGGAAGTGGTGATCACGTTTCTCGCCCAGCTTTTTTTCAGCGCCGACTTCCGCACCATCAATCCCGCCTACGCCGGCACCCACTTCGATCTGGGCGGACTGACCGTACCGCAAGTGCAGTTGATGGCCTTTGCCATCGCCATCGGCCTGACGCTTGGCCTGTGGGCCTTCCTGCTGCATAGCCGGCCCGGCCGTTCCATCCGCGCCGTGTCGCAAAACCTGCTGGCTGCCCAGCTCTACGGCATCGAACCGCGCCGCATTTACGCCGTGACCTTCGGACTGGGAACGGCCCTGGCCGGCGTTGCCGGAGGACTGTACGGCACGGTGTCGCAGATCAACCCCTACATCGGCACCGCCCTGACTGCCAAATCCTTTGTCATCGCCATCATCGGCGGCCTGGACAACCCGCTGGGCGTCATTGTGGGCGGCCTGTTCCTGGGGGTGGCGGAATCGCTGACCGCGCTCTACATCGGACCCACTTACACCGACGTGGCAAGTTTCGGCATCCTGGTGCTGGTGCTGATCGTCAAACCCAACGGCCTGCTGGGTCGAACCGCATGACCTCCCGCACCCGGCGCATCCTCCTCACCCTGGCGCTCGGCCTGCCGCTGCTGGCGGCCCTACCCTGGATCGCCTCGCCCGTGCTGGTGCAGTTCGGCATCAACATGCTGATCATGGCGACCCTGGTCCAGGGGTGGAACATCATCGGCGGTTATGCCGGCTACTCCTCCTTCGGGAATTCGGTGTTCTTCGGGCTGGGGGCCTACGGAGTAGGCATCGCCATGGTCCAGTTCGAACAGCCTTTCTGGATCGGGCTGGGACTTGGGCTGCTGCTGGCGGTGGTTTTTGCATTGGCCATCGGGCTGCCCGTGCTGCGCCTGAAAGGCCATTACTTCGCCATCGCCACCCTGGGACTGGCCGAAGTGGTGACCGCCATCGTCTCCAACGTCCCGATCGCCGGGCAGAACGTGGGGCTGGTGCTGCCGCTGCTCAAAAGCGATGTGCTGTTCTATGAACTGTCGCTGGGGTTGCTGCTGGTCGCCACCCTGGTCGTGTTCTGGCTGTCCCGGAGCCGCTTCGGCCTGGGACTCATCGCCATCCGCGAAAACGAGGAGGCGGCTGCCGTGATGGGGGTCCATACCACGCGCTACAAGATCCTGGCCTTCGTGCTTTCGGCCGCGCTCACCTCGCTCGCGGGCGGGGTGTATGCCTACTACATCACCTTCATCGATCCGGCAGGCGCTTTCGACGTTTCGCTCAACGTCAAAATGATCATCATGGCCGTCTTCGGCGGGCCAGGCACGGTGCTGGGCCCTGTGGCGGGCGCCTTGCTGCTGTCCGTGCCATCCGAG
>JAJZPY010000026.1 GCA_021811005.1 Pseudomonadota bacterium
TCCAGGCCATCACGGATGCGCCCCAATCGGTGTCGTTTCAGAGCATGGCACGGCGCCAGCAGGCCGTCGCCGAGACCATCCTGCGCGACCCGGCGGTGGAAAGCCTGTCTTCCTTCATCGGCGTGGACGGCGTCAACACCACCATCAACAGCGGGCGGCTGCTGATCAACCTCAAACCGCTTGATGCGCGCGGAGCGGAAGGTTCCATCACGCAGGTCATGGCGCGCCTGCGCCAGGCACTGCAGGGCATGGAAGGCATACAGGTTTTCCTGCAGCCGGTCCAGGACCTGACCATCGAGGACACCCTGAGCCGGACCCAATTCCAGATGACGCTCGAAAGTCCGAAAGCCGAAGAAATCCAGCAATGGACTCCGCGCCTGGTGGAACGGCTGCGAACCCTGCCCGAGCTGAAGGACGTGGCCAGCAACTTGCAGAACGACGGCCAGCGGGTTTACCTCGACATCGACCGCGACAGCGCCGGCAGACTGGGCGTCACGGTGGCTGCCATCGACAATGCCCTGTACGACGCTTTCGGGCAGCGGCTGGTTTCCACCATCTTCACCCAGTCCAACCAGTACCGCGTGGTGCTCGAAGTGCTGCCGGAATTTCGCCAGAATCCCCGGCAGCTGGAAAGCATTTACGTTTCCGGTACGGGCAACGCCCAGGTTCCCCTGTCCCAGCTCGTGCGCGTGTCCGAACGCACCGGGCCCCTGTCCATCAATCACCTGGGCCAGTTTCCGGCAGCCACGGTTTCCTTCAACCTGTCACGCAACACGTCCCTGGGCCAGGCCGTTGACGCCATCAACGGCGTTATTCGGGCCCTGGATCTTCCCCTGAGCGTGGAAATCCGCTTTCAGGGGGCCGCCCGTGCTTACCAGAAATCGCTTTCTTCCACGCTCTTGCTGATCCTGGCGGCCATCGTGACCATGTACATCGTGCTGGGCGTGCTCTATGAAAGCTATATCCACCCCGTCACCATCCTCTCCACGCTGCCTTCGGCCGGGGTTGGCGCCCTGCTTGCGCTGACCGTGACCGGGCATGACCTGGGCGTCCTGGGCATCATTGGCATCATCCTGCTCATCGGCATCGTCAAGAAAAACGCGATCATGATGATCGACTTTGCCCTCGATGCGCAGCGCAACCAGGGGATGAACGCGCTGGATGCCATTCGCCAGGCCTGCCTGCTGCGCTTTCGCCCCATCCTCATGACCACCTTTGCCGCGCTGTTTGCAGCCCTGCCCCTCATGCTGGGAACCGGCATCGGTGCCGAGCTGCGGCAACCGCTCGGGCTCACCATGGTGGGAGGGCTGCTCGTGAGCCAGCTCCTGACCCTGTTCACGACGCCGGTCATTTACCTGGCGATGGATCGCCTGGCTTCACGGCCCAAGACGGCATGAGCCTGACCTGGGTTTTCATCCGACGACCCATCGCCACCACGCTGCTGACGGCCGCCATTGCGCTGGCTGGGCTGGTGGCATTCAACCTGCTGCCCGTCGCGCCCCTGCCCCAGGTGGATTTCCCCGCGGTGTACGTGCAGGTCAGCCTGCCGGGAGCCAGCCCGGAAACCATGGCGGCCACCGTGGCCACTCCGCTGGAGCGCACGCTGGGCCGCATTGCCGGCATCGAGGAAATCACCTCCAGCAGCGCCACAGGACAGACGCTGCTGAGCCTGATTTTCGACCTCGATCGCAACATCGACGGCGCGGCACGGGACGTCATGGCCGCCATCAATGCCGCGCGCACGCTGCTGCCCACAGGCCTGCCGTTCAACCCCACCTACCGCAAGGTCAATCCGGCCGACGCCCCGATCCTCATCATGGCGCTCACCTCCGCCACGCTCACGCCCGGGGAAATCTACGATGCGGCTTCCACCATCCTGGCCCAGCGTCTGTCCCAGGTGGACGGCGTGGGTCAGGTGACCGTGGGCGGCAGTTCGCTGCCTGCGGTGCGGGTGGAACTGAGCCCGCCGGCGCTCAACCGTTACGGCCTTGCCCTGGAAGATGTGAGAACGGCCATTGCGAGCACCAACACCAATCGCCCGAAAGGATTCCTGGAAGACGAAACGCAGCGCTGGCAGATCCAGAACAACGACCAGGCGGTGCGCGCGCAGGAGTACCGGCCGCTGGTGGTGGCCTGGCGCAATGGCGCCCCGGTTCGCCTCTCTGACGTGGCCCAGGTGGAAGATTCGGTCCAGGACCTGCGCAATCTCGGCATCTCCAATGGCCGCCGCGCCATCCTGCTGATCGTCAACCGGCAACCCAACGCCAACATCATCGAAACCGTGGATCACGTCATGGCCGTGGTGCCACACCTGCGCGCCGCGATCCCGGCCGCCATCGACCTCAAGGTGGTCATGGACCGCACGCCCACCATCCGCGCCTCGCTCCATGACGTGGAGCGAACGCTGGCCATCGCCACCGCGCTCGTCATCCTGGTGGTGTTTCTGTTCCTGCGCGAAGCCCATGCCGCGCTCATTCCAAGCGTGGCGGTACCGGTCTCCCTGATTGGCACGTTTGGCGTGATGTACCTGTTCCACTACAGCCTGGACAACCTGTCCCTGATGGCACTCACGGTTTCCACCGGTTTCGTGGTGGACGACGCCATCGTCATGCTGGAAAACATTTCCCGCCACATTGAAGCGGGGCTCCCGCCCATGGAAGCTGCCATGAAAGGCGCGCGTGAAGTGAGCTTCACGGTGACCTCCATCAGCGTGTCCCTGATTGCCGTATTCGTGCCCCTGCTGCTGATGGGCGGCCTGGTGGGGCGGATGTTCCGCGAATTTGCCGTGGTGCTGTCGGTGGCCGTGCTGGTGTCGCTCGTGATCTCCCTCACCACGACCCCCATGATGTGTGCCCGGCTGTTGCGCAAGAAGGGCGAATCGCCACAACCCGGTACAGGACCGGAACCCGTACGCTCGCCGCTCCGGCGCCTTGCCGCGCGCTGGATGGGGGCCCCCGTCGCACGGCTGCGCGATGGTTTCGACCGGCTGCATGGCCATTATGGACGTTCGCTGGAATGGGCCGTGGGCCACCGCCGCTGGGTTCTTGCAATCCTGCTCGCCACCATCGGCCTCAACGTCTACCTGTACGTCATCGTGCCCAAGGGTTTTTTCCCGCAGCAGGATACCGGTCGGCTGATCGGCCGGGTGCAGGCGGACCAGGGCATCTCGTTTCAGGCCATGCGCGCGAAACTGGCGGAATTCATCGCCATCTGCAAGGAAGATCCCGATGCCCAGGACGTGATTGGCTTTACCGGGGGCGAAGCCCGCAACGCGGCCAACGTGTTCGTGGTCCTGAAACCCCCGGGCGTGCGCCATGCCTCGTCGGATGAAGTCATCGCCCGCCTGCGCAAGAAGCTGGCGCGGGTAGCCGGCGCCAGCCTTTACTTCCAGGCGGTGCAGGACCTGCGTTTCGGCGGCCGCATGGGCAACGCGCAATACCAGTACACGCTGCAGGGAAATGACCTGGAAGAGCTGCGCCAATGGGAGCCGAAAATAAAGGCCGCGTTTGCCAAGCTGCCCGAGCTTGCCGACGTCAACACCGATCAGCAGGACAAGGGGCTCGACGTGTACGTGACCATCGATCGCGACACGGCGGCCCGCCTGGGGGTTTCAGCCAAATCCATCGACCTCGCCCTGAACGACCTCTACGGGCAGCGCATCATTTCCAACATCTACAATCCCCTCAACCAGTACCGCGTGGTCATGGAAGCGGCGCCCCAGTTCTGGCAGTCACCCGCCGTGCTGGAGCAGACTTATGTGAGCGGCGCCAGCGGGGCCGTGGTCCCCCTGGCAACCGTGGCGCATTTCAATCCCGGCAACGCGGCCCTGGCAGTGAACCACCAGGGGCAATTCCCGGCCAGCACGATCACGTTCAACCTGCCCATCGGCGTTTCCCTCGGACAGGCCACGCGCGCGATCGACCACGCGTTTCTGCGGCTGGGGGTGCCCGCCTCGATCCAGGGCGGTTTTCAGGGAACGGCGAAAGTATTCCAGGCATCGCTGGCCAACCAGCCGCTCCTGATCTTCGGGGCCCTGCTCGCGGTGTACATCGTGCTGGGCATTCTGTACGAAAGCCTGGTGCATCCCCTCACCATCCTGTCCACCTTGCCTTCTGCGGGCGTTGGCGCCTTGCTGGCACTGCTGGCCACCCACGTGGAATTTAGCCTGATGGCCCTGATTGGGGTTATATTGCTGATTGGAATCGTCAAGAAAAACGCCATCATGATGATCGATTTCGCGTTGCAGGCCGAGCGCCAGCACGGCCTGGCACCGGAAACCGCCATCATGGAAGCCTGCAAGCTGCGTTTCCGTCCCATCATGATGACGACGCTTGCCGCCATGCTGGGGGCCCTGCCTCTGGCCGTGGGCTGGGGTGTGGGCTCGGAACTGCGCAGGCCGCTGGGCATTTCAATCCTGGGGGGCCTGGCGGTCAGCCAGATCCTGACGCTCTACACCACGCCCGTGGTTTATATTTACCTGGATCGTTTCCGTACGGCCATGCTCGCACGATTCAATTCCCTGAGGAAAACCCGTGAATCGCACTGACGCCACACTGCGCCGGGGTGTGCTCGTGGCTGCCCTGCTCCTGTCCGGATGTGCCGTGGGGCCGGACTACCAGCGCCCGCCGGCCGCAACGCCTGCCAGCTTTCAGGTGCCTCCCGGCTGGAAAATCGCCGAGGCGCACGATGCCGATATTCCGGCAGACTGGTGGCAGCTGTTTCATGATCCGCTGCTGGGCGACCTCGAACAGCGTGTGGCCGGGTCCAACCAGACGCTGGCCCAGAAGGAAGCCGCCCTGCGCCAGGCGCGTGCCCTGGTGCAAACCGCCCAGGCGGGGCTTTTCCCCACCCTCAACCTCAACGCGGGCAGCACGCGAAACCGGGCATCGGCCGGCGCCATCGGTTTGGCCCAGGGCATGATTTACGACAATTATCTGCTTTCCACGCAGGCCAGCTGGGAACCGGACCTGTGGGGTTCGGTACGGCGCACCATCGAATCCAACACGGCCGCCATGCAGGCCAGCGCCGGCCAGATGGCCGCCACCCGCCTCAGCCTGCAAAGCCAGCTGGCCGCGGACTATTTCCAGTTGCGCGCGGACGACTCTCAAAAGCGCCTGCTGACGGACACGGTCGCTGCCTACCGCCAGTCCTTGACGCTCACCCAAAGCCGTTTCGAGCAGGGCGTGGCTGCAAAAACGGACGTGCTGCAGGCGGAAGCGCAACTGCGCAGCACCGAAGCCCAATTGCTGGACGTGGGCGTGCAGAGGGCCCAACTCGAACACGCCATTGCGGTGCTGGTGGGGACGCCGCCATCCGATTTCCACATTCCCGAATCCGCTCTCGACGGGAAAATGCCGGCCATTCCCCTCACCGTGCCGTCCGTGCTGCTGGAGCGCCGCCCAGACATTGCCGCGGCGGAACGCAGTGCCGCGTCAGCCAGCGCCCAGATCGGCGTGGCCAAGGCGGCCTTCTTTCCCGCGCTCACCCTCAACGGTTCCTACGGCTTCCAGAACCGCGCCTACAGCAACCTTGTGACCCAGCCCAACAACATGTGGGCATTCAGCCCGCAGATTCTCCAGCCCCTGTTCGACGCCGGCTTGCGGGCTGCCGCTGTGGACCAGGCTGTGGCAAGCTATGATCAGTCCGTGGCCAACTATCGCGAAGTGGTGCTGGAGGCATTCCAGAACGTGGAAGACAACCTGGCCGCCGCCTCCATCCTGTCGCACGAAATCGAGGTGCAACGGTCGGCCGTGGAATCGGCGCGACAGACCCTGGTGCTGACCGAAAGCCAGTACCGGGAAGGCGTGGTGGGCTATCTCAACGTCCTTTCTGCGCAGACCACGCTGCTCACCAGCGAGCTGACGGAACTCAGCCTGCGCAGCCGTGAATACGTGGCCAGCGTGCAGCTGATCGTGGCGCTCGGCGGCGGATGGGATCACGCGGAGGGAATGCAACCTGACACCATGGTGGCCAAATGAACAGCAAGGACCCTTTTTTCAACCTGTACAGCCATGACTTTGTGCGGGTGGCTGTCGCCATACCCGAAGTGCGCGTCGCCGATCCGGGCTGGAATGCGGCCCGCACCGTGGACCTGATGCGTGAGGCGGCGCGCCGCCAGGCCTGCCTGGTGGTCTTCCCGGAACTCGGACTCACGGCTTACTCCTGCGAAGACCTGTTTCACCAGGAAGCGCTGCTGGAAGCCGGGTTGCTGGCGCTTGCCCAGGTGGTCCAGGCCAGTGCCGACATGCCCCTGGTGACCGTGGTCGGCCTGCCGGTTCGGCACCGGGGCCTTTTGTACAACTGCGCGGCCGTCGTCTGCAACGGCCGGTTGCTGGGCGTCGTGCCCAAAACCTATCTGCCCAATTACCGCGAATACTACGAAGCGCGTCATTTTGCGGCTGGCGATGAAGCGCCGGGCGATACCCTCGATCTGCCGGGTTTCCCCGGCACGCCGTTTGGCACCCGCCTGCAGTTCCAGGCGGCCAACCAGCCGCTGTTCGTGCTGGCGGTGGAAATCTGCGAAGACCTGTGGGTTCCCATTCCGCCTTCCAGCATCGCCGCACTGGCCGGGGCCACGGTGATCGTCAACCCGTCCGCTTCCAATGCCACCATCGGCAAGGAGGCCTATCGTCGCCAACTGGTCTCGAACCAGTCCGGCCGTTGCCTGTCCGCCTATCTGTACAGTGCTTCCGGCCGCGGCGAGTCCACCACGGACCTGGCCTGGGACGGCCACGGGATGATTGCCGACTACGGCGAAATCAAGGCCGAAAGCGAGCGTTTTGCCGACAGGGACCAGCTCATCACCGCGGACCTGGACCTGCTGCGCCTGCAGCAGGAGCGGATGCGGCAAAACACTTTTGGCGAGACGGTGGCCCGTTTTCACGAAGCGGTCGCGGCCGTGGAAACAATCCCTTTTGAACTGCCGCTGCCGGATCGGGACGTGTTGCCACTGCAAACTCCTCCCCTGCGCTACCCCTATGTTCCCAGCGATCCGCGCGAACGCAGCGCGCGCTGTCGCGACGTGTTCCACATCCAGGTCCAGGGGCTGGTGACCCGCCTCAAGTCCACCGGCCTCAAAAAACTGGTGCTGGGCATTTCAGGAGGGCTCGATTCGGCCCATGCCCTGCTGGTGGCGGTGGAAGCGGCCAATGCCCTGCAGATTCCGCACAAAAACATCCTGGCCTATACCCTGCCCGGCTTTGCCACCTCCAAGCGCTCGCTGGCCCTGGCCCATCGGCTGATGGTTGCCCTGGACGTGAGCGCCACCGAAATCGACATCCGTCCCAGCTGCCTGCAAATGCTCAAGGACATCGGCCATCCTTTTCATGACGGCGAGCCGGTGTACGACATCACGTTCGAAAATGTCCAGGCCGGTGAACGGACCAGCCACCTGTTCCGTCTGGCCAACCAGCATGGCGGCCTGGTGGTGGGGACGAGCGACCTGAGCGAGCTGGCGCTGGGCTGGTCCACCTATGGCGTGGGCGATCACATGTCCCACTACCACGTGAATGCGAGCGTGCCCAAAACCCTGATTCAATACCTCATCCGCTGGGTGATGGAAAATGGCCACATGGGGCAGCCTGTCTCCGAAGCGTTGGCTTCCGTGCTGGCCAGTGACATCTCGCCCGAGCTGGTGCCGGAACATCCCACCAACGGCGTCCAGCGTTCCGAAGAAACCGTGGGGCCCTATCCGCTCCAGGATTTCAACCTCTATCACACGTTGCGCTTCGGCTTTGGGCCCGAGCGGGTGGCTTTCCTGTCCTGGTGCGCCTGGCGCGATCCCGCTGCCGGCGAATGGCCGAACATTCCGGAAGCGGACCGCACGGGCTACAGCATCGGCGAAATCCGGCACTGGCTGGAGGTTTTCATCAAACGTTTTTTCCAGGCCAGCCAGTTCAAGCGTTCCTGCATCGCCAATGCGCCCAAAGTGGGGTCCGGCGGCTCCCTTTCGCCGCGCGGCGACTGGCGCGCGCCCAGCGATGCCGTGGCAACGCCCTGGCTCAGGGCCTTGGAGCGGGTGCCGCAGGCCGCACCGGAGCCGCAACGCTGATGGAGTTTCTGCCGCTGCTGACCCTGCCTGACGGTTGCAAAGATGCCCCCTTGTGGTTTGTCTTTCGTGGCAATGCCTTGCTGGTGGCAGCCGGCGCCAACGGGTATCGCCTGCCGCAAGACGACACGGTCACTGCGCTGCCAGCCCCCTTGCGCCGCCATGTGCTGGGCTTGCTGGACGACAGGGCGTGCTGCAGTGCCGAGCTGAACCCGGAAGCTGCTCCGCCTCCGGGCCACGAATTTTTGACCCTGCGTGCGCTCTTCGGACGCTTTGACGAAGCACTGCTGGCACTGGCCGGGCGTGCCTTTCAGATCATCGACTGGGATCGCACGCACCAGTATTGCGGACGCTGCGGGTCGCCGACCCAGCTGCGGGACCATGAGCGGGTGCGCACGTGCCCCGCTTGCGGGCTTTCGGTCTATCCACGCATTGCGCCTGTGGTGATGGGACTCGTGCGGCGGGGTCAGGATCTGCTGTTGGCACGCAGCCCGCATTTTGCCCCGGGCGTTTACAGCGCCATTGCGGGCTATTGCGAAGCGGGGGAAAACCTGGAAACGGCCTTGCAGCGGGAAATCAGGGAAGAAGTGGGCGTGGAGGTGGAGGACATCCGATACTTCAGAAGCCAGTCCTGGCCCTTTCCCCATTCACTGATGATCGCTTTCACTTGCCGTTACCGTTCAGGCCACGTGGTGCCCCAACCCGACGAAATCGAGGATGCGCGCTGGTTTTCCGTGGACGCCCTGCCCCCGCTGCCGCACCCGGTCAGCATCGCCCGCCAGTTGATCGAGGCCGGTGCGGAACTCATTCGCGGGGAAACCCATGAAACTCATTGATCTGTTTTCGCCCATCGTCGGCCCGGCCGGTCTGGTCACGGACCCTGCGGCGCTGCGCGCCCACAACACCGACTGGCGCGGCCGTTACCACGGGGATGCCGAACTGGTGGTGAAACCGGCCAGCACTGCGGAAGTGGCTGCCGTGGTGCGAGCCTGCCACGAAGCGCGCATCGGCATCGTGCCCCAGGGCGGCAACACCAGCCAGTGCGGTGCCTCCATTCCCCGTCCCGGGCATGGCGAGATCATCCTGAACCTGTCACGCATGAACCGCATCCTGGAAACCGACTGGGACAACGACACGCTCACCTGCGAAGCCGGCGCGGTTCTGGCCGACGTGCAGAATATGGCCCAGCGCGGCGGGCACCTGTTTCCCCTCAGCATTGCCTCCGAAGGCAGCGCGGAAATCGGCGGCGTCATTTCCACCAATGCCGGCGGCACTGCCGTCCTGCGCTACGGCAACATGCGCAGCCTGGTGCTGGGTCTTGAAGTGGTGTTGCCCGACGGACGCATCTGGAACGGATTGCACGGCCTGCGCAAGGACAATACCGGCTACGACCTCAAGCACTGGTTCATCGGGGCGGAAGGCACGCTGGGCATCATCACCACAGCCGTGCTGCGATTGTTTCCCTTGCCCCATGCGCGGGCCACGGCCTGGATTGCCGTGCCCACCCCACAGGCTGCGGTGTCGCTGCTGGGCCACCTGAGGTCACGCAGCGGCGAACGCGTCACCGGCTTCGAACTCATTTCCCGCATGGCCGTTCAGCTGGTGCTGCAACATATCCCGGGCAGCCGCGACCCCCTGCCCGAAGCCGCCCCCTGGTATGTCCTGGCCGAAATGGATGACACCGACCCGGGCGCCGATCCTCACGCGGCCCTCTCATCGGCCCTGGATCAGGCATTGGAAGAGGGCCTGGTGCTCGACGCGGCCATTGCCCAGAGCGAAGGCCAGATCAACGCCCTGTGGGCGCTGCGCGAACAGATTTCGGAAGCGCAACGACTGGAAGGCATCAGCATCAAGCACGACATCAGCGTGCCGGTCAGCCGCATCCCGGCGTTCATCGAAGACGCCACGGAACGCCTCCAGGAACAGTTTCCCGGAATCCGGGTGGTCTGCTTCGGCCATGTCGGCGATGGCAATCTTCACTACAACCTGTCCAAGCCCAACCAGCAGGAAAATACCGAATTCATCGGGCAGACGCCGGCCGTGAACCGGGTCGTTCACGACACGGTGGATCGCCTGGGCGGCAGCATCAGCGCCGAGCATGGCATCGGCCAGCTCAAGGTGGACGAACTGGCGCGCTACAAGGATCCGGTCGCGCTCGAACTCATGCAGCGCATCAAAGGCACCCTGGACCCTCTGGGCATCATGAATCCGGGGAAAGTGTTCCGCGCTACCACAGGATGACCTGATCGGCCGGCGCACGGTACAACCGGTCTCCCGGCTGGGTGGAAAATGCCGCCTGGAAGCCCGGCTGGTTGACCAGCGCCCCGTCGGCCCGGATGGCCGGCGGTGAATGGGGGTCCACCTTGAGCAGACGAATCGATTCCGCCTCACGCACGCGGCTGCGCCAGATTTGCACCCAGCCGCTGTAGAAGCGCTGATCACCGCTCAATCCATCGATGACAGGGGCTTCGTCTTCCCCCAAAGACAGTCGATAGGCTTTGTAGGCGATGGCGAGCCCCGAGTTGTCCGCAATGTTCTCCCCCAGGGTCAGCTGACCGTTCACGTGGTAGCCGGGAATCGGACTGTAGGCCGCGTACTGCTGCACCAGGGCTTCAGTGAGGGCCTTGAAGCGGACCCGGTCGCTGTCCGTCCACCAGTTTCGCAGGTTGCCTTCCCCATCCGACTGGCTGCCCTGGTCGTCGAACGCGTGGCTGATTTCGTGGCCGATCACGGCGCCGATGGCGCCGTAGTTGGCGGCATCATCCGCGTCCGGGTCGAAGAAAGGCGGCTGCAGAATGGCTGCCGGAAAAACAATCTCGTTCATGCGCGGACTGTAATAGGCATTGACCGTCTGCGGCGTCATGCCCCACTCCTCGCGGTCGATGGGCTGCCCCAGTTTGCCGATCTGGCGTCTCGTTTCAAACTCGGACGCCCTCATGAGATTGCCCAGCAGGTCGCCCGCCCGAATTTCGAGCGCGCTGTAATCGCGCCACCGGCTGGGATAGCCGATCTTGGTGCCGATGGCAGCGAGCTTGCGCAACGCCTCCTGGCGGGTGTCGGGACCCATCCAGCTCAAGGTCTCGATGCTTTGGCGGTAAGCCTGCATCAGATGGTCCACCAGAATCTGCATGCGCTCCTTGCTGGATTCCGGGAAAAAGGCTTCCACATACTGCTGCCCCAGCGCTTCGCCCATGGCGGATTCCACCACGGCCACGCCGCGTTTCCAGCGCGGCCGGTTTTCAGGAATGCCACGCACGGTGGTGCCCTGGAAGTGGAACTGGGCCTGAACGAAAGGCGGGCTGAGGTAAGGGGCGTAGGCGTCCAGCAGACGAGCCTTGAGATAAACGTTCCAGTCGTCCAGTGAAAGCGAACGGGACAGCTTGCCCAGGGCCTGCAGGTAACTTGGCTGGCGCAGGATCAACGCATCGGCCCGGCCAGAAATTTCCAGGGCCTGCAGCCAGGACTGCCAGTCGAAATCCGGAGCCACGCGCGATTCCAGATCGGACAGCGCAAACTTGTTGTAGGTTTTGATGCTGTCCCGGTTTTCCACTTTCGTCCATTGGACGCTCGCCAGTGCGGTTTCCAGGGCCAGGGTGCGTTCTGCGGCAAACGCGGGCTGCGGTTGTCCCGCCAGAGAAAACAGGGTTTCGAGATAGCTGCGATAAGCCTGGCGCACCGCGCCCAGCCGGGCGTCGCTGTCGTTGAGGTAGTAGTCGCGGTCGGGCATGCCCAGCCCCCCCTGGCTCACGTAGACCGCGTAATGCGTGGATGCGCGCGCATCGGGCGAAACCCCGGGTTCGAGCGGGACCGGAATGTCCAGGGCGGCGAACTGCCCCAGGAGGCGGGCCAGCGATGCGGGGCCGTTCACGTCATCGATGCGATCCAGCCAGGGCTTGAGCGGATCGATGCCGCGTTGTGCGAGGGCCTTTTCATCCATGAAATCCCGGTAGAGGGTGGCCATCTTGGCCGAATTGGAACCTTCGGCAAGATCGGGCTGCGCCGCCAGTCCTTCGATCAGGTCGTGCAGGCGAGCTTCCGTCTGGTCCTTGATCTGGTCAAACGCTCCGTAGCGTGCCCGGTCCGGAGGGATTTGCGCGGTATCCAGCCAGCGCCCGGAGACATGGCGATAAAGGTCGTCCTGGGGGCGTACGGTTGCATCCATCCAGCGCGGGTCGATGCCCGACTGGGCCGGCGCCGGAACCAGTTCGGCGCAGCCTGCGCAGCATAGGGTTCCGGCAAGAATTCCAAGGTGCAGCAGTTTCATTCTTTCATCCTGTTCGTGGTCAGGAGCGGAACAGCAATTCACGCACCGATTTCAGTTCATCACGTTTCTGGGCGGCCACTTCAAATTCAAGGTTTTTGGCGGCATCCAGCATTTCCTTTTCCAGGCGCTTGAGCAGCGTCGTCAGCTGCTTTTCAGACAACGCTTGCAGGTGCTCGGTTTCGGAAATTTTCACCAGGGCCTCGTGGGCGACTTCAGGATCGTAAATCCCCTCGATGATGTCCTTGACCCGTTTGCTCACGCTGCGCGGAGTGATTTGATGCGATTTGTTGTAAGCCAGCTGCAGCTCGCGCCTGCGCTCGGTTTCCTGCATCGCCGAACGCATGGAGTCGGTGATGGTGTCGGCGTACAGGATCGCGGTGCCGTGAATGTGGCGGGCCGCACGTCCGATGGTCTGGATCAGGGAGCGGGTTGAACGCAGGAATCCTTCCTTGTCGGCATCCAGGATCGCCACCAGGGAGACCTCCGGAATATCCAGCCCTTCCCGCAGCAGGTTGATGCCCACCAGCACGTCGAATACGCCACTGCGCAAATCCCGGATGATTTCCACCCGTTCTACCGTGTCGATGTCAGAATGCAGGTAACGCACCTTGACGCCATGCTCGTCCAGGTATTCGGTCAGGTCTTCCGACATGCGCTTGGTCAGGGTCGTGACCAGCACGCGTTCTCCCGCTGTCGTGCGCTCCCGGATTTCCGACAGCAGGTCATCCACCTGCGTTCGGGCAGGGCGAACTTCGAGCGTCGGGTCCACCAGGCCAGTGGGGCGCACCAGCTGTTCCACCACTTGTCCGGCATGCTTCGCCTCGTAGTCCGCAGGCGTTGCGGAAACAAAAATGGTTTGCGGCATCAGATGCTCGAACTCGTCGAACCGCAGCGGCCGGTTGTCAAGCGCCGAAGGCAGGCGAAAGCCATAGTCCACCAGGTTTTCCTTGCGCGCACGATCGCCCCGGTACATGCCGCCAATCTGGGGAATGGTGACATGGGATTCGTCGATGAACATGAGCGCGTTTTTCGGCAAATACTCAATGAGGGTCGGTGGCGGCTCGCCGGGGGCACGGCGCGACAGGTGGCGCGAATAGTTTTCGATGCCTTTGCAGAACCCGATTTCGTTGAGCATTTCGAGGTCGTAGCGCGTGCGCTGCTCGATGCGCTGCAACTCCACCAGTTTGTGCGCCTGCGCGAAATAGGTCATGCGCTGCGACAGTTCGATCTTGATGGCTTCGATTGCCTGCAACACCGTATCGCGCGGCGTGACGTAATGGCTTGAAGGAAACACGGTAAACCGCCCCAGACGCTGGATGGATCGCCCCGTGAGCGGATCGAACAGCATCAGGTGCTCGACTTCGTCGTCAAACAGGGTGACCCGCACGGCCGCTTCGCTGTTTTCCGCCGGAAAAATGTCAATCACGTCGCCACGCACCCGGAACACGCCGCGCCGGAACTCCATTTCGTTGCGGGTGTACTGCATGGCCGTAAGGCGGCTGATGATGGCGCGCTGGTCGGTTTTTTCGTTCTCGCGCAGGTGCAGGATCATGTTGTGGTATTCGCCCAGGTCGCCAATCCCGTAAATGGCCGACACCGTCGCCACGATCACGCAGTCCGGACGCTCCAGCAGCGACTTGGTGGCGGACAGGCGCATCTGCTCGATGTGTTCGTTGATGCTGGAATCCTTCTCGATGTACAGATCGCGTGCAGGAACATAGGCTTCTGGCTGGTAATAGTCGTAATACGAGACGAAGTATTCAACGGCGTTTTCGGGAAGGAATTCGCGCAGTTCCGCGTAAAGCTGGGCAGCCAGCGTCTTGTTGGGAGCCATCACGATGGCCGGACGACCGGAGCGGGCAATGACGTTGGCCATGGTGTAGGTCTTCCCCGAGCCGGTGACACCCAGCAGCGTCTGGTACTGCAGCCCGTCGTCCAAGCCCTCCCCCAGCCTGGCGATGGCCTCGGGCTGGTCGCCCGAAGGTTCGAAAGGCTGGTGCAGGCGATAGGGGCTGTTGGGGAAAGTGGCGATCACTGCTAAAATGCCGTGTTGAAACGATTGTCAGTGCAGGATTTTAACATTCAGAGCCTACCATGAACGGATCATCCCTTTTCAATGCCATCGAAATGGCCCCGCGCGATCCCATCCTCGGGATCACGGAAGCATACAACGCAGACACCAATTCCCGGAAGGTGAACCTGGGCGTTGGCGTCTATACCGACGACAGCGGCAAGGTGCCCCTGCTGGAGTGCGTCAAGCGCGCTGAAGCGCAAATGACCGCTGCTGCAGCCCCGCGCAGCTACCTCCCCATTGACGGTTTGGCCGCCTACGACAAGCAGGTCCAGGCTTTGGTGTTCGGGGCCGACTCGGACGTGGTCAAGCAAGGGCGTGCCATCACGGTCCAGTCCCTGGGCGGCACCGGCGGCCTCAAGATCGGCGCGGATTTTCTCAAGCGCTTCAACGGCGGCGCCGAAGTCTGGATTTCCGACCCCAGCTGGGAAAACCATCGGGCCCTGTTCGAATCGGCGGGCTTTACGGTCAAGACCTACCCCTACTACGACCCTGCCAGCCACGGCGTAAACTTCGCGGGCCTGCTGGCTGCCCTGGAAAGCGCTCCGGCCGGCACCGTCATCGTGCTGCACGCCTGTTGCCATAACCCCAGCGGTGTGGACCTGGACGACAACCAGTGGGGGCAAGTCATCGAAGTCATCGGCCGCCGGCAGCTTGTCCCGTTCCTGGACCTGGCCTACCAGGGCTTTTCCCGTTCCATCGAGGAAGATGGCGCCGTGGTGCGCCGTTTTGCGGCCACGGGTCGCCCCCTGATGGTGTCAAACTCCTTCTCCAAGTCCTTTTCCCTGTACGGGGAGCGCATCGGGGCCTTCAACCTGGTGGCCGAAAGCAAGGAGGAAGCACAGCGGATTCTGTCGCAACTCAAGCGCGTCGTGCGCACCAACTACTCGAATCCGCCCACCCATGGCGCGCAAATCGTCGCCACGGTGCTTGGAACTCCAGAGCTGCGGGCGCTTTGGGAACAGGAACTGGGTGCGATGCGTGATCGCATCAAAGCCATGCGTCAGAGTTTCGTCTCCAAGCTCAAAGCCAAGCTGCCCAACCACGATTTCAGCTTCGTGGCGCATCAGAGCGGCATGTTCTCGTTCTCCGGCCTGACCCAGGCCCAGGTCGCCCAGCTCAAAACCGAGTTTTCGGTCTATGCCGTGGACTCCGGCCGGATCTGCGTGGCAGCGCTCAACACCCGCAACATCGATACGGTGGTGGATGCGATTGCCCATGTGCTGGCCTGAAATTGCCAGGGAAACCCTTGACCCTCCAATGTTAACTATTTAGAATTGCTGGTTTACCGATTCCCCGATAGCTCAGTCGGTAGAGCGACGGACTGTTAATCCGCAGGTCCCTGGTTCGAGCCCAGGTCGGGGAGCCAAATTCGAAGGCCCGCTTGAAGCAAGCGGGCCTTTTTCACTTCTTGAGCCGGGGCAAAACGTCCTTTCCCCAATTGGGATAGGATGGTGCCAGAGTCCTCCGGGCCTTTCACGCGGTTGCCACACCGGGGGGCGAAATCAAGCTCAGCGGAGGTGGACATGGCCCATGACCATTTCGAGCAACTGTCGGTTCAGATTCCTGCCGGAGAAGCAACGCTTGAAGGCAACCTGGCCTTGCCCGAAGGCTGCGCCGGCATCGTGTTGTTTGCTCATGGCAGCGGCAGCAGCCGGTTCAGCCCCAGAAACCAGTATGTGGCGGGAGAACTGTTTGACGCCGGCGTGGGGAGTCTGCTCATCGATTTGCTTACACCCGCCGAAGATAGCCACTACGACACGCGTTTTGACATCGCGCTCCTGACCCAGCGCCTGCTGGCGGCCACGACCTGGCTGCGCAAGGAGCCTTTGACGCGCTCCCTCAAGATCGGCTATTTCGGCGCCAGCACGGGCGCAGCTGCAGCATTGCAGGCGGCTGCCGCCAAGGCAAACCCTGTTGCTGCGGTGGTTTCCCGGGGCGGTCGCCCTGACCTTGCAGGACCCAAGGCCTTAGGCCAGGTTGCTGCCCCCACGCTCCTGATCGTGGGCGGGTACGATGACGTGGTGATCCAGCTCAATCAGGAAGCTCATGACCGCCTGCGTTGCACCAAGGAACTGGTCATCGTGCCAGGGGCAACCCATTTGTTTGAGGAACCCGGAACGCTTGAACAGGTGGCCAAGTACGCCACCCTGTGGTTTCGCCGCTATTTTGGTGAACGCCTGCATTGAACGGGACCGCTGGCTTCAGTGGGAAAGCGCGGCCAGTCCGCGAAAATATTCCAAAGCTTCCGGGTTGGCCAGGGCATCGACATTTTTTACGGGCCGGTTGTGCACGATGTTGCGCACGGCCAGTTCAACGATTTTTCCCGACTTGGTGCGCGGGATGTCCTGCACCTGAACAATTTTTTCCGGGACGTGGCGCGGTGTCGTGTTGGCCCGAATCTGTTTCCGGATCCGCTCCTCCAGCGCAGTGTCCAGCCTCAGCCCGGGTTGCAGCTTGACGAACAGCACCACCCGCACATCATCATGGCGGCCTGGGGGCCAATCCTGCCCAATCACAATGGATTCGACCACTTCTGGCAACTGCTCCACCTGCCGGTATATTTCTGCAGTGCCGATGCGCACGCCGCCGGGATTCAGCGTGGCATCCGAGCGACCGTAGATGACGATGCCCCCGTGGGGAGTGAGCTCGCAATAATCGCCATGGCACCAGACCCCTGGGAAACGTTCAAAGTACGCCGCGCGGTATTTCTTGCCATCGGGATCGTTCCAGAACCCCAGCGGCATCACGGGAAACGGGCGTGTGCAAACGAGTTCCCCTTTTTCTCCGCGCACCGGATGCCCTTCTTCATCGAAAACATCCACCGCCATGCCCAGCCCGCGGCATTGAATCTCTCCGCGATAAACAGGCAAAAGCGGATTTCCCAGAACGAAACAGGAAATGATGTCGGTGCCTCCCGATATCGAAGCCAGCAGGATATCCGCCTTCAATTCCCGGTACACCCAGTCAAAGCTTTCCGGAGCGAGCGGGCTTCCCGTTGAGAACAGCGCCCTCAGTGGCGTCAGATCATGGGTTTTCCCTGGAGAGAGACCCAGTTTCGCCGCGGCATCAATAAATTTGGCCGATGTGCCAAAGTGGGTCATGCGTTCCGCCTGGGCATACTCAAACAGCACCTGGCCACGGCCGGCGAAGGGCGAACCATCATAGAGCAGCAACGTGGCTCCGGAAGCCAGCCCGGAAGCCAGCCAGTTCCACATCATCCAGCCGCAGGTGGTGAAATAGAACAGGCGGTCTCCCGGCCTGACGTCACTGTGCAGTTGATGCTCTTTCAGGTGCTGCAGGAGCACGCCACCGTGACCATGCACAATGCATTTGGGCACCCCCGTGGTGCCGGATGAAAACATGATGAACAGGGGGTGGTTGAACGGCACCCGGCGAAAAGCGGGAGCCGCCTCGCCTTGCGGGGGATCCGGCAGCCGGTTCCAGGCCAGCGCCGCAGGGATTGCCCCAAGCTCCGGGCTGTCAGACAGGTAGGGAACAACAACCGTTCTTTCCAGCGATGGCAGGCGTTTGGCAACCTCTGCATTTTTTTCCATGCAGTCGATTGCCTTTCCGTTGTACCAGTAGCCATCCACGCAAACCAGGACTTTGGGTTCGATCTGGCCAAAACGATCCAGTACCCCCTGCACTCCAAAATCGGGGGACGCCGATGACCAGATGGCGCCCAATGCGGTCGTGGCCAGCATGGCTGCAAGGGTCTCGGGAAGATTGGGCAGATAGCCCGCCACGCGGTCGCCCTCCCCGACCCCGGCCTCTCTCAGCAAACTCTGGAAGCGTGAAACTTCGCGCCGCAGCTGGCCATGGCCCCAGCGCCGCTGAACTTTGTCTTCCCCCCAGAAAACGAGTGCTTCTCCGTGCGCATGCTGCAGCAGGTTTTCAGCGTAGTTGAGCCGGGCATCGGGGAACCAGCGGGCGCCGGGCATCCGGTCCGGGTCGTCCAGGATTCTGGAGCCCATCGTTCCCGCCACGCCGCTCTCATTCCACAGCGTGCGCCAAAAGGCTTCGGGATGATCTACCGACCACTGCCACAAGTCTTCGTAGCAGGCATATCCGGCATGCTGCATGAGCCGGGCCATGCGGGTGCGTTGGGCGATTTCGGGATGGGGGGACCATAATGGCCCCAGCGTGTCGGGAAAGGTCATGACGATCCATTGTATCAATTCCGCAGACCTTGACGGTACCGACCCCGGCCTGACGGCTTGTGCAGGCCAGAAGGCCGGCTTAGACTGCAGTTTTGGATTTTTCCCCGGACTCCGACATGGCTTTGACCCCTTCGACGATGCTGCCCCTTGGCACGCCGGCTCCTGATTTTTTGCTGCCCGATCCGCAGGGACGCCGGGTATCCCTCAAGGATTTCCAGAGCGCCCAGGCCTTGCTGGTGATTTTCCTGTGCAACCACTGTCCGTACGTCATCCACATCCGGGAAGGGCTGGCTGCTTTTGCGCGCGAATACCAACCCCGCGGCCTCGCCGTCGTTGGCATCAATGCCAACGATGTCGCAAACTATCCTGCAGACAGTCCGGAAAAAATGTCGGAGGAAATCACAAAAGCCGGCTACACCTTTCCCTACCTTTATGACGAATCGCAGGCAGTGGCCAAGGCCTATCGCGCGGCCTGCACCCCCGACTTTTTCCTTTTTGACCAGAACCGGCTGCTTGTGTACCGGGGGCAATTTGACGAGAGCCGCCCCGGAAAATCCGTAGCGGTCACGGGACGGGATCTGCGTGCCGCGGCCAATGCCGTACTGAGCCATTCAGCGCTTTCCGGCGAGCAGATTCCCAGCATGGGTTGCAATATCAAGTGGAAACCCGGGAGCGCCCCGGATTATTTCTGAAAAAACGGGGTGTTAGGGGCTCTTTTCCCGAATTGTTAAGCGTTCGGTTTAGGGATAAAGTACGCGCTGAAACGGCATTTGATGCCATCGGAGGGGGTTCCATGACTTTACAGCAGCCGGGCCAGCAGGCGTCGTCGCACCTGTCGCCTCCTGTGGTTGCCATCATTGATGACGAGTTCACCAGCCGGGTCATACTGGACAAGATCGTCCACAGCATCCAGAGCCAAATCGTCACCCACACCTTCCCTTCCCCGATTCAGGCGCTTGAGTGGGTTCAGTGGAATCAGCCGGATCTCATCCTGGTGGATTACCGCATGAAGGAAATGACCGGACTGGACGTCATCACGGCCATTCGCAAGATTCCTAACCTGGAAACCATTCCGATCATCGTCATCACGTCGCACGATGAGCTGGGCATACGCTATGGCGCGCTTGATGCCGGGGCCACCGACTTCATGACAAAGCCCATCGACCCCTACGAATGTCGCGTGCGATGCCGCAACCTGCTCATGCTGCGCCAGCATGAAAAAGACCTCAAAGCCCACTCTCAACATCTGGAACACGCGGTCTATAAAGCGACCCAGCAAATCAGGGAGCGTGAACAGGAAACCTTGTATTGCCTTGCGAAAGCCGGTGAATTTCGCGATGCCGAAACCGGAAACCATATTCTGCGAATGGCCCGCTATTCACGCCTGATCGCCGAAGGCATCGGCCTCCCCGCTGCCCGCTGCGAACTGATTGAAATGGCTGCCCCCATGCACGACATCGGCAAGATCGGCATACCGGACCATATCCTTCTCAAGCCAGGCCGGCTGACGATTGACGAATACAACGTCATGAAAAGTCATCCGGTCATTGGATACAAGATTCTGCAGGAAAGCCCTTCAAACATTCTCCAGCAAGGGGCGCAGATTGCCCTGGGACACCACGAAAAATACGATGGCAGCGGGTACCCGCAAGGATTGAAAGGAGCCGACATTCCGCTGGAAGCCCGTATTGTGGCGGTTGCAGATGTCTATGATGCCCTGACGTCAACTCGTCCCTACAAGCAGCCCTGGAGCAATGAAGATGCACTGGGCTACCTCAAGGACAACCGGAACGCCCATTTTGATCCGCTCTGCGTAGATGCCTTCCTGACGCAATTCAATAAGGTCAGCCTGATTCAAAAGCAGCTGAGGGATACCCCTGAAAATCCGCAAACCGCTCAAGTAATCCAATGAAGGAAAAATTAAGATACTTCATTCAAAGGGTCCGTGAACGCGAAGGCGAACACGAGCAGGTT
>JAJZPY010000142.1 GCA_021811005.1 Pseudomonadota bacterium
TTTACCCGGGCAGCGCAACATGTCCGGCTGAACCAGGTGCTGGAAGCCGAACGCGCCTCCCATCGCCGCATCCTGTCCCAACTGGCGGTGACCACCCGCAGGCTGCACCGGCAAACCCTCACCGACCCGCTCACGGGGCTGGCCAACCGCCGCATGGCGGACGCTTTTCTCAAGCGCCACTGGGCCCAGGCCGAACGGCGCCAGACCCCGCTGGGCTGCCTGCTCATCGACCTGGACGATTTCAAGCAGATCAACGATTCCTTCGGCCACGACGCGGGCGATCGGGTGTTGGTGGAGCTGGCCGGCATCCTCAAGCGCCAGGTGCGCCAGGAAGACCTGGCGGTGCGCCTGGGTGGCGACGAATTCCTGATGATTTGCCCGCTGGCGCGCGAATCCGACCTCGAAGTGCTGTGCAAGCGGCTGCTGGCCGCCGCCGCCAAGCTCAACCTGGAAACCGGGGTGCTGCGCTTTTCCACGGGCATTGCCGAACGCGATCCCCACGTCATGAAAACGCCCGAAGACCTCCTGCGCGCGGCCGACCAGAAGCTCATGCGCATCAAGCGGGGACGCTGATGGTTGTGGTATAAGCGTTACTGATCCATGCAATCAGAATAATTTAATTTACTTATGCATGGTTTTCTTTGAAGATGAGGTCCATCGCGACGCAACGATGGACCCCACGGAGGAAGACCATGGCAGTGAAGACCTACAACGCGGGCGTTAAGGAATACCGCCACACCTACTGGACGCCCGAATACAGCCCGAAAGACACCGACATTCTCGCCTGCTTCAAGATCACGCCGCAGGCCGGCGTGGATCGTGAAGAGGCCGCTGCCGCCGTCGCGGCGGAATCGTCCACCGGCACCTGGACCACGGTCTGGACCGACCTGCTGACCGACCTCGACTACTACAAGGGCCGCGCCTACCGCATCGAAGACGTGCCGGGCGACGACACCTGCTTCTATGCCTTCGTGGCCTACCCCATCGACCTGTTCGAAGAAGGGTCGGTGGTCAACGTGATGACGTCCCTGGTGGGCAACGTGTTCGGCTTCAAGGCCATCCGTGCCCTGCGCCTGGAAGACGTGCGTTTCCCGCTGGCCTACGTCATGACCTGCGGCGGCCCGCCCCAGGGCATCCAGGTGGAACGCGACAAGCTCAACAAGTACGGCCGTCCGCTCCTCGGTTGCACCATCAAGCCCAAGCTGGGCCTTTCCGCCAAGAACTACGGCCGTGCCGTGTACGAATGCCTGCGCGGCGGCCTGGACTTCACCAAGGATGACGAAAACGTCAACAGCCAGCCGTTCATGCGCTGGCGCGACCGCTTCGAATTCGTGCAGGAAGCCACCCTCAAGGCCGAACGCGAAACGGGCGAACGCAAGGGACACTACCTCAACGTGACGGCGCCCACGCCGGAAGAAATGTACAAGCGCGCGGAATTCGCCAAGTCCATTGGCGCGCCCATCATCATGCACGACTACCTCACGGGCGGCCTGACGGCCAACACGGGGCTGGCCAACTGGTGTCGCGACAACGGCATGCTGCTGCACATCCACCGCGCCATGCACGCCGTGCTCGACCGCAACCCGCACCACGGCATCCATTTCCGCGTGCTCACCAAGATCCTGCGCCTGTCCGGCGGCGACCACCTGCATTCGGGCACGGTGGTGGGCAAGCTCGAAGGCTCGCGTGAAGCGACCCTGGGCTGGATCGACCTGATGCGCGACAGCCACATCAAGGAAGACCGCAGCCGCGGCCTGTTCTTCGACCAGGACTGGGGCGCCATGCCGGGCCTGCTCCCGGTGGCTTCGGGCGGCATCCACGTGTGGCACATGCCGGCGCTGGTCAACATTTTCGGCGACAACTCGGTGCTGCAGTTCGGCGGCGGCACGCTGGGCCATCCCTGGGGCAACGCGGCCGGTGCCGCGGCCAACCGGGTGGCGCTGGAAGCCTGCGTGGCAGCCCGCAACCAGGGCGTGGCCGTGGAAAAGGAAGGCAAAGCCATTCTCACCCAGGCGGCGCAGCACAGCCCCGAACTCAAGATCGCCATGGAAACCTGGAAAGAGATCAAGTTCGAGTTCGATACGGTGGACAAGCTGGACGTGGCCCACAAGTAATCCGCATTCAAGGAGAGAGACATGAGCGAAGTGATGGACTACAAGTCCCGCCTGAGCGATCCCGCCAGCCGGAAGTTCGAAACGTTTTCCTACCTGCCGCCCATGACGGCGGACGAAATCCGCAAGCAGGTGGAATACCTGGTGAAGAAAGGCTGGAACCCCGCCATCGAGCACATCGAGCCGCAGTACCTGATGGATTCCTACTGGTACATGTGGAAGCTGCCCATGTTCGGCGAAACCGACGTGGACCGCGTGCTGGCAGAGGCCGAAGCCTGCCACAAGGCCAACCCCGACAACCACGTGCGCCTGGTGGGCTACGACAACTACAGCCAGTCCCAGGGGACGGCCATGGTGATTTTCCGCGGCAAAACTGTTTGAACGGCATGGTTTTGCCTTTTTTGGCCCCCGCTGCTGAAAGGCGCGGGGGTTTTTTGTCCCTGAGGTACAGACAATGAGCGACATCCTGTCCCAATACCGGATTGCCAACGCCCCCTACTACCGCCCGGTGGGCGACGAAGTGGCCCTGTTCGAAGCCGCCTACTCGGTGCGCATGCCCATGATGCTCAAGGGCCCCACCGGCTGTGGCAAGACCCGCTTCGTGGAATACATGGCCCACAAGCTCGGGCGCCCGCTGGTGACCGTGGCCTGCAACGAAGACATGACGGCCGCCGACCTGGTGGGGCGCTTTTTGCTCGATGCCCAGGGCACGCGCTGGCAGGATGGCCCGCTTGCCATCGCGGCGCGCCACGGAGCCCTCTGTTATCTGGACGAAGTGGTGGAAGCGCGCCAGGACACCACCGTGGTGATCCACCCCCTCACGGACAACCGGCGCGTGCTGCCCCTGGAAAAGAAAGGGGAACTGGTGCGCGCCCATCCCGATTTCCAGATCGTGATTTCCTACAACCCGGGCTACCAGAGCCTGATGAAGGACCTCAAGCAGTCCACCAAGCAGCGCTTTGGCGCGCTCGATTTCAACTATCCCGAACACGGCGTGGAAACGGAGATCGTGGCCCACGAAGCCGGCGTCAGTGATGACGTGGCAGGCAAGCTGGTGTCCATTGCCGAACGCGCGCGCAACCTCAAGGGCCACGGCCTGGACGAAGGCATTTCCACGCGCATGCTGATCCATGCCGGCAGCCTCATCGCGCACGGCGTGGATGCCCAAAGTGCCTGCCGGGTGGCGCTGGTGCGTCCCATCACGGACGACCCCGACATGCGCGACGCGCTGGATGCCGCCGTGACCACCTTTTTCTGAGCGTACTGCCCATGGCCGTGCACCTGGAGGATCACGCCGAACGGTTGGAAGCGCTGCCGGAATCCTGCCGCCAGTCCCTCCATGCCAACTGGCATGAGGCCACGCGGCAGCTGTCGGGGCAGGCACTCGACCGCTACCTGCACGGGGCGGAGTCGCTCTCGCGCCTGGGCAAGGGGGCGGACCCGGTGCTGGCCTGGATCGAAGCGGCGCCCGCCGTGGCGCGCGACGTGGGGGAAGACGCGCTGCCTGATCTCATGCAGACGGCGCTAGATC
>JAJZPY010000027.1 GCA_021811005.1 Pseudomonadota bacterium
CGATGAAGCGCTGGAAGCGGCGCGTGCGCTGCTCGGCGAATCGCAAAACCTGTCGGTGGTGGATCGCGAGCGGGTGTTCGGGTACCTGGAAGGCAGCGGAAAAATGATTCTGGTGGAGCCGCAGGCCTTGCTGACGGAAGCTTCCCGCCTGCTGGGGCTCGATGGGCAGAAGATGTCCAAGTCCTACAACAACACCATCGCCCTGCGCGAAGACGAGGCGAGCATCACCCGGAAAATTCGCACCATGCCCACGGATCCGGCCCGCGTGCGACGCACGGATCCTGGCGAACCCAACCGTTGCCCGGTTTACTCTTTTCATCAGATCTACAGCGACGACGCCACGCGCGACTGGGTGCAACAGGGATGTCGCTCCGCGGGCATCGGTTGTCTTGAATGCAAGCAACCCGTGGTGGACCGCGTGCTCGAAGAGTTGCGTCCCATCCGCGAAAAGGCGCAAGCCTACCTGGACGATCCTACCCTGGTGCGCAACGTGATTGCCGATGGTTGCGAACGGGCGCGCAAGCTGGCGGCCGATACCCTGCGCGATGTGCGCGAAAGCATCGGGCTGTCCTACTCATGAACGAAGCGGCGGACCTGCTCGAAGTTCCCTTGGCAGAGCCCATTGCCAAGGTGCGCGGCGAGCCGTTCGTGGGCCTGCCCCAGGATCTTTACATTCCGCCCGAAGCGCTTGAGGTGTTCCTAGAAAGCTTCGAAGGGCCGCTCGACCTGCTGCTCTACCTGATTCGCAAGAATTCCCTCGATATCCTGGATATTCCCATGGCGGAACTGACCCGCCAGTACATGGAATACGTGGAAGCCATGCGCAGCCGCCGGCTGGAGCTGGCGGCGGAATATCTCGTGATGGCCGCGGTGCTGATTGAAATCAAGTCGCGCATGCTGCTGCCGCGCCCCGCCGCGGTCGCCTCCGACGAAGAAACGGATCCGCGTGCCGAACTGATGCGGCGATTGATGGAATATGAGCAAATGAAGCAGGCTGCCCTGACGCTGGACGAGCTGCCCCGCAACGGCAGGGAGTTTGCTGCGGTCCAGGTCTGGGTGGATGAAACGCTCAACCAGCGCCTGCCCCAGATCACGGCACGCGACCTGCTGGAAGCCTGGGCGCAGGTGCTGTCCCGCGCGAAGATCAATCAGCACCATCGCATCACGCGCGAGCAGCTGTCCGTGCGTGAGCACATGACGCGCATCCTGCGGCGCCTGCGCGAGCAGACCTTCGTGGTGTTTCACGAACTGTTCGAATCCGGCGTCACGGTGCCCGAGGCCGTGGTCAATTTCATCGCCATTCTGGAACTCGTCAAGGAATCATTGGTGAAAGTGTCCCAGTCGGAAGCTTATGCCCCGTTGTATCTGAGTTTGGCCGAATCGGCCTCGGAGTTGCCTTCATGACTTTGCCTGAAACAGAAATACCTGCCGCCAAGCAACTGCTGGAAGCAGCCCTTCTGTCGAGCCCGGAAGCAGTGCCGATGGCGCAATTGCGAAAGCTGTTCGAACCGGAACTGGCGGCCGATACCGTTCGGCGCCTGCTGGAATCGTTGCAGGAGGATTGGCAGGCGCGCGCCGTGGAACTGGTGCAGGTGGCCAGCGGCTGGCGTTTTCAGACGCGGCCCGAAGCGCAGGAAAAAATTGCGCGCATGATTCCGGAAAAGCCGCCGCGTTATTCCCGCGCGGTCATGGAAACGCTGGCCATCATTGCCTACCGCCAGCCGGTGACGCGCGGCGACATCGAGGAAATCCGGGGAGTGGCCGTGTCCACGCCGGTATTGCGCACGCTGGAGGCGCGCGGCTGGATCGAAGTGGTGGGCCACCGCGAAGTGCCCGGACGCCCGGCGCTCTATGGCACCACGCCCCTGCTGCTGGATGATCTCAACTTGCGCTCCCTGCAGGAACTCCCTCCCTTGGCCCCGTTAGGTGAAGACGTTGTCCTCCCAGAAGCTTCATAAGGTCCTGGCGCAGTCCGGCCTGGGTTCCCGTCGCGACATGGAAGCCCTGATCATTGCCGGAGAAGTCCGGGTCAATGGGCAGGTGGCGACCATCGGAACCCGCATTGGCCCTGACGACCGGGTGACGGTATCCCGTCGCCCGGTTCGCCTGAATTTCGCGGAAGCGTTGCCGCAAATCCTGATTTATCACAAGCCTGAAGGGGAAATCGTCAGCCGCGACGACCCGGCAGGGCGTGAGTCGGTGTTCGGCAAGCTGCCCCGGGTACGCGGCGCCAAATGGGTGAGCGTGGGGCGACTTGATTTCAACACGAGCGGTCTGCTGATTTTTACCACCAGTGGCGAATTGGCCAACCGCCTCAGCCATCCCCGTTTTGAGGTGGAGCGCGAGTACGCGGTTCGGGTGGTGGGCACGCTGAGCGAAGACCAGATGCGTTCGGCCTGCCGCGAAATCCAGCTGGAGGATGGCCCTGCCCGTTTTGAGCGCATTCGGGACAATGGCGGTGAAGGAACCAACCACTGGTACCAGGTGATCATCAAGGAAGGGCGCAATCGCGAAGTGCGGCGCATGTTCGAAGCCCTGCACCTGATGGTGGGTCGCCTGATCCGGGTGCGTTTCGGAATCATCAGCCTGCCGCCCCGTCTCAAGCGGGGTCAGTTTGCGGAACTTGAAGCGACAGATGTCGCGCGCATACTCCAGTGGGCCGGAATGGCGCCCCAGCCACCGCGTCAGGGGCAGGCCCAAAGGCAAGGCCGCAGTCGGATCCGTCAGGCTCCGGGCAAATCTTCGCGGCACACCGCGAAAACGTAACTGTCCCCTCCGGGGAGGTCGAGCCAGACCCAGGGAATTTCAGGAAAGGCCGCTTCCAACGTTGCGCGCTGGTGGCCGATTTCCACCACCAGCAAGCCGCCCGGCTTGAGATGGGCGGGCGCTCCGGCAATCAGTCGGCGCACGTGGTCCAGTCCGTCAGGGCCGCTGGCCAGCGCCATTTCAGGCTCCTTGCGATATTCGGCAGGAAGCGAAGCCATGGCCGCTTCGTCCACATAGGGCGGATTGGAAATGATGAGATCGTAGGCCTGGGGCTCCAGGCCTTCGTACAGGTCGCCACGATGCAGTCGGATTCGACTTTCCAGGCCGTAGTCCGCCACGTTTTTGCGGGCCACTTCCAGTGCCTCGGGCGACAGGTCCACGGCGTCCACCTGCGCATTCGGACAGCGCAGGGCCAGCAATATGGCCAGCGATCCGCCTCCGGTACAGATATCGGCTGCGCGCGAGACTTCGTCGAAATCTTCGATCCAGGGTTCAAGCCCTTCCTGCAGGGCGTCTGCAATGAAGGAGCGCGGCACGATGGTGCGCTCGTCCACGTAAAACCGGAAGGGGCCGAGCCAGGCTTCATGCGTCAGATAGGCCGCCGGTACGCGTTCTTCCACGCGCCGGCGCACCAAGGCCAGCGCCGTGCGCCGCTCTTCGGGCAGGAGGCGGGCATCGAGCCAGAGTTCGCGCTGATCATGGGGTAATCCCAGCGCATGCAGCACCAGGTAGCTCGCTTCTTCGGTCGGGCCGGGGTAACCGTGCCCAAAATAGATTTGATGCGAGGAAAAGGCGGATACGGCGAAGCGGAGCAAGTCGCGCACCGTGACCAGATGGTCGGCAGCCTGATCCCAGTTCATGCGGAGGCTCCGGCCAGCAGGAGGCGTTCCATGACGTTGCGGTAAATGGCCGACAGCGGGGTCAGATCGTTCACGGGGATGCTCTCGTTGCGCTGATGAATGGTGGCATTGCATGGCCCGAATTCCACCACCTGGGAACAGAGGGCGATCAGGAAGCGGCCGTCGGATGTTCCGCCCGTGGTGGACACCTCCGGCGTATTCCCCGTGACCTGGGCGATGGCGGAGGACAGGGCAGACACGAGCGGACCCCGTGGCGTCAGGAAAGGGCGTGCCCCGAGTTCCCAACGCACCTCATAATCCAGGTCGTGCCGTGCCAGCACTGCTTCGGTTCTTTCCCGCAGCGACGATTCGGTGCTGGCCGTGGAAAAGCGGAAATTGAACCAGGCGGTCAGTTCCCCGGGTATGACGTTGGTGGCGCCGGTACCGCTTTGCACATTGGAGATCTGGAAGGTGGTTGCCGGAAAATCCCCGTTGGGTTCATCCCAGGTCATGGCCGCGAGTTCGGCCAGCGCAGGGGCGGCCAAATGAATGGGGTTGCGGGCCAGGTGGGGGTAGGCCACATGCCCCTGGCGGCCGCGAACGGTGAGCACGCCCGAAAGGGAGCCCCGCCGGCCGTTCTTGAGGGTGTCTCCCAGGCGCTCGACTGAAGTGGGCTCTCCCACGATGCAGTAATCGGGTGAAATGCCTTGATCGCGCAACCATTCCACGACGCGAACCGTGCCATCCACTGCCGGGCCTTCTTCGTCGGAAGTCAGGAGCAGGGCGATGGAACCGGGGGCTGCCGGATGGTCGGTGCAAAACGCTTCGATGGCCGTGACGAAAGCGGCCAGGGAGGACTTCATGTCGGCAGCACCCCGACCGTACAGCAGTCCGTCGCGGATTTCCGGTGAGAAAGGCGGTGATTGCCAGCTGCCTTCCGGGCCCGGAGGCACGACGTCGGTGTGTCCGGCAAACACCAGCAGCGGCGCCTGCGTGCCCCGCCGCAACCACAGGTTGCGCACGTTGCCGAAGGCGAGCCATTCGGCTGAAAACCCGAAACGGGCCAGCCGTTCGGCCAACAGCGTTTGGCAGCCGGCGTCTTCCGGCGTGACGGAAGGCAGGCGAATCAGTTGTTGGGCAAGTTCGAGCGTTGGATCCATGGATGCATCATTCCTCAAGACAGCATTATGCCGGATTCCCCCGTGCATTCGCCGTCGGGGCTGAAGCGACGTTCGCCAAACCAGGCGGCTCCGTCGGCCCGTTTCAGCAGGACCGTGGTGCTGCGTGTTCCGTAAAGGGGATCGCGGATGAAGGCAGCGGAAATGAGGCGTTCCCGTGCGAGGGGAATGCCTGTATCCGGCAGCAGGTCATCCGGGTAAGGGGCCGGGTCGGCCAGCAGATCCATGAGGTCACGGGACAGTTCGGCCAAGGAGGGGGAGGCAGGCTCCTGCAACAGCGGGTGGTCGGGAGCGTCATCCAGCAAGGCGGCAAGCCCCCGTTTTGCCGCCAGTACTTTGGGCCAGGGGGTGTCCAGCAGGTGGTTGCTCAGCCCATAAATACCGGGAGACAACGGGATGATGGCCGCTGTGCGGCTTTCAAGGCAGAACAGTTGCCGGCCATCGCCCACCAGCAGGTTGAAATCGTTGTAGTCCGACAGGCGCTGCTTCACGGTTTCCAGCCAGGGCAACGGAGGGGCCCCGTTCGTGAGGAATTCGCGCGGAAGTTCGCCACGCGAGCGGCGCTTGCGATCGAATTGGGAAGGGTCCCGATAGTTGGTCAGTGCGGCAAACCGGCCATTCCGGGTGGCCCCAAGCCAGGTGCCTCCGGCTTCCAGGTCGCGCCCCGCGCACACGTCCGGATGGTCGTCCCAGTAGGCAGCCGGCGCGCTGGGGCGTGCATGGAACTCGTCCCGGTTGGCCACCACGGCCAATGTGTACGCAGGGTGAGCCTGCCAGGCCAGCGCGACAAGGCACATCGTTCAGTCACCCCGCAGCAGCTCGTTGATGCTGGTCTTGGCCCGGGTCTTGGCATCCACTTTTTTCACGATGACGGCGCAGTACAGGCTGTACTGGCCGTTTGCAGCCGGCAGGTTTCCGGAAACGACGACCGAGCCGGGAGGCACGTGGCCGTAGCTTACCGTTCCGGTTTCACGGTCGTAGATCTTGGTGCTTTGCCCGATGTAAACCCCCATCGAAATGACCGATCCTTCCCCCACGATGACGCCTTCCACGATTTCGGAACGGGCCCCGATGAAGCAATGGTCTTCGATGATGGTGGGGTTGGCCTGAACCGGCTCCAGCACGCCGCCGATGCCAACGCCGCCCGAGAGATGCACATGCTTGCCGATCTGGGCGCAGGACCCCACCGTGGCCCAGGTGTCGACCATGGTGGATTCGTCCACGTAGGCACCGATATTCACATACGACGGCATGAGCACCACGTTGCGTGCAATGTGGCTGCCGCGCCGCGCCACGGCAGGCGGCACGACCCGGAAGCCACCGGTTTCGAAGTCGCGATCGGTGTAGCGGGAAAACTTGCTGTCCACCTTGTCCCAGTACTGGGTGAAGCCGCCGTCAACGCGGGCATTGTCCTTCAGGCGGAAGGACAGCAGCACCGCTTTCTTGATCCACTGGTGGGTGACCCAGGTGCCGTCGATTTTTTCGGCGACACGCAGGATTCCGGCGTCGAGACCGTCCAGGACGGTCTCGACGGCATCGCGCAATCCGGCTGGCGGAGCGGCAGGGGTCCAGGAGGCGCGATTTTCGAAGGCTTCTTCAATCAGTGGCTGGGGAGACGACATGGGTGTTTTCCTGTAGCGAGTGGGTGAATGCAACCAGGCGGTGAGCGGCTTCCACCGTTTCCTCCAGGCTGCCGACCAGTGCGATGCGAATGCGCTGCTGGCCCGGGTTCGTGCCTTGTGCGGCACGGGCCAGCAGGCTGCCCGGCAGCACGGCCACATTGGCCGCGCGCATCAATCCGACCGCGAAATCGGTGTCGGGAACGGGCGTGCGGGCCCAGTAATAAAAGCTGGCTTGCGGTGTGTCGAGCGGCAGGTGCGGATGGACGATGCGATGAAAGGCTTCCATTTTTTCCCGGTACAGCCGGCGGTTTTCCTGCACGTGGACTTCGTCCTGCCAGGCGGTTTCGCTGGCTGCCTGGACAGCCGGATTCATGGCGCTGCCGTGGTAGGTGCGATAGAGCGCAAAACGCTGCAGCAGTTTGCGGTCGCCGGCGGCAAACGCCGAACGCAGGCCGGGCACGTTGGAACGCTTGGACAGGCTGCCCATCGCAATCAGGCGGGGGTAGCCCGATCGGCCCAGGGCCTGGGCGGCTTGCAGCGAACCGAGCGGCGGAGACGACTCGTCGGGATAGATCTCCGAATAGCATTCGTCGCTCACGATGGTGAATCCGTAACGGTCCGACAGTTCGAACAGGATGCGCCATTCTTCCAGCGTCATCACGCGCCCCGTGGGATTGCCGGGAGAGCAGGCGAAGACCACCTGGGTACGCGCCCAGACCGTCGAAGGCACCGATGCGTAATCCACCAGGAAATTGCGCTCCGGATCGGCATTGACGAACCAGGGCTGCCCGCCGGCCAGAAGCGCGGCGCCTTCGTAGATCTGGTAGAACGGGTTCGGGCAGACGGCATAGGCATCCGGCCGGTCCGGATCCATCAGCACCTGGGTCACTGAAAACAGCGCTTCGCGGCTGCCCAGCGTGGGCAGGACTTCGGTGGCGGGATCGAGGGCTTTCAGACCGAAGCGCCGCTGAAGCCAGTGGGCGATGGCGGCTCGCAGGCTATCGCTTCCCAGGGTTGCCGGGTAATGGGACAAACCGGACAGATGGCGTGTCAGGGCTTCCTGGATGAATGCCGGGGTGGCATGGCGCGGCTCTCCAACGGACAGGGCAATCGGGGCGAGTCCGGCGGCCGGCTGCACGCCGTGCATGAGGCGCCGCAGACGCTCGAAAGGATAAGGTTGGAGGCGCTCCAGGCGAGGGTTCATGGGTGGGCCGTTCAGATCTGGGTCGGGGAGGACGGTGCAAAGGTCAGGGGCGGCAGTGGAATGGCAGGTGACCAACCGGGAGCGCGATGCTCCGCCAGCACATGGGTGAAAATGCCCCCGCGCACGTTCCAGCGGGCCAGCAGGCGCATGAAGCGCGGGGCCGTGGCCGCCACCAGGTCGTCCAGGATGCGGTTGGTCACCGCTTCGTGAAACGCCCCTTCATTCCTGAAGGACCACAGGTAGAGCTTGAGGCTTTTCAGCTCCACGTTGAGTGCTTCGGGAATGTAATCGAGGGTTAGCCAGGCAAAATCAGGCTGTCCTGTCTTGGGGCACAGGCAGGTGAACTCCGGGAGTTCCATGTGGATCAGGTAGTCCCTTCCCGGGTTCGGGTTCGGGAAAGTCTCCAAGGTTCGGCTGGGTTGCGAGGCCATTGGGGAGTCGTCCTATTATCGGGTAAAATCCTCGCATTCTAAACTTCTTTTGTCCATTGGCGCTCAATTGCACCTTAAACACATCAAACTTGCGGGCTTCAAATCCTTTGCCGAACCCACCCAGATTCCGGTTCCTGGAAAACTGGTGGGGGTGGTCGGGCCAAACGGATGCGGAAAATCCAACGTGATCGATGCCGTGCGCTGGGTGCTTGGGGAATCCCAGGCGCGCCACTTGCGCGGTGAAACGCTGCAGGACGTGATTTTTGGCGGAACGGCAGATCGCAAGCCGCAGGGTCGTGCCAGCGTCGAACTGGTGTTCGACAACACCGATGGCCGGGCGCCCGGACAATGGTCCCAGTACGCTGAAATCGCCGTGCGGCGGGTTCTTGCGCGCGACGGCGTGTCCAACTACTACATCAACAACGTGCACGTGCGCCGGCGCGACGTGCAGGACATATTCATGGGCACGGGGTTGGGCCCGAGGGCTTATGCCATTGTCGAACAGGGGATGATTTCGCGCATCGTCGAATCAAAGCCTGAAGAGATCCGGGTGTTTCTGGAGGAGGCGGCCGGCATTTCCCGTTACAAGGACCGTCGCCGCGAAACCGAACTTCGGCTGCAGGACACGCGGGGTCACCTGACCCGGACGGAAGACATCACGCGTGAGCTGGCACAGCAGATCGAGAAGCTCATCGGGCAGGCGGAAGTGGCGGGCCAGTGGCGCGCCCTTCAGGATGACCTGGCGCGCGCGCAGAACCTCTTGCTGTTCTCCCGCAAACGCGATGCCGAAGCGAGCCGGACTCGGGCCCAGCGCGACATCGAAAAAAACCAGGTGGAACTGGAAGCGGCCATTGCCGGCTTGCGTGAACTGGAACGGCGCATCGAGGAGCAGCGTGCTGCGCACTATGGCGCAAGCGATACCCTCAACAACGCGCAAGGGTCCCTGTATCAGGCCAATGCGGAAGTGTCCCAGGCGGAAAGCCGCCTGCAGTCCTTGCGCAACGAACGCCGTCGCCTGGAAGGCGAGGTGGGCCGCCTGGAACAGGAAATCGGCGAGGACCGTCACCGGATGGAAGCGGATCAGGCTTCCCTCGCCCGCCTGCAGGAAGAATTGCAGCGGGCCCAGGAACTGGTTCGGGTGGCGACCGCACGACTTGCCCAGGAACGCGAATCCTGGCCGGTCGCGGAAGCGCAGAGCAAGGCCCGGCGCCAGGCCCTCGACCAGGCACGACAGGGGGAAAGCCGGATTCAGGGAAAGATCAGTGCCGCCCGTTCCGAACGCACTGCATCCGAGCGGTTGCAGGCCCAGCTCGGAGAGCGGCGTGCCCGGCTGGAAGCGGAGCGGAGCCAGTGGGTGGCTCCCGATACCCGCCGTCTCGATGGCCTCGGCTCGCGACTGCGCGAGACTGAAGTGAGCTGTTCCATCCTTGAGGCCGCCCGCCTGGCCGCGCATGCCCGGGTGCAGCGCTGCGAAAGTACTTTTGCCGAAGTCCGCGAGCAGGCCGATGTCGCCCAGCGCGAACGAAACCGGCTGGAAGCGGAAACGGTTGCGCTGGAATCCCTTCAGGCCAAACTGGGAGTGAAGGAACGGACCCAGGAGCTGGTGCGCCGGCATGGGCTGTCCGATCTGCCCATGTTCTGGCAGGGCATTGAAGTGGCTTCCGGCTGGGAACCTGCGGTGGAGGCGGTGCTGGGCGCTCGCTTGCACGCGTTCCAGGGTGAAGATGCCGGACGCATGGCGCAATGGTCCGCTGATGAAATTCCGGCCGGGATTGCCCTTTTCAGACCGCAAGACGCGGGTTCCGGAACAAGGGCGGTGGAAGCGCCGCCAGGATCGGAGCCCCTGCGCCAGTTCGTGACGGTCCGCAACGGGCGTTGCGAAGGGGCCCTGGAAACCTGGATGCATGGCATTTTTGCCGTGACGGAGTTGCGTGAGGCGCTGGCGCAAGCCCCCCATCTGGCTGCCGGGGTCGTTCTGGTGACACCGGATGGCCATCTGATCGATCGTCATTCGGTTTTGTTTTTTGCTCCACGCGACGAGTTTCACGGCGCCCTTTCCCGCGCGCGCGAAATCGAAATGCGGCGCGCCGAGCTCGAGAAACAGGCAGGCCGCTGTGCCGCGCTCGACCAAGCACGCGCGAACGCCGAATCATTCCTTGCGGCAAGTCGTGCCGAACAGGCCGAAGCGGACAAGCGGCTGCGCGAGGCGGAGGCGGCCCGCCATGCGCTGGACGTGGAACGGACGCGCCTGCAGGGCCAGATCGAGCGGCATCAGCAGCGGGTTCTTCAGGTGCAGGATGAACTGGCCGAGGTGGAACGGCAGGAAACCCTGGAACGCGAACGGCAGCAACGCCACCAGACCCTGTTGTCGGAAGCCGAGCAGGAGTCGGTTGCCGCCCGGGAAGAACTGGTATCGCTGGATCAAGCCTGGCGGGAAGCGGAACAAGGGCGGGAAATGCGACGCAATGCCCTGCAGACGGCAGAAAAGGCGCTGCAGGAAGCAGGCTTCATGGAAAAGTCCGCGGGCGAACGCATTGCCCATCTGGAAGACACTCGTCGCGCGGCCATGGAACGGCTGGCTCAACGCGAGCCGCGACTGCAAGCCTTGCACGAAGAGCTGGCCGGAACCCAGGAAGCACCCCTGGCAGAAGCACTGCAAGCGGCGTTGGCGCGGCGGACTGTCTGCGAACAGGGTCTTTCGGACGCGCGCGTGGCGCTCGATGCGTTGGCGGCCGAGCTGCGGGAGCTGGAAGAGCAGCGGCTGGCCGTGCAGCAGCGCCAGGAGCCGTTGCGCGCCAAGCTCGAAGAGCTGCGCCTGCGCGAGCAGGAAGCCCGGCTCAACGTGGAGCGTGCCCAGGAAAGCCTGGTGGCCAACCAGGCCGACGAGGCCGCCTTGGCCGACCTCCTGGAAAAAGGGGTGCGCAGCAGCGCCCTGCAGTCGGAAATTGACAGTCTCAATGAACGCATCGCCGCCCTGGGTGCCGTGAATCTTGCCGCCTTGGCCGAGCTGGAAGCCGCGCGCGAACGCAAGACCTGGCTCGATTCCCAGATGGCGGACCTGCGCGCCGCGGTGGAAACGCTGGAAAATGCCATGCGCAAGATCGATCGGGAAACCCGTGACCAGCTGAAGGAAACATTCGAGCGCGTGAATGCCAGTTTCAGCACGCTGTTTCCCACCCTGTTTGGCGGCGGTCACGCCCGCATCGAATTGACGGGGGACGAAATTCTTGATGCGGGTGTTCAAATCGTGGCGCAACCCCCGGGCAAGAAGACCACATCGATCCATCTGCTGTCGGGTGGTGAAAAGGCGCTGACGGCCCTGTCGCTGGTGTTTTCCCTGTTCCAGCTCAATCCGGCACCGTTTTGCCTGCTCGACGAAGTGGATGCGCCGCTGGACGACACCAACACGGAGCGGTTTGTGAGGCTGGTCCAGAAAATGGCCGAACAAACCCAGTTTCTGTTCATCACGCACAACAAGATCGCCATGGAAATGGCGGAACAGCTGGTCGGAATCACCATGGCGGAATCCGGTGTCTCGCGCATGGTGGCCGTGGATATCGAGGAAGCTATTCGCATGGCAGAAAGTGTCGCTGCCTGACGGGGGACTTGGATGAGCGAGTTGCAGACGGGTTTGGCGTTGCTGGGCGCCGCGTTGATCGCGGGCATTTTCGTGTTTAGCCGGATCCAGGAATTCCGCTACCGCCGCATGGCTGAGCAGGTATTGCCCGATACCGGAACGGATGTCCTGATGGAAGGCGATGCGCCACCGGTGCGCAGCGAACCCGGTTTTTCAGAGCCGGTGTCACTCCAGGAAAGACTGCCGGAAACGGCTGCGCCTGATCCCGCCGTGGAATTTACCGTTGTGTTGCGCGGCACCCACCCCGCCAGCGCGGGGCAGTTGTGGCAGGCCCTGATTGCCGCTGCCGTCACCACGCGCCACGTGCGCTGGGCGGGCCTGGAAGGGGCTGCGGGCCGCTGGTCGACCGTCACAGGGCCGTCCGAACACCGTTTTGACGCATTTGCCGGCATGCTGCAACTGGCAAGCCGCAGCGGTCCTGTCAACGAAACGAAGCTCGCGCTGTTTTCCGAAGAGATGCAGGCTGTGGCCCGCGAGCTGCAATGGACGGCGGAAAGCCCTGACCTGCAGAACGCCTTGGCGACGGCTGAAGCGCTGGATCGTTTTTGTGCCAAAGTGGATGTGCTGATCGGCATGAACGTGATGTTTGCCGAAGGTCGCGAACCGCCAGCCAGGCAGGTGCGCGAACGGGCCGAACGGGAAGGGCTTGCGCTGGGGGAAGACGGGGTATTCCACGCCTTCGACGACCGGCAGCGCAACCGTTTTACCCTCGCACATCGGGATGGCCTGCCTTTTCTGGACATGGAGGAGGATTTCACGCCAGTGCCTGGCGTGACCTTCCTGCTGGACGTGCCGCGCGTGCGGGATGCGCATACGGCCCTGACGGACCTGTTTGCCATGGCCGATCGCCTGGCGCAGGGGCTGGGAGGGCGGCTGGTGGATGACAACGGGGCTACTCTGGGCCCCCGCCAGTTGGTTGCCATCCAGAAACAGCTGTCGGATATCCTGCATCAGATGGACAGACAGGGCGTGCCTGCAGGCAGCGACCTCGCGCTGCGGCTTTTTTCAAACTGATGACGCATACCGGCCCAGCAGAGCGCGCACGGGGCTTGCGCGAGGCGATCGACCTTTACAACTACCAGTATTACGTTCTTGATGCGCCCACGGTTCCGGACGCAGAGTACGACCGCCTGTTTCGGGCGTTGCAGGAACTGGAGGCGGCGCATCCGGAACTGCGCACTTTGGAATCCCCCACACAACGGGTGGGTTCCACCCCGCGCGAAGGTTTTAAGGAAGTCAGGCACCCTGTTCCGATGTTGAGCCTCAACAACGGTTTTTCCGAAGAGGATGTGCTGCATTTCGATCGCAGGGTGCGGGAAGCGCTGGACCGTGAAATCGTGGACTATGCCTGCGAGCCCAAATTCGACGGGCTTGCCGTGAGCCTGGTCTACCGGCATGGCCGGCTGGTGGAAGGCAGTACCCGCGGAGACGGGGAAACGGGCGAGGACGTGACCGCCAACCTTCGCACCATCAGGGCGATTCCGCTGCAGCTGCCGGTGGCAGCGCCCCCTCCCGTTCTGGAAGTGCGCGGCGAAGTGCTGATGGAAAAGCGCGATTTTCAGGCGCTCAACCAGGCACAGGCCGCACGCGGGGAAAAACTGTTCGTCAATCCGCGCAATGCGGCCGCTGGTGCTCTGCGCCAGCTGGACCCGGCGCTGACCGCGTTGCGACCCCTGTCTTTTTTTGCCTACGGCGTGGGAGAAATCGAAGGCTGGCCCTTGCCCGCGACCCAGAGCGAGCTCATGGAACGCCTGTCGCAGCTGCGTTTCCCGGTTCCTGCGGAACGTGCCGTAGTGCAGGGGGCGGCCGGGCTGCTCGGCTATTTTGAGCGGATGTCCCGCATGCGAGCCGCCTTGCGCTATGACATCGACGGCGTCGTATACAAGGTCAACGGGTTTGAGCAGCAGCAGGCGCTCGGCTTTGTGTCCCGCGCCCCGCGTTTCGCCCTGGCCCACAAGTTTCCGGCGGAAGAAGCGTTGAGCGAGATTCTGGACATCGACGTGCAGGTTGGCCGCACGGGCGCCTTGACGCCCGTGGCGCGCCTGAAGCCCGTTTTTGTCGGGGGGGTGACCGTGACCAATGCCACGCTCCATAACGAGGACGAAATCCGGCGCAAGGATATCCGCATCGGAGACCAGGTGTGGGTGCGGCGCGCCGGCGATGTGATTCCCGAAGTGGTGTCTGCCGTGCTGGACCAGCGGCCACCCCATGCCCGCGCGTTCATCATGCCGACCCATTGCCCGGTGTGCGGCAGCAAGGTGGTGCGCACGGAAGGGGAAGCGGTCAGCCGATGCAGCGGGGGGTTGTATTGTCCTGCCCAGCGCAAGCAGGCGCTGTTGCACTTTGCCCAGCGAAGGGCCATGGATATCGACGGGCTGGGAGAAAAGCTGGTCGATCAGCTCGTGGGTGGTGGTCTGGTGCGCACGCCACCAGACCTGTACGGACTCAACCTGCAAATTCTGGCCGGCCTGCCGCGCATGGGTGAAAAATCGGCCGCCAACCTGCTGGAAGCCATTGACCGGAGCCGGGAAACGACGCTGGCCCGTTTCATTTTTGCGCTGGGCATCCGCAACGTGGGCGAAACCACGGCGCGCGACCTGGCGCGCCATTTTGGCGACCTGCCGCCCCTGTTGTCTGCTGCCCAGGATGCCTTGCAGCAGGTGCCGGAAGTGGGGCCGGTGGTTGCCCAGTCGATCCGCGATTTTCTGGACGAGGCCCACAATCGCGAAGTGATCGAACGGCTGGTGGCCTGTGGCATCCATTGGCCATCGGCAGCTCCGCGGACGCCAAGGGCACAGCCGCTGGCAGGGCTCACGCTGGTGCTGACCGGAACCCTGACTCATTTGAGTCGTGATCAGGCGCGCGCTAGAATCGAACATGCCGGAGGGAAAGTGGCCGGCAGTGTTTCCAAGCGCACGGCCTACGTGGTGGCGGGCACTGACCCGGGTGGCAAGCTGCAGCAAGCGCTGGAGCTTGGCGTGCCGGTATTGGACGAATCGCAGCTGCTGTCGCTGCTGAACCAGGATCTTTCCGAATCATGAAACCAATCAAGAAAGCCGTATTCCCCGTGGCGGGCATGGGCAGCCGTTTCCTGCCGGCCACCAAGGCGAGTCCCAAGGAAATGTTGCCGATCGTGGACAAGCCGCTCATTCAGTATGCGGCCGAAGAGGCCGTGGCCGCCGGCATCACGGAACTGATTTTCGTGACCGGCCGCGGCAAGCGGGCCATCGAAGACCATTTCGACAAAGCTTACGAACTGGAAGTCGAGCTGGAACAGAGAGGGAAAACACGGTTGCTGGAACAGGTGAGAAACCTGCTTCCGCCCGGCGTCAGTTGCGCTTACGTGCGCCAGGCGGAAGCGCTCGGTCTGGGGCACGCCATTTTGTGTGCCGAGCCGCTCGTGGGGGACGATCCTTTCGCGGTGCTGCTGGCTGACGATCTGATCGATGCCAAGGTTTCGGTCTTGCAGCAAATGGTGGCGCTCTACGAAAAAACCGGCGCTTCCGTGTTGGGGGTCCAGCAGGTTCCCCGGGAACAGACCCGGCAGTACGGGATCGTGAAAACGGAAACGACCGGAAACCTGCAGCAAATCGTCGGCATCGTGGAAAAACCCAGTCCGGAAGAAGCCCCTTCCAATCTTGGTGTTGTCGGGCGCTACCTGCTGACCCCCGGAATTTTCGACAAATTGCGCGGCGTGCGTCCTGGCGCGGGCGGGGAAATCCAGCTGACTGATGGCATTGCAGCCCTCCTGCCCCAGGAAAAGGTGCTGGCGTTGCCCTTCGATGGCGTTCGTTACGACTGCGGCAGCAAGCTGGGTTACCTGAAGGCCACGGTTGCCTATGGCGTGCGCCACGAGGAAGCCGGCGCCGAATTCCGTTCCTGGCTGGCACACTCCGGGCTGTTTTGAGATGGCGGTGAAGGACGTTTTGCGGATGGGACATCCCCTGCTGCTGCAGCAGGCGGCCCCCATTACGCGCTTCGACACGCCCGAGCTGCATGCGCTGCTCGAGGACATGCGCGATACCATGGCGCATCTTGACGGTGCGGGACTTGCCGCGCCGCAAATCGGCGTGAGCCTGCAGGTGGTCATTTTCGGAGTCGATTCCAACCCGCGTTATCCGGATGCCGAGGCAGTGCCGATGACGGTGCTGATCAACCCCGAGCTCACGGTACTGGACGATACGCAGGAAGAAGGCTGGGAAGGCTGTCTCTCGGTGCCCGGGTTTCGGGGCGTGGTGCCTCGCTACACCCGGCTGCGCTACCGGGGATACGACGAACTGGGGCGGTTGATAGACCGTACAGCGGAAGGGTTTCATGCGCGGGTGGTGCAGCACGAGTGCGACCATCTCATCGGGGTGCTCTACCCCATGCGCGTGCGCGATTTCAGCCGTTTTGGATTCACTGACGTGCTTTTTCCGGGATTGGCGGCGAACCGGGACGACTGAGTCTTTCGGCAGCCTTATTCTTCCAGCTCTTCCATCAGTTCCCGTCGCAGGAGTTCCTGGCCTGAAGGCGATTCCACATCCTGCCCGGAAATCAGGAACGTGTCTTCAGCCCGCTCCCCCAGCGTGTTGATGCGGGCACCATGCAAATGGATGCCATGGTTGACCAGGATGCGCGAGATCCGGTAGAGCAGGCCGGGCCGATCCCCGGCCACGATGGTGAGCGGACGGACTCGCTCGCGTTCCGGCGCGCCCAGATGCACCATGACCGGAATCGGGAAGTGGCGCAGATGTCTGGGCAAGCGTCCCTTTTGCGGCGGATCGAGCGGTGCTTCGCTTTCAATGCGTTTCTGCAATTCGGTTTCGATGCGCTTGAGGGTGTCCCGGTAATGTTCCGCCTCCGCGCTGCGATGCATGACCTGAAATGTGTCCAGGGCGTGGCCATCCAGCGTGGTGTGGATGCGCGCTTCCATGATGGTGTATCCGATGCGGTCGAAATAGCCGCATATCCTTGCAAACAGCCCTTTCTGGTCGGGAGTGTAGATGAGGATCTGAAGCCCTTCGCCGACCAGCGAAAGTCGTGCGCGCACCACCGGCTGGGCGGACGAAACGCGGCTGTGCAGGCTGCGTGCATGCCAGGCGATGTCCTGGGCGTCGTGACGCTGGAAATAGACGGGGTCGAGGGTTTTCCACAGTTTGATGTCCGAGGCGCTGGAGAACCCATACTGGCGCAGGATGCGCAGGGCTTCCTGGCGCTTTTCAGCAAGGACGCTGTCGAGGTCGGCGCCGGACCCCTGCAGATGGCGCTGGGTTGCCCGGTACAAATCTTCCAGAAGCTTGCCTTTCCAGGCGTTCCAGACCTTGGGGCTGGTGCCGCGCACGTCTGCCACCGTGAGCAGGTAGAGCGCGGTGAGATGTCGCTGATCCCCCACCCGCGCGGCAAAACGGCCGATGACCTCGGGGTCGGACAGGTCCTGTTTCTGGGCCACGGCTGACATCTGCAGGTGATGTTCCACGAGCCAGGCAACGAAAGCGCTGTCCGTGCGGGACAGGCCATGCCGCCGGCAGAAGTAGCGGGCATCCGAGCAGCCCAGGACCGAGTGGTCGCCACCCCGGCCTTTGGCAATGTCGTGAAACAGGGCGGCCAGATAGAGCAGGTCGACGCGGTCGAACTGGCGCATGAGCATCGAGCAGAACGGGAACTCGTGATCGTACTGCGGGATCGCAAAGCGCCGGATGTTGCGAAGCACGCGCAGGATGTGCTCGTCCACCGTGTAGACGTGAAAAAGGTCGTGCTGCATCTGGCCCACGATTCGGCCGAAAACGGGGATATACCGGCCGAGAATATCGTAGTAATTCATGCGCTGCAGGACGTCGGCCGTGCGCAACGGCTGACGGAGGATTTCCATGAACCGCTGCTGGTTGTCCGGATTGGCGCGGAACGCCGCGTTGATGTGATTTTTTCCGCGCCAGACGGCACGCAGGGTCGTTGGCGTGAATCCGCGCAAATGGGGATGGCGCTGCAACATCAGGAACCCTTCGAAGATCTGGTCAGGGTTTTGTTCGAGCAGATCGTCCGGAACCGTTCCCAGCAGGTCGCCCTGGCGCACGAAAGACCCTTCCAGGGGTTCCGTGTCCACTGAAGTTTCCGGATGAACCAGCACGCGCAGCTGCTCGATCAGGATGGTATTGAGCAGGAGTACCGACTTGGCTGTCTTGTAGTAGGCCTGCATCATCATTTCGCTGGCTCGCCGGTGGCCGTGGTCGCGGAAACCCAGTTGTTCCGCCAGCGGCATCTGGTAATCGAACAGCAGCCGGTCTTCGCGACGCCCGGCCAGATAATGCAGGCGGATGCGCAGATCCTGCAGGAAACGCATGCGGAGCCGGGCCTGCTGTACTTCACGCTCGGTGATCAGTCCCTCGTGGGCCAGGCTGGCCCAATTGCTGTCAAGGCCGGTGCCCCAGGCGATCCATGTCACGGAATGCAGGTCGCGCAGGCCGCCCGGACCTTCCTTGATGTTGGGTTCCAGGTTGAAGGCGGTGTCGTTGTGCTTGAGATGGCGCGCCCGCTGCTCGCTGATCTTGCCGTTGACGAACGCAGGGAGATCCAGAGCCTGGCGCAGGGCGATGCGCAGTCGGGCGATGGCGCCCGGGCTCCCGGCCAGATAGCGCACGTCCGACAAGGTGGTCGCGATGGTCAGGTCCTGCATGGCTTCGATCAGGCATTCGCTTTGGGTGCGCACGCTGTGGCCTACTTCAAGGCCGATATCCCAAAGGAAACCGATCAGTTGTTCGATGCGGCGGGTGGTGTCGGCATCGGCAGTTTCCGGCAGCAGCAGGAGCAGATCGATGTCGGAATAGGGGTAGAGTTCTCCGCGGCCGTAGCCGCCGACGGCGGCAAGGGCGGCGCGAGACCCCATGGCGGATTGTTCCCACAGGTGGGTCAGTACGCCATCCACGGTGCTGCGCCAGCCGGACAGCAGCTTGGCCGGGTTGGGGGTGCGCAGATAGGCTTGTTTCAGTGCTTCCCGGGTGTCGCCCAGCTGTTGTCGCAGGGCTTTGATGTCCGGTGCGTTCATGGAGGCGGGGGAGCTCCTTCCGACAGGGTCAGCACCTCATACCCCGCGTCTGTCACGAGAACCGTGTGCTCCCATTGGGCCGACAGGCTGTGGTCGGCCGTGACGATGGTCCAGCCATCGGCCAGCTGCCGGATTTCGCGCCGTCCGGCGTTGATCATCGGCTCGATGGTGAAAATCATGCCGGGGCGCAGGGCGGCACCCGTGCCTTTGCGTCCGTAATGCAGGACCTGGGGGTCTTCATGGAAATTCCGGCCGATGCCGTGGCCGCAGAATTCCCGAACCACGCTGTAGCCTGCATTTTCAGCAAAAACCTGGATGGCATGGCCGATGTCGCCCAGGTGGTTGCCCGGGCGCACTTCACGGATGCCCAGCCACATGGCTTCATACGTGATGCTGCACAGGCGCTGCGCCTGTTTGCTGGGTTCTCCCACCAGGTACATGCGGCTGGTATCGCCGTGGAAGCCGTCCTTGATGACGGTGATGTCGATGTTGACGATGTCCCCGTTTTTCAGCAGCTTGGAGCCGGGGATGCCATGGCAAACCTGGTGATTGACCGAAGTGCAGATGGAACTCGGGTAGGGGGTATGGCCTGGCGGACAGTAATTGAGCGGGGCGGGCACCGTTTTCTGGACGTTGACCATGTAGTCATGGCAAAGCCGGTCCAGTTCGCCTGTCGTGATACCGGGTCGCACATGGGGGGCAATGAAATCGAGCACTTCCGCGGCCAGGCGGCAGGCAACCCGCATGCTCTGGATTTCGTCGGCAGTTTTGATGGAAATGGGCATGGATCCGGATTCGTTGAGAGCAAGTTTAAATTATAGCACCCGCAAAAGCCCGGCTTGTACCCTGGCGGTCTGAAATGCTAGAATAACGGGCTTTTATCGGGCCGCTAACCACGGCCCAGTTTCGGGGCGGCGGACACGTCGCCAAATTCGCACACCGGCACCAACAGGGTGCCCGCAAGCAGCGGGTAATCGGCCGGTGGAGGCTC
>JAJZPY010000028.1 GCA_021811005.1 Pseudomonadota bacterium
TCACGTCCATCTGTTCCAGCGTGAGTCCCGCTTTCGTCAGTGCCGCCTGGGTTGCGGGAATCGGCCCTTCGCCCATGAGATGGCTGGGAACCCCGGCCACGGCATAAGACACCAGGCGTGCCATGGGACGATGCCCGTTGCGCTCCGCCGCACCAGCTTCCGCCAGCACCAGGAAAGCCGCTCCGTCGTTGATGCCCGAAGCGTTGCCGGCCGTCACGGTGCCCTCCTTCTTGAATGCCGGTTTCATGGCAGCCAGTTTTTCCGGAGTGGTTTCGCGGGGGTGTTCGTCGGTGTCGAACACCGTTTCCCCCTTGCGCGATTTCAGCGTAACCGGGACGATCTGCGACTTGAAGCGCCCTTCGGCGATGGCGCGCGCCGCGCGACGCTGGGATTCGAGCGCGAAGGCATCCTGCTCCTCGCGTGAAATGTTCCATTTCACCGCCAGATTTTCTGCGGTGATTCCCATGTGGCCCGCTCCGAACGGATCGGTCAGGGTGGCGACCATCATGTCGATCATCGGGGTGTCTCCCATGCGCGCGCCGGAACGCATGGCAGGGGACAGGTAGCCGCCTTGGGACATGACTTCGATGCCGCCTCCCAAACCGATTTCGGCGTCTCCCAGCAGGATGTTTTGCGCCGTGGACACGACCGCCTGCAGGCCGGAAGCACACAGGCGATTAACGGCCATGACGGTGGAATCCATGGACATGCCGCCTTCGATGCAGGCCACGCGGGCCTGGTAGGGGAAACGGCTGCCGGTGGGAATGGTGTTGCCCACGGTGCCGTAGGTCACCTGTGCCGGATCGACACCGGCACGGGCAATGGCTTCCCGAATGACGAGACCGCCCAGCACACCCGGTTCAAACCCGGAGAGCGATCCACCAAAAGTCCCAATTGCCGAACGCACGGCACTCAACACCACGACTTCTCTGCTCATGTCTGTTCTCCCACGCAGTCGATACCCGATCCAGGCCGCCGCAGGGCGACCCATTCACAATATGCGTCAGTCCATGCGGCCCTGGAGGTCATGGTCGTCGGAGCGTTCAATCCGCACGTCCGCGAACTCGCCTGCCTTCAGGCGCGCATCGGGCTCAACCCGCACGACACCGTCTATTTCAGGCGCGTCGGCCGCGCTTCTGCCCACGCCCCACCCGTCGGAGCGCACCTCGTCCACCAGCACGCGTTGCACGGTGCCCACGCGGCGTGCCAGGCGCCCGGCACTGATGCGGGCCTGCACTTCCATCAAGCGCGCCTGCCGTTCCTGTTTTACGGGTTCGGGCACCGCCCCTGGCAGGGCGTTGGCGCTCGCGCCTTCCACCGGCGAATAGGTGAAGCAGCCCACGCGGTCCAGGGAGGCTTCTTCCAGAAAATCCAGCAGCAACTGAAAATCCGTTTCGGTTTCGCCGGGGAAACCGACAATGAACGTGCTGCGCAGCGCCAGGTCCGGACAGGTCTTTCGCCAGTCCTGTATTCGTTCCAGGGTTCGCTCCACATCACCCGGACGTTTCATGGCCTTGAGGAGACGCGGGCTGGCATGCTGCAGCGGCACATCCAGGTAAGGCAGAATGCGGCCGGCCGCCATGAGCGGCATCAGCTCGTCCACATGCGGGTAGGGATACACGTAGTGCAGCCGCACCCATGCCCCCAGTTCACCCAGGGCCTGGGCCAGTTCGGTCATGCGCGACCGGAGGGGGCGCCCATTCCAGAAACCGGTGCGGTACTTGATATCCACCCCATAGGCGCTGGTGTCCTGGGAAATGACCAGCAATTCGCGAACACCGGCTTTCACCAGGTTTTCGGCTTCCCTCAGGACGTCTCCCACAGGCCTGCTGACCAGGTCTCCGCGCAGGGACGGGATGATGCAGAAGCTGCAGCGATGGTTGCAGCCTTCGGAAATTTTCAGATACGCGTAATGGCGCGGCGTCAGCTTGATGCCCTGGGGCGGAATAAGGCTGGTGAAGGGATCATGCGGCGGGGGCAGGTGCCGGTGCACGGCCTCCATGACTGCCGCCTTGTCGTGTGGCCCGGTCACGGCCAGCACGCGCGGATGGGCTTCCCGAATCCGCTCGGCATTGGCGCCCAGGCAGCCGGTCACGATCACATTGCCATTTTCCTGCAGCGCCTCCCCGATGGCATCAAGCGATTCCTCGATGGCGGCATCGATAAAGCCACAGGTGTTCACCACCACCAGATCCGCGCCATTGTAGGAAGGGGCGATGTCATACCCTTCGGCGCGCAACTGGGTCAGAATCTGCTCCGAGTCCACCAGCGCCTTGGGACAGCCCAGCGAAACAAACCCGACACGACCTGCCATACCTGTCATCGACCGTGCCACCCTCAACCCGGTTCACCGTTCTTGGGGGAGGACCCGCCTGTCTGGGACCCACCTTCGGGCGGCTCCTTGGACGCCGGTTCGCTGGGTGCTGCCGGCGTGCCATAGGGAAACTGGAAGCCGCCGAACATGGTGCGGGCCTGCCGCTGCATCTGGTTTTGCATTTCCATGAACAACTGGGTGCTCTGCTCCAGGTAATTGCCCATCAAGCCCTGCAATGCCGGCCCCTGGGCGTTAAGAAACTGTTTCCAGACATCCGCATTGACGTTGGGAGGCTCGCCGCCACCCGTCACGGCCGCGGACTGCTCCTGCAGCTTTTTCTGGATGTCCACAAAGCTCTGAATGCCTTTTTCCAGATAATTTCCCATGAACCCCTGCATGGCATTGCCGTAGGACCGGATCATCTGGGACAGCATGTCGCAGGTGAACAGGGGGTCCAGGCCCGCCTCCTCATCCAGGATGATCTGCATGAGGATGTTGCGGGTCAGGTCCTGGTTGGTCTTGGCGTCCACCACCTGAAAATCCTGATGGCCCAGCACCAGTTGCTTGACTTCCGAGAGCGTGATGTAGCTGCTGGTTTCGGTGTCGTAGAGCCTGCGGTTGGGATACTTCTTGATCAAGCGAACCGGTTTGGACATGGGATTTAAGGCCTCAAAATTTGTGCGTCACACAATCGCCGCGCGCCAACGCGCACCATTCCACCTGCATTACTTTACCACAAAAACCATTAAAAACATAAAGTTAATAAAATATCGCGGTGCCGTCAAACTATTTTATTGCAATGCATCAAAAAAGATTGACAAGCCTCCTGGGAGTCTGTATCTTTGGAATTGTTGCAACGCAGCAAGTACGGCGGACCTAAAACCGATTCCTGGCGCCTGACACTTTCAAGGAGTACGTAAATGTACAACGCACCTGAACAAGTTACGGAGTTTAACAAATCCGCCCTGAATGCGGCATTGCAACTTGCCAAGATTTCCCTGGACACCACGGAACGGCTGGTGGGGCTGAATCTGGAAGCCGGCAAGGAAACCTTTGCCGATGCCAGCGATGCCCTGCGCACCCTGAGCGACGTGCGCGACCCCCAAGCGTTGCTGGACCTTCGCACCAAGCTGACCGAAAAGGGAGTGGAGCAGTTCACCGCCCTGTCGCGCAGCCTGTACGACGTGGGCGCCCATGCCCAATCGCAGATTTCCGCGCTGTTTGAAGCGCACATCGCGGACTGGAATCAGTCCGTGGCCAAAAATATTGATCAGGCCATCAAGGCTGCGCCCGCTGGCGCCGATGTGGCCATCGCCGCCGTGAAATCCACGGTCGCCGCCACTGCGGCCGCTTTCGATGGCGTGACCAAGACCGCCAAGCAGGTGGCCAGTTTTGCAGATGCCAGCGTCAAGGCCACTGTGGATGCCGCATCGGCGGCCCTCAAGCCCGCTGCCTGAGGAAACCGGAACGCGGTCTTAACTTCTCCTCCTCCTTTATTGCAAAGGTTCCCTTTCGATAAAGGCTTCAACCCCACGACCAACCTCGTGGGGTTTTTTTTGCCGGATTCCCGGGCTAGAACATGTGCTGGCCGCCGTTGATGGAAATATTGGCGCCGGTAATGAACGCTGCCTCCTCCGATGCCAGGTAAACGATCAGCCCCGCCACTTCCTCCGGCTTGCCCAGGCGTCCCACCGGAATCTGGGGCAGGATTTTGGCTTCCAGGATTTCTGCCGGAATCGCCGTCACCATCTTGGTCCCAATATAGCCGGGCGAAATGGTGTTGACCGTGACTCCCTTGCGCGCCACTTCCAGCGCCAGGGCTTTGGTGAACCCATGCATGCCGGCCTTGGCTGCCGCGTAATTGGTTTGCCCGAAGGCTCCCTTCTGTCCATTGACCGAAGAAACGTTGATGACACGGCCCCAACCCCGTTCCACCATGCCGTCAATGAAAGGCTTGGTCATGTTGAACACGCTGTTGAGGTTGGTATTGATGACCGCATCCCAATCCACTTTGGTCATTTTCTTGAAGGTCATGTCGCGCGTGATGCCGGCGTTGTTCACCAGCACGTCCACTGCCCCCACTTCGGACATGACCCGGGCCGCCATGCGCGCGCAATCCTCGGCATCGGAAACATCCACGGCATAGGCATGAAAATGGTAACCCCGGGACCGCATGCCTTCGAGCCAGCCACCCGCATGCGGGTTGCCATGGGAATGGGTGGCCACCACCACATAACCCAGATCAGCCAGTTTGACGCAGATCGACTCTCCGAGTCCGCCCATCCCTCCCGTGACCAACACCACTCGTTTCTGCATGGCTCACTTCCTCCCGTATTTGTTTTTGGCAATCAGCAACGCGCCCTGACGTATCGTCCAGGCGCAGGTTCGATGGGCGGGTGTTCGGCATTTCCCAGTTGCCCGGGCGCAGGCACCCGCCCGGGGTTCAGGCGGTCCAGCCAGTCCGCCCAGTGCGTCCACCAGCTGCCCGGCACCGTCCTGGCCGATGCCAGCCATTCGTCGGCATCGCCCGGAATGGTTTCACCGACCCAGTAATTGCGCTTGTTTCTGGACACCGGATTGATGGAACCTGCAATGTGGCCGCTCGCCCCCAGCACGAATTCCATCGGCCCCTGCAGCAGACGGGTCGTCTCGAACGCCGATTTCCAGGGCACGATGTGGTCTTCGCGAGCCGCGAACACGTAAGTGGGCATGGCGATGCGCCCAAGGTCCACCGGCCGGCCCGCCACCGTGAGGGCATTCGGGCAGCGGAGTTCGTTTTGCAGATACAGATGACGCAGGTACCAGGCAAACATGGGGCCCGGCAGGTTGGTGCCATCGCTGTTCCAGTACAGCAGGTCAAAAGCCGGCGGCGTTTCACCCTTGAGGTAATTGCTGACCACGTAGGGCCAGATGAGGTCGTTGGCGCGCAGGCTTGAAAAGGCCATGGCCAATTCCTTGCCGGGCACCACCCCGCCCTTGGAAAAAAGCAGTTCGCGTTGCGCCACAAAAGCCGGATCGATGTAAACGCCAATCTCGCCCACATCCGAATAGTCGAGCAACGCCGTCATCAGGGTGAGGGACGCCACCGGCAACGGTTCGTCGGCCGCATGGGCCGCCAGTGCGCAGGCCAGCAACGCGCCGCCCACGCAAAAACCCAGCGTGTCGATTTGCGGTGCGCCACTGATGGCCCGGACCGTGCGCACGGCCGTCGCCACGCCTTGCTCGATGTAGTCGTCCCAGGTGGTTTCCTGCAGCGATTCATCGATGTTGCGCCAGGACATGAGGAAAACCGTATGTCCCCTCTCAATGGCGTACCGGACCATGGAGTTGGAAGGCTCGAGATCCAGGATGTAATACTTGTTGATGCAGGGGGGCACCATCAGGAGCGGGCGCGAAGCCACTTCAGCCGTCGAGGGGGCATATTGCAAAAGCTGAAACAGTTCATTTTCGAACACGACGGCACCGGGCGTGATGGCAATGTTGCGCCCGACCTCGAACGCCGACTCGTCCGTCATGGAAATGCGCCCCTTTTCCATGTCGGCCAGAAAATTTTTGAGTCCGGCCCGCAAACTTTCTCCGCCGGACTCGAACGCTTTCTTGAGCACTTCCGGATTGGTGGCGGGAAAATTCGACGGCGCCATGGCATCGATGTACTGGCGCAGGAAGAAGTCCAGCCGCTTTTGGGTTTCCGGTTCCAGTTGCAGGGACCCCACGGCTTCCTCGAGCCACTGGGCCGTCAGCAAATAGGATTGGCGCAGGTAATCGAACAAGGGGGCCTCAGCCCATTCCGGGGCGCTGAAGCGGCGGTCCATCACGGGTTGTGCCGCGGCCTCCGCAGACCCCGCATCCGGATCCTTCCCGGCTGCCCGACTCAGCGTGTTCATCCAGAGCGCCGCCTGCCTTTCGTAATAGCGGGCCTGCAATTCCTGCCAGCGCGGCGCGTCCTTGGCCGCCGCCTGCGCCAGGTCTCGCAGGAAATTCTGGAAGTCCTCCGGCCGGAAACCGGCCAGGCGCGTGCCCGCCTCCTCCATCGTCAGTTTCCCCTCATTCCATGATCAGTACGTGAGCCCAATGGATCGACGCAACCCCCAGCGCGATCAGCGTCACTTGCCACGCCGAAGCCTTGAAATCCACGCGGCGGTGCAGGCCCGGGATCAGGTCCGCCACGGCCACGTAGATCATGCTGGAGGAGGCCAACGCCAGCAAATAAGGCACCACCTGCTGCAAGGATTGCAAGGCGAGGCAGGCGATCACCCCGCCCACCAGCGTGGCCAGGCTGGAAAACAGGTTGAAGCCCAGGGCCCGTCCGCGCGACAGTCCGGAGTGCAGCAGGACCAGCACGTCACCGGCCTCCTGCGGGATTTCGTGGGCAATGATGGCCATGGCCGTCACCACGCCCAGGTGGGGGTCGGTGACGAATGCCGCGGCAATGATGATGCCGTCCACGAAATTGTGGACCGAATCGCCCACCACCACCATGGCGCCCGTCCTGCCCTGATGTCCTTCGTGGGAATGGGCAGCCGACCCGTCCCCTTCAAGGTCATGGGCATGCACATGACGCCAGAGCACCAGCTTCTCCAGCATGAAAAAGCCCAGGATACCAGCCAACACCGTGGCTGAAACCGTTTCGGGGCTTTTTGCCAGAACGAAGGCATGGGGCAGGATTTCCAGAAAAACAGCGCCCAGCAATGCACCGATGGCATAGCTCACCAGCAGGGGCACCCAGGAGGGACGGGCGGTGAACACCACCAGCGCCGCGCAAATCATCGACAGCAATCCGGCGGCGGCACCGGCAACCATCGTGGCAATCAGGGGCGACATAAATTATGGGATTTTGGAAGCCAAAGCAGCATTATACGGGTGAGCCTTCAGGGTTCAGGGGCCATCCAGATGAAATTTCCCATTCGGCCGGTTCGGCCATGGTCCCGGCGATGAGAAAAAAAGCGTGCCGCATCGCCGGCCGTGCACAATCCGCCGCCATACACCTCGTGCACGCCCAGGCGGGCCAGCCGCTGGCGGGCGAGCACATAGAGGTCGGCCCACCACTTTCCGGCATTGCCGGCACGAAAGGCCTCGCCAGCCTGCGAATCCACCGCCAGGAAAGCCTCCCGGACTTCGGGCCCCACTTCAAAGGCGCCTGGCCCGATGGCGGGCCCCAGCCAGACCAGGAGTCCCGCCGGATCAGCATTCAGGGCCTCCACCGTGGCTTCGATCACCCCTGCCGCGAGTCCACGCCAGCCTGCATGCGCTGCGGCCACCCGCCGCTCCTGCCGGTGACAGAACAGCAACGGCAGGCAATCGGCGGTCAGCACCACGCAGGCGGTTGCCGCCTGACGGGTCCATGACGCATCGGCTTCGGGCAATCCGCCAATCCCGTCTTCTGCGACGACGGTTCCATGAACCTGGCGAAGCCAGCGCGGCTGCGCATGCAGGGCGGCAATCACGCGACGGCGGTTTTCAGCCACATGGGCCGGATCGTCGCCGCAATGGTCTCCCAGGTTGAGGCTCGACCAGTCCCCGGTACTGACCCCGCCCTTGCGGGTCGTGCACAGGGTCCGAACCCAGGGCGGTGCCGGCCAGTCCGCCTGAAACCCGAGCTCGTCATTCATGGCGCGCCTCCCGCAGAACGGCAATGAGGGCCGCCATATCGGAGGCCATGGGAATTTCCCAGGACATGGGCTCGCCACTGACCGGGTGCACCAGCCCCAGGCGGAACGCATGCAGGGCCTGGCGGCCAAACGACTTCAGGGCCGACTGCGAGCGGGTGTCCAGCCGCAAGCCGCGTCCCCCATAGACCGGATCGCCGGCCAGCGGAAACCCCAGGTGCTGCAGGTGCACCCGAATCTGATGGGTTCTCCCCGTCTCCAGGCGGCATTCGATCCAGGTATGGCAAGGCAAGCGCTCCACCACATGAATGTGCGTGATGGCCGGCCGCCCGCCCGAGACCACGGCCATGCGGGTGCGCTGGGTGGGATGGCGTCCGATGGGGGCCTCCACGGTGCCATCGTCCTGGATATGACCTTGCACCAGGGCCCAGTAGTGCCGATGGACCGTGCGCGCCTGCAGTTGGCGTACCAGTTCAGCATGGGCCTGCAGGGTGCGCGCCACCACCATGAGACCGCTGGTGTCCTTGTCGAGCCGATGCACGATCCCGCAACGGGGAACGGGCCCCAGGCGGGAGTCGTAGTGAAGCAGGGCATTCTGCAGCGTTCCGCTGCGGTTGCCGTTCCCCGGATGAACCACCAGTCCGGCCGGCTTGTTGATGACCAGCAGCGCGTCATCTTCATACACCACTTCAATGTGGATGGCTTCCGGAACAATGTCCTCGCTGCCTTCCTCTTCCGGCACCTGGAGTGTCACAGCATCGCCGCTCCACACCTTGGACTTGGCCGTGGCCGAAGCGCCATTGAGCAACACATGTCCTTCGCGCACCCAGCGTTGCAACCGGCTCCGGGAAAATTCGGAAAACAGCTGGGCCAGGGCCTGATCCAGCCGAAGGCCCGCGCAGACCTGCGGTATTTGAACCACAATCGGATCCGTTTCCTCAGGACTGGTATAATCTTCCGACAGCATGATGAATTTTCCTATGACAAACATCAGTTTATCGCGTTTCTGCCTGCTTCTTCTCGCCACCTTGCTTACGGCCTGCGAAACCCTGTCGCAGGACTATGACCCCACGAAAGACTGGTCAGCGGCAAAACTGCACTCGGAGGCGAAAGCAGAACTCCAGGACGGCAACTACGAGAAAGCCGCCAAGCTCTATGAGGCCCTCGAGTCCCGTTATCCCTACGGCGCCTATTCCCAGCAAGCACAGCTGGAGCAGATCTACGTGTACTACAAGCAACATGAAACCGCTTCCGCCATCAGCGAAGCCGACCGTTTCATCAAAGCCCATCCCAACCATCCGGGGGTGGACTACGCCTACTACATGAAAGGGCTGGCCAACTTCAACGACGACCTGGGTATCTTTGGCATATACAGCCCCAATGATCTCGCGGAACGCGACATGAAACCCACGCGCGAGGCCTTTGACGCCTTCAAGGAACTGGTCACGCGCTTTCCGAACAGCCGGTATGTTGGAGATGCCAGCTTGCGCATGAAATACCTGGTGGACGTCATGGCGCATGCGGACCTCGCAACCGCCCGCTATTATTTCCACCGCCAGGCCTACCTTGCCGCCGCCAACCGCGCACAGGAAGTGCTCAAACGCTTTCCGCGCACCTCTTCCACGGAAGAAGCGCTCTACATCATGGCCAAAAGCTACGAAGCCATGGGTTTGCACGATCTTCAGAATGACAGCCTGCGCGTGTTGAGACAGGACTACCCCAACAGCAAGTTCCTGGCTTCGACTTCCTCGACAAAGGGTGGCGGGCGTCCCTGGTGGCGCCTGTTCTGGTGACAGGACTCCGGACCGGACCCCAGGTCCGGTTCAGGGCTTGGTGGCTGGTGGAGTCGGGGGTGGGGACTGCACGTAACGGTAGTAGGCTTCGCCCTGGCGAACCATGCCCAGTTCGACCCGCGCGCGCTCTTCCAGCGCATCGGAACCTTTCCTGAGATCCTGAACTTCTGCAGAAAGCGCTTCATTGCGCTTCTGCATGTCCAGGTTGGTGGTCTTCTGGGCGGCAATTTGCTGGTCCAGTGCCCGGATGCGCAGCCACCCGCCTTTCCCCAGGATCAGGGCATAGGCCAGTACCACAACCATCGTGAGCAGCGCGTAGCGCAACCAGCGTGCCGGGTCCAGCATGCCCGCCCCCTCAAAGTTGGTAAAAGGCTTCCCGCCCTCCGTACAGGGCTACAGGGCCCAGGGCTTCCTCGATGCGCAGCAACTGGTTGTATTTTGCCAGCCGGTCCGAGCGCGAGAGGGAGCCGGTTTTGATCTGCCCGGCGTTGGTGGCGACGGCGATATCCGCAATCACCGTATCTTCGGTTTCGCCGGAACGGTGGGAAATGACGTTGGTGTAACCGGCCCGCTTGGCCATTTCAATGGCCGCAAAAGTTTCTGAGAGCGATCCGATCTGGTTGATCTTGATCAGGATGGAATTGGCGATGCCTTTCTCGATGCCTTCTTTCAAAATCCGGGCGTTGGTGACGAAAATGTCGTCCCCCACCAATTGGACTTTTCCGCCCAGGCGGTCCGTGAGCAGCTTCCAGCCCGCCCAGTCCGCTTCGGACATGCCGTCTTCGATGGTCACCAGCGGGTACTTCGAAACCCAGTCGGCCAGGTATTGGGCAAAGCCGTCGGAATCGAGCGTGCGATTTTCCGCATGCAAATGGTAGCGCCCATCCTTGTAAAACTCGGAACTCGCGCAATCGAGTCCGATGGCAATCTGTTCACCGGGACGATAGCCCGCCTTCTCGATGGCTTCCATGATCAAACCCAGGCCGGCCTCATTGTTGGACAGGCGCGGCGCAAAACCGCCTTCGTCGCCAACCGTGGTGGACAAACCCTTGCTGTCGATCAGCGACTTGAGCGCATGAAACACTTCCGCCCCATAACGCAACGCTTCACGAAAAGTCGGAGCCCCCACCGGCAGAATCATGAACTCCTGCATGTCGAGGCCGTTGTTGGCATGGGCGCCGCCATTGATGACGTTCATCATGGGAACCGGCATGTGCACGGCGCCGGCTCCGCCCAGGTAGCGATAAAGGGGCAGGCCGGCCTCTTCGGCAGCGGCTTTTGCGGTTGCCAGGGACACGGCCAGTATGGCATTGGCCCCTAGGCGCGCCTTGTTGTCCGTCCCGTCCAGTTCAATCATGGTGTGGTCGATCAGCGCCTGGTCCGATACTTCCAGGCCGACAACCGCTTCGTAGATTTCCGTGTTCACGTGGGAAACGGCCTTGAGCACGCCCTTGCCGAGGTAACGGCTTTTGTCGCCATCGCGCAATTCGATCGCTTCACGGGTTCCGGTCGATGCGCCGGACGGCACCGCTGCGCGCCCTGTCGCCCCGTTTTCCGTGACCACTTCGGCTTCCACGGTCGGGTTGCCCCGCGAATCCAGAATCTCTCTTGCTACGACCTCAACAATGGCACTCATCAGTATTTCCTGTCACTTTCTATTGGGTTATAAATCGTTTTCGCTGAAACCACGCTTCTTGACCAACGCGTCAACGTCGATCAGGGTTTCCAGCAAGGCTCTCATTTTTCCCAGCGGCCAGGCATTCGGGCCGTCAGACAAAGCCTTTGCAGGATCCGGGTGGGTTTCCATGAAAACCCCGGCCACGCCGGCCGCCACAGCGGCGCGGGCGAGAACCGGAACAAACTCGCGCTGACCACCGCTGGCGCCACCCAACCCTCCGGGCAATTGCACGGAGTGGGTCGCGTCAAAAACGACCGGGCAGCCGGTGTCCCGCATGATCGAGAGGGACCGCATGTCTGACACCAGATTGTTGTAGCCGAAGGAAGCCCCTCGTTCGCAGACCATGATGTTGTCGGCGCCGCTGGCCGCGCGCGCCTTGTCCACCACGTTTTTCATGTCGGCGGGAGCCAGGAACTGCCCTTTCTTGATGTTGACCGGACGGCCCGCAGTGGCCACAGCCTGGATGAAATCGGTTTGCCGGCAAAGAAAAGCGGGCGTCTGCAACACGTCCACGACAGCAGCCACGGCAGGCACGTCCTGTCGTTCATGCACGTCGGTGAGAACGGGCACGCCCAGGGTTTTGCGAATGTCCGAAAGGATCTCAAGGCCTTGTTCCATGCCCAGGCCACGGAAGGAACTGCCGGAACTGCGGTTTGCCTTGTCGTAAGACGCCTTGAACACGAAAGGGATTTCCAGCTCCTGGCACATCGCCTTCAACTGCCCTGCCACATCGAATGCCAGTTCCCGCGACTCCAGCACGCAAGGCCCCGCAATCAGGAAGATCGGATGTTCAAGACCAACGTCGAAATGGGCAAGCTTCATGATACGCGGGCAATTCCTGGCGAAAGAACTCCGCGTTGACGCAGGGCGGCTTCGATGAAGGATTCAAAGAGCGGGTGCCCGCCACGCGGCGTAGATGTAAATTCAGGGTGAAACTGGCAGGCGACGAACCAGGGGTGCTCCGGCAATTCGATCACTTCGCACAAGTCTTCCTGAGCGGATCTTCCTGAAGTGCGCAAGCCCGCCGCGCGCAGCTGGGGCAAAAACTCATTGTTGACTTCATAGCGATGCCGATGCCGCTCGACAATGTGCTCCCTGCCATAAATCTGGCGCACCAGCGAATCGTTTTCCAGAATGCATTCCTGCCCCCCAAGGCGCATGGTACCCCCCAGGTCGGACTGGGCATTGCGGCGTTCCACTTGCCCGTCTGCCGTCGTGAATTCCGTGATGAGGGCAATGACCGGATGCCGGGTTTCGGAATCGAACTCGGTGCTGTGGGCATCGGGCATCTGGGCGCAATGGCGCGCGAACTCCACCACGGCAAGCTGCATGCCCAGGCAAATGCCCAAGTACGGAATCCGGTTTTCCCGGGCATGCTGAATGGCCTTGATCTTGCCTTCCACTCCCCGCTTGCCGAAACCGCCGGGCACGAGTACCGCATCCATGCCTTTCAGGCATTGGACGCCTTCGTTTTCAATGCGCTCGGAATCCACATAGTGAATGTGAATGCGCGAACGCTTGTGTATGCCGGCATGAATCAGGGCTTCCGAAAGCGACTTGTAGGACTCGGTCAGATCCACATACTTGCCCACCAGCGCGATGTCCACTTCGTGCAAGGGGTGCTCCAGCGCATGCACCAGGTTGTCCCAGGCGGAAAGATCGGCAGAGCGGGCCAGCAAGCCCAGCTTGTGACAAACGATCTCATCCAGCATCTGACGATGGAGCCCGCCGGGGATTTTGTAAATGCTGTCCACGTCAGGGGCGGAAATGACCGCTTCCACCGGCACGTTGGTAAAAAGGGCGATTTTCCGGCGCTCGTCTTCAGGCAACGCACGATCCGCCCGGCACACCAGCACGTCAGGCTGAATGCCGATTTCGCGCAATTCCTTGACGGAATGCTGCGTGGGCTTGGTTTTGATTTCACCAGCCGATGGAAGGTAGGGCAGGAGCGTCAGGTGAATGAAACAGGTGTGGTCGCGCGGCAATTCGATGGCCATCTGGCGGATGGCTTCAAGGAAGGGCAGGGATTCGATGTCGCCCACCGTTCCGCCGATTTCGACAATGGCCACCTGGGCGTTTTCGGCACCGAGCCGGATGCAGTGCTTGATCTCGTCGGTGATGTGCGGAATCACCTGAACCGTGCCGCCCAGATAATCGCCGCGCCGCTCCTTTTTGATCACGCTTTCGTAGATTTGGCCCGTGGTAAAGTTGTTGCGCCGCGTCATCCGCGTGCTGACAAAGCGCTCGTAGTGCCCCAGGTCGAGGTCGGTTTCCGCGCCGTCTTCCGTCACGAACACTTCGCCGTGCTGGAACGGGCTCATGGTTCCCGGATCTACGTTGATGTAGGGATCGAGCTTGAGCAGGGTGACTTTGATGCCACGGGATTCTAGGATGGCCCCGAGCGAAGCGGCGGCGATGCCCTTCCCGAGAGACGAGACCACACCGCCGGTCACGAAAATGTACTTGGTCATGGGCGAAGACATCAGTTGGACAACGGATTATATCGCGCCCCCCCGTTCTCCACAAACTCCTGTTTTTTTGTTGCCCAAAGAAGTTCTATAATAATCAGCCATGAATGCACCCAGCAGCGATTTTCTGGAAACACCACTGCCGCGTCACCCGCTGCGCATGATGTTGCGCAGTCTTCTGCGCGGCAATGTGGTGTTGCGTTGCCTGACCGAGCCCGAACTCATTGAACTGGAAAACCATCTCACTATCACCGAGGTGAAAAAAGGCGAAGCCCTGCTGGTCCAGGGCGCCTCCGAAATGGACCAGTATTTCATCCTGGAAGGCATCCTCAAGCGGGTGGTGGCCAACGCGGAAGGCAAGGAAATGATCCTGCGCTTTGCCAGCGAATCCCAGATTGAAACCAGTTATGCGGCCTGGCGCCTGGAAAACCGTGCCCCTTACAGCATTCGGGCCGTCACGCGGGTGCGGGTGGCCAAATGCCCGATTCCGGTCTGGGCCGAATTCATGGAACATTACCCCAAGCTCAAACACGATTTCGAATATGAAGTCATGCGCCTCATGAGTGAAATCATGGCGCACACCATCACGCTGCATTTGCTCGACGCTGCAGGACGGATGGAACGGTTCATGCGCAAAAACCCGGAGATGGCCAACCTCCTCCCCAAAAAGGAGCTGGCGCTGCATCTGAACATCTCGCCGGAAACCCTGAGTCGCCTGCTACACCATCACCCGCAGGCAAACGCCCATCACACGTCCTGACTGACGGCCTGAAAAACAGCAGGCCGGGGATCGCCCGGCCTGCTGGGTACTGCTATCGTCAACGCCCGGTCAGCTTCCGAACGCCGTACCCACCGTGATGCCATGAGCCTGCACAAACTCAGCAGCGCTGACCTTCTTGCCGTCCTCATGCTTGATCTTGAACACTTCGACCTGCCCACCCTGGGCCGTGATGCGGAAGCTGTCGGCACCGATTTCCGAAACTTCGCCAATCTTGCCCTTGACCGCACCGAACGTGCGGAACATGTGCTTGCGCGATTCGAAAATCTGCACTTTCTTGCCTTGCAGCGTGGTCCAGGCCCCGGGAGCCGGATTGCAGCCGCGGATCAGGTTGTAGATGAAATCCACGTGGTTGTTCCAGTTGATGCGGGATTCGCCCGCACGGAACCAGCCTTCATACGTGGCCACGGATTCGTCCTGAACCACTTCCTTGTGACGTCCGGCCACCACGAGATCTGCGGCTTCCAGCATGGCCGCGACGCCCATCGGGAACAGCCGGTCGAAGTAAACCGAACCCAGGGTATCGTCCGGACCGATCGGGGTTTCCTTTTGCAGGACCACGGGACCTTCGTCCAGGCCGTCATCGGGACGGAAAATGGTGAGGCCGGTCTTCGTGTCGCCGCGGACGATGGGCCAGTTGATGGAGCTCGGGCCGCGATACAGGGGCAACAGGGACGGGTGGTACTGAATGGTCCCGTGCTTGGGAATGTTCACGAATTCCTGGGGTGCGAACTGCAGCACGTAGGCCATGATGCCGATTTCAGGAGCGAGCTCCCGCATGATCTCGATGGCTTTGGCATCCTTGAGCGAAGGGAGCTGAAATACTTTCAGTCCCTTCTCCTGGGCCGCCAGACGCAGCGGATCCGGGCGTGCACCTTCCTTTTCAGGGGCGCAAAACACTCCGGCCACTTCATCACCACGGGCGAGGAAAGCTTCCATGACCCCTTTCCCGAAATCCTGTTGTCCGATGATGACGATCTTCATAAGCAAAAAACTCCTTCCGGTTTTGATCCGTTCAAGTTGCCAGCGATACCGTTACTTGGTGAAAGCGCCGGCCGTACGGTGCGATTCAATGTCTTGCGCGTTCCAGCCCAGCACTTCCTTCAGCACTTCGTCCGTATGTTCACCGAGCAGGGGCGCGCTCTTGATGGGCACGTGGTTGTCCGAAAGCTTGATGGGCATGCCCACGTTGTACCAGGTGCCCCGCACGGGGTGCTCGAGTTCCACATACATTTCGCGCAGGCGGACATGCTCGTCAGTGGCCAGATCTTCCGTGCTCATGATGGGGCCGCAAGGCACATCGATTTCGTTGAGCAGGGCCATGAACTCGCGCTTGTCGTACTTGCTGGCAAAATCGTTCAGCATGCTCCACATGATGGCCTGGTTCTTGCGCCGTTCGCCGATGGTGGAAAAACGCGCATCCTGCGCCATGGCTTCACCACCCATACGGCGTGCCAGGTTGTCCCACACGGCTTCCTGAACCACCACATAAACGTAATCGTTGGGGCCGCCCGGCTTGCATTTGACCGCATTGCCCAACTGGCCGCCGCCGGAATCATTGCCGCTGCGAGGCGTGCTGTGGCGACCCTGCGTCTCGATGGAGTACTCGGGCAGGGAACCGCGCGTCAGGCGCTGATGATCGCGGAACTTCACGCGACAGAGATTCATGACCGAGTCCATCATGGCCACTTCCACGTATTGACCCTTGCCCGTGCGCTCGCGTCCTTGCAGCGCGGCCAGAATGCCAATGGCCAGATGCAGGCCGGTACCCGAATCGCCGATCTGGGCACCCGTCACCAGCGGAGGGCCGTCATCAAAACCGGTGGTGCTCATGGAGCCGCCCATGGCTTGCGCCACGTTTTCGTAGGCCTTGAATTCCGCATAGGGGCCCGTCGAACCAAAACCCTTGATGGAGGCCATGACGATGCGGGGGTTGATGCTGTGAACGGTTTCCCAGTTGAAACCGAAACGGTCGAGAACGCCCGGGCCAAAGTTTTCCATGACCACATCGCATTTCTTCAGCAGCTCGACGAAAACTTCCTTGCCCGCAGCGTTTTTCATGTTGACGCTGATTGAACGCTTGTTGCAGTTCAGCATCGTGAAATACAGGCTGTCCGCATTGGGGATGTCACGCAGCTGACCCCGGGTGATATCGCCCGTGGGTGGCTCAAACTTGATGACATCGGCACCCAGCCACGCCAGCAACTGCGACGACGTCGGTCCAGCCTGCACATGTGTCATATCGAGAATCCGAATACCCGCCAGCGCTTTTTCCATCATTTTCCCCTCATCCGTTACTGGTCGTCCAAAGTTACCCTAAACCGCCTGGTTTTCAGGTTGGCTGCTGTCATATTGCCGCAGCTTGCCCATTCCAGGAATCGTCGTTGCAAATGGTTCCCATAACCCCACAACGTCCTGATTCCAGGGCATTCCGCAGGAGGCAACCAGCAGGCAATAAGGATAATGGACAGGGCTCCCCCTGTCCTTGACTCGTGTCAAGCAGCTCCAATGATCGACAGCAACGACTGTGCCACGAGCAGGATCGCCATGACGATCAGCGCCACAAAAACCAGGCGCCGGTAGTTCCGCGGATCGATATTGCGCTGCAACCGCATGCCGGCCCAAAGCATGCCGACCGAAAGAAGGGCAAGGGGCAGCGAAAGCAGCAGCGTCTGCCGGTCAAAGTGCCCCCCCAGTGCCAGGGAAGCCGCCTGGGTCGATTTCCCTGCCAGGAAACACAGGTTGAGGATTTGCGTCATGGCCAGCGGCTCCAGGCCCAGCGCCATGAAATAAATGACCAGGGGTGGCAGCGCCACGTTCACCGCGCCCGAGAGGACGCCGGCCATCAACCCCGACACCGCGCCGGCCCATTTCGGATGACGGGCGATCACGGACCAGTCCAGCATCTTGACGCGATCCTGCACCAGGTACAGGGCAATCATGCCCGCCAGCAGCAGTTTGAGAATCGCCGTGTTAGCGGAGAGCAGGAGCCGCGTGCCCAGCAGGGTACCCAGCAGCACCCACAGGGCCATGAACCCGTAGCGGCCGATGCTGGCACGCCATCGCCCTCCGCGCGCGATGCTCACCAGATTGACGGCCAGGTTGGGCAGCACGGTCAGCACGATCGCCGTTTGCATGTCGGCCACCAGCGCAATGACGGGCGTCGAGATGAGCGGAAAACCAAAACCCAGGGTGCCGTGCACGAGCGCGGAAACGGTGAGCACCGCCACCGCAAAAAGCATCCAGTAAGGATCGTGAAAAATGGCCGTCTCCAAAATAAAACCACCCTGCCGGAGGCAGGGTGGCTCATGTTTCAAACATCGCCGGACAGCCCGCAGCGGCTGCCGGCAGATGGTCGGAAATCAGGAAGCTGCAGTTTGCGGCACGTTGCCAGCCGCAGCCTCTTCCTGAAAGCCCTTGTTGGAGTTTTCAATAAAGCGATGACGCATCGGCTGCAGGATGAACTTGGCAGCCAGTGCAGCACCAAAGGACAGCACCGCCGAAATGATGAACACGCTGTTCCAGTCTCCTTTCACCACAAACAGGGCGGTCAAGGGAACCAGCAGCGAAGCCGTGCCCTTGGCGGTGTAAAGCGCGCCCGCATTGCCAGCGGCGTATTTCACGCCAAAGGTGTCCGCACAGGTGGCCGGGAAGATGGAGTAAATTTCACCCCAGAACAGGAACACCATGGGGGCGAAAATCATGAACATGGTGGCATCGTGCCCGAAGTTCATCAAACCCAGCAGCGCCAGGCCTTCGCCGGCAAACACCAACATCATGGTGTTCTCGCGACCGATGCGGTCGGAAATGAAACCGCACAGGGGCCGGGTGAACCCGTTGCACAGGCTGTCCAGGGACAACACCACGGTCAGGAGCGGCAATACTTCGCCAAAGTAGTTCACGGTCCACTTCGCGAAGCCGTAGTCGTTGGCGATTGGCTTGATCTGGGCCGTAGCAATCAGGCCGCCGGCGGCAACCGCCACGAACAGGATATAAATGACCCAGAACACCGGCGTACGGAGCATCTGGTTCATCTTGTAATCAACCTTGCAGCTGGAAACCCGCTGCGAGGCCACCACGCCCTTGGGTACCTTCGGCCGAATCATCAGCATGGCGATGATGAAAATGATCACGCCCTGACCGATCCCAAAATTGAAGAAGGCGGCGGTGTACGAGACTTTGACCATGTTGGCGATGGGGATCACCGTCAACGCGGCACCCGCACCAAAACCGGCAGCCGTCAGGCCGGCAGCCAGGCCGCGCTTGTCCGGAAACCACTTGAGGGCATTGCCCACGCAGGTGCCATACACGCAACCGGCACCGACGCCGGAAATCACGGCTGCCACGTAGAAAGCTTCGAGTGAAGTGGCATAAGAATCCAGCACCCATCCCAAGGCCGCGAGAACGGCGCCCAGAGCGATCACGGGGCGCGGACCGAACTTGTCCACGAGCCATCCTTCCACAGGAACCAGCCAGGTTTCAGTAATGATGAAAATGGAGAAGGAGACCTGGATTGCTGCCCGGGTCCAGTGGAACGTGTCCTGAATCTTGGGTACGAACAATGTCCAGGCATATTGCAGGTTGGCCACCAGCGCCATGCAAATGATCCCGAATACGAGCTGGAACCATCGGTTGTGGTAAAACGCGGCGCTGCTTTCACCGCTGTCTGAATGCTGGGTACTCGTCATAATCCTCTTCTCCTCGTGATGAAGTTCTTGTAAATCCCAACCGATCAAGCCCGCGCTTCGCACACGGTAAAGTCTGCTTTGACGATACCGCCGGACGCAACTTAGCTTTGTTGCAATTGTTATTGTTCAGCGAGAGTCTGGAGAGACGCTGCTGTCAGAACGACAGCCCAGGAAGAGCAGGATCAGCCGTAACGCCAAACCCGCACTCTTTAAGAGAGTTGCTTGCGCACGCAAGTGCGCCGGGTCGGCACATGGTTGGATCTGTCAG